>JBILCM010000064.1:0-12084 GCA_044353165.1 Paenibacillus sp.
AAGCCGAGCGGCTGAAGGACATCGCGCAGCAGTTCAGAGGTGTGGATAACTTGTTCTTCATCGGTCGCGGACTGGATTACGCCATTGCCCAAGAAGGTTCATTGAAATTAAAGGAAATCTCCTATATACATTCCGAAGCCTACGCTGCTGGGGAATTGAAGCACGGCACATTGGCGCTGATTACGGAGGGTATTCCTGTCATTGCGCTTGCCACGCAAGAGACACTCTTCGAGAAGATGTTAAGCAACATCGTTGAAGTTAAAGCTCGGGGTGCGCACGTGCTCGGCATTGCCAATGAAGGTGATACGGAACTCGTCAAAACGGCGGATGACATTCTCTACATTCCGCGAACGCTTCCGTTGCTTGCACCCGCATTGTCTGTCGTCCCTTTGCAGTTGCTGGCTTACTATGCCTCACTGGCGCGCGGCAACGATGTCGATAAGCCTCGCAATCTAGCGAAGAGTGTTACCGTGGAGTAAGAGCATGATCATAGGTTATGTAATCTGAGGGAAGAGCGAGGGAGTAATGACAATGGGAACGAATCACAGAATTGGCGGCGGCGGTTTTCATCATGTCGCGATCAAGGCGTCAAATTTCGAAAAAACAGTTGCATTCTATACCGAAGGGTTAGGCTTTGTCGAGCGACACCGTTGGGGGGAAGGCGATAAAAGAGCGATTCTGCTGGATACCGGCGACGGGAACTACCTCGAGGTATTCGCTGGAGGATCGAAGGAACGTAAAGCAGACGAATCGATTCTCCATATGGCGTTCCGAACGAACGATGTTGCAGCCGCATTGGAGGCGGCACGGGCTGCTGGGGCGGAAGTCACCATCGAAACCAAGGATGTTGTGGTGGGTGACAATCCACCTACCCCGATTCGCATTGCCTTCTTCAAGGGACCGGACGGCGAAGTCATCGAGCTGTTCCAAAGCACGGGAGACAATCAACTGTAGTAAAACCATGAACGGGGAGTTTCCACGACTTGCCAGCGTCTTCATGATGCTCGTGAGCTAATGGTAACTCCTTTCAATATGATCAATTGCGAAAGCTTCGGCCGGATTCCTCATGGTGATCAAGTGGATGATGGCTTCATCTATACCATGCGATCTCATGAGAGGGATAAAATTGTCAGTTACATGAGTAAAGGGTCTTACGCAACCTCCATGACTCTCCCCAACTTGATACCACCAAACTCAATCCATGCGCCTCTTCTGGCAGCATCGATCAAACAATTCGGATTGTGGTGGTTTTGGGCATGAACAAAAATCCATTTCTCCGGACTGACCTCATATCTTTCTAGCGTGTCTAGTATTTTCATGACGGCTTCTGAATTTCCTGTATGCGTTGCAATGGTTAATCCTGTATGTTTGGAAGTCATTGCGGCGGCGGCAATGATTTTTTCCTGTAGAGGATCTAAATCATGGGGATTCACAGCGGTCTTAATAAATCCTGGCTTTATACCCGTTCCGTCAATCCCTTCTTCATATTCTCGGATCCATTGATTTGCGAGTTCTTCGGCTGAACAGGCGAAGGTTTCTTTAGGGAGGAAGGGTTCTTTGTATTGCCCTGTATTCGTAAGGATGTGCAGTCCCGTAAGGTTGGAGAGCTCCAATAATATATTCACATCTCTACCTAAATACATGAGTGTACATTCTACAAAGCTTTGTACGCCTCTGTTCTTAAGGTCCATAAGATAGGGCAGCATTATCGATCGAGTCTGTATTCATGTGGAAATTACTCCTTTCTCTTTATTTCAAAATATAGGAAAATAGACATATCGCAGCCTATTCATTCGAACGTATGTTTCATGACAACGAGCAGTCATTCTCGTGTGTTATTATAACAAAAGTCGCATCTTATTGGAGGGTTTAGATTTGCAAACAGGCTATCAAGTTTTTGCAAGATGAAGGCGGTCCGCCGTTCGATAAGTTAGGCCATAACATGCCGCTTACGGCGATGGATTTTGCAAGTTTGGGAAGAGACAGAAGGCGTTGACCGATGTGTTGCGGGAGATCAAGGAGAATGCCGTCCAGGTGATCGGTTGAAATTGCTGTAAGTACATTGTATATGAAGGAGTAGGTATGGATGAAAAAACGGCACTTGGGTAAAACCGGACTCTTTATTTCTGAAATCAGTCTAGGCACGTCGCAAATGGGTGGTAAATATGAGGATGTTCATGAGTCAGATGCAATTAAGACCATTGAGACGTATCTTGAAGCTGGCGGCAACTGTATAGATACTGCGGTTGGTTATGGTAGTGAAAAATATATCGGTCAGGTGCTGAGTGGTATTCCCAGAAATGATCTAGTGTTGGTGACAAAGACGGCAAACACTAAAAATTTGGATCAGGTTCCATCCATGTGGCGTGATTTGGAGACGTCATTAAAACATTTAAGAACGGATTGGATTGATGTTTATTTGATGCATAGTCCACCGGATGATACCCGTACGATCGAAGCTGTTTTGTCAGAAATGAGGAAAATGAAGGAACAAGGATACATACGACACATTGGCGCTTCAATTAAGGGTCACAACGTCACGGATGATACGGTCAATTTGTGCAAGCGTTATATGGATTATGAAGAAATGGATGTTTTTGAAATAATCTATAGTATTCTTCGACAGAAATTGAATTACAGCGGGATTATAGAGGAGTGTCGCCAACGAGGGATCGGTTTGCTGGCACGCACTGTCTTGGAAGGTGGATTCTTAACGGAAAAATATCCATTAGGTTATCGTTTTTCCACAAAGGACCATCGAGCAAACTATAGCATAGAACAATTGAACAAAATTCTGCTTGCAGGGGAAGCATTAAAATCAAGGCTCCCGTCAAATGTGCCTGATCTTACCACGATGGCAGTTCAATTTGTGTTGGCAAACCACAACATATCGACTGCGATACTTGGAGCAAAAACGGCAGAACAAATTAAAAAGCTTGTGAATGCATCCTTAATGGATCCATTGCCTCCCGAGATACTCAGAAAATTGGAACTGTTCGGTTTACATCAAACGGAAGAGTATAATCTTAAATAAGTTAAAGAGGTGGATGCGGCACGTCAGTGTAAGCTTGCGGATTTAGCAAAGCAACCCTAGGTAGACAACGGCCAGAAATTCAGTGAATTGGCTAATAAACATCTTGTCAACTTTGATCGACTCTATCATAATAGGAGTAATGGATTTAACGGGAAGGGGAGAAGGGTCTTGATCGAATCGCGCACTTCGAGGATGAATGAGTCCGTGTTGGATGTGTTAACGTTGCGCAACCGCGTGATCTCCAATAACATTGCGAATGTGGACACGCCTGGATTCAAATCGCAGTCGGTCGTATTCCAAGACGAGCTTCGGCGACAACTGGGGAGAGATAATGAGAACACATTGCCTCTGCGCAGGACGCATCCCAAGCATCTTCCTTTGCATAGATCATCGGCCGGAGTTCCTTATCAGGTCATTCACAATGAAGATACGATACAGAACAACAACGGCAACAATGTCGACATTGACAAAGAAATGGCCGAGCTGGCCAAAAACCAACTGGCCTATAACGTGATCGTGGATCGCGTGAGTGGACATTATACCAAGTTAAAAAATCTTATAACGGATTTAAGGTAAAAACCAAGGGCTAGTAATTCACTAGCCCTTCTTCGCGCAGTTTTTCGTCTTGAGGGGACAAGGTCGCGGCACGCACGGCCTCTTGCAGCGAGAGATATTCAATATGTTCACCGTATTGATCTACCCATCCCGCTTTCACCATATACCCATACACTTGCCCCTTCACGCCTGCGAGCATAAACCCAATGCCTTCCTTGCGATAATGCGCCATAATTTCATCCATGTCGTGAATGGCAACCGCGTCGATATCATTCACACCCGAGAAATCCATAATGATCCACTCCAGCTGGGGCTTGTCCCTAACGGTACGCTCCAACAAATCCTCCAACAAACCCATATTGGCAAAATAAAGTGGCGCATCGACCCGGAGAATGAACAAATTCGGATACGTCTGGGCTTTAGGAAACCGTTGTATACTCTTAAACACATCATGCTTCTCCAGATAACCGAGTTCTACAGCGTTCGGGTAGGCGCTCCGCTTAATAAACACAGCAAGCGAGAAGACAACTCCGACGGCAATGCCGATCTCAATACCGACGAGCAGACACGCAATGAACGTGATCAATACCGTGATCCCGTCTGCTACTTTCACGCGAAACAAGCTGATCGTTCCCTTGACGTCGATGAGGCCATAGACGGCAACCATTACGATCGCAGCCAATGCGGCATTCGGCAAATAATAAAGGAGGGGTGTCAGGAATAAAACCGCGATGGCCACACAGAACGCTGTGATGATAGCGGCCATGCCGCTGCGCGCACCAGCTTGGTAGTTGACCGCAGAGCGGGAGAATGAACCGGTGATCGGGAACGATGAGAACAACGAACCGATCGTATTGGATAACCCTAAGGCGAAAAATTCCTGGTTGGGATATATTTTATATTTTTCCTTCGAGGCAATGGACTTGGAGATCGCGATCGACTCCAGATAACCGATCAAGGCGATCGTTACAGCGATTGGAATAAGGGAAACAATGGCGTCTAAGCTTACGGTGGGCAAATGCGGCATAGGAAAACCTTGCGGCACTTCACCGACAATCTTAACACCTTGGCGATCGAGTCCCAATAAATAAATGATAGCGATGCTCGCTGCAACAACAACGATATGTACCGGGAAACGCGGGAATGTCCGGCGAACAAGAACGAGGGCAACCATGGACCCGATCCCGATGCTGAGTGTGAGCCAATGAATTTCACCCAGTCTTCTTAACGCGTCATAGAGGAGCACAAAGACGTTATCGCTGCTCACTAGCGGCACACCGATCAGATGCTTGAGCTGACTGATGCCAATGACGATCGCCGCTGCGGCTGTGAAGCCCTTAATGACGGCATGGGATAAGAACTTCACGATCACGCCGGCTTTGAGCAAACCGAGCACAATTTGCAACACGCCGACCATCAACGCGAGCAAGACGGCCAGTGTAAAATACGACTCCGTACCCGGTTCTGCGAGGGGAGAGACGCCTGTGTACACAAGGAGTGAAATAATTGCCACAGGCCCCACCGCAAGCTGCCGGGACGTGCCGAACGTTGCATACACGATGAGCGGTATAATCGAAGCATAAAGACCGTAGACCGGATGCAAGCCGGCCAGCATCGCATAAGCCATGCCTTGAGGGATCAACATAATGCCGACAACAAGCCCTGCGGGGAGGTCTTGAAGCAATTGATTTTTACTATACTTCGGGAGCCATTGGAGAATAGGAAACCATCTTTGCATTGCTGTACCTCTCTTGTGATTGATGAATGTCCACGTTGATCTTAACAAAAAGAGGTGCATTTTCAAAGCTAATTTTTGGTGAACAAGTTCAAAGTGCCTTATGCGTGTGTTCTAAAAATGTCCCATCATCCGCCCCAGCGGTCCATCTTCGATCACCTCGTTCTGCAATTCATAGACGGAGATCGGAAAGGCAGGGAATCCATAGGCATAGGGCACGAGATCGTAAAGCTGGAAGTAGATGACCAGCGCTTTGTCCGCGATGTAGTAATCTTGATTCGGTGCAATGCCCGTAAATTCGCCAAGCAAGGGAAGGTTGCGAGCAGCGATCTGTGCGCGAATGTTCGCATTGATTTTGGCGATATAGGCGCTATTGGGTTTGAAAAGTTCAGCGAGGGCATACTCCCGGCCTGTTCTTGTATCGAAAGTCAAGGATCGAATCACCGTCATGCCGTGAGCACCGCCTGTGTAACTGTACATGATGAGAGAGATGCTAAGCACATGCCGTTCATTGGTTTTGACCTCGAATCCGCCGGTGTAGTCGGGGGGCGGCGCCTGTGTGCCGGGCGGGTAAGGAGAAGCTAATAACTTGTGCATCTCTTGCATGATGCGGGTATTGATAAGCTGTTGCGCCTGGGGGTTCGGACCTCCTTCGACGATCGGGAAATACACATCGAAGTTCGGTCTTACCACATGTTGGGTGCGAACAATAACAGGGGGGACAATCGCATTGGGCATAAGAAACCACTCCTCCATAAGCAGATATGATGGTTCAGCATATGCGGAGTGGTCGTATGAGGTGTTTCATCAAAGCGCAACAGCCCGCTTCCCCGTCTTCGCAAGCGCAAAACCGAACAACGAGGCAAGAATTTGCTGGAAGAGCATTCCCGTGATGACAGGGAGCGCTACAGGCGGAGGGAAGAAGGCGATCGCCAATACCGCACCTGCGCTTAAATTCCGCATCCCTGTATTGAATGTCATCGCGATGGTCACATCTCTTCCCCAGCCAAGCCATTGCGAAACCAACCAACCGAGCGCATAACCCAAGGCAACAATACCGATCGTGGAAGCAATCATAAACAAAATATCTGTTCCGGCTTCCTTCAGATACGGGGCTACCACTGCACTATTAATCGCCACTACGGTGAAAAGTCCGATCTTCGTGAAAGGCGCCAGCTTCGGTCCCCAATTCTGCTTAATTTGTCCACGTGTCATTTGGTTCAGTGTCATCCCGGCTAAAGAAGGGATGACAATCATCCACAGCAAGCCTTGCATCATGCCCCACGTATCGATCTGGACTTTCGCTCCGACGAAGAGTGACAACGTAGCGGGCGTAATGAAAGGGGACAGTAGCGTGTCCACGAGAATTAAGGTGAGTGTGAGCGCGATGTTGCCACGGTAGATCGAGACCCACACCAAGCTGACCACCCCAGTGGGGATCGCGAACAGTAGAATAAATCCCGTCTCGGTCAGCACATCGCCTGGGAACATCGCATTCGCTACCGCCCAGCCGATAAGGGGCATCACCAGATGCAGAATCATCAGGTTGACTATAATCGGCATCGGTTGACGAACGACTCGTCCGAGGTCGGTGAAGTTGGCACCAAGACTGCCGATGAACGTCATGCCCGCAAAAATCCAAATGACAAGCTGTTTATAGTCTTTCAATTGAGCCGATGCGAGAATCCCCACCAACACACCCAGAGGAGTAAGGAGCGGCATCCATCGCTCTAACACACGATTCAATCCATTGAGCAAATCGAGTTCCTCCCATGCAATCACTGCCATCCAGTATACGCCAAACGGTGAGAAAACTATAGACTTATTAAACTTGAATTTTTATTCTTGTATCAGACAAAACAAAACTGTTATGCTTATATTATCAGTGTGACTTCAACCTGAAGAAGGGAAATTCCAATGTCAACAACCGATATTCAAATTTTCAAGTCTACCATTCCCAAGTCGCTTACCCAACAAATCCGTGCCATGATCATAAACAAAAAACTGAAACCCGGAGAAGAACTCCCATCCCAGCGCAAGATGGCAGCTGAACTTGGCGTAGGTGTGCCAGCCATTCGGGAAGCGTTGAAGATCATGGAAGGTATGGGTATCGTCAAAATAAAGCATGGTCACAGTACAATTATTCGGCAAGTCTCGATGGAATCTTTCATGACAAATTTGACGCCTTTACTTGAGTTAACAGAGTTTGATGTCTTGCATTTACTAGAAACAAAAGACTTTATTGAAACCCAGTGTGCTTTGGTCGCTGCAACACGGGCCACAGTGAGTGAAATTCAAGAACTTGAAGATTACGTTCAAGCCATGGAGGCAGCGATAGACAATTCGCAAGAATATGCACGGTTGGATTATCTATTCCATCTTACGATCGTCAAGGCTGCGCATAACCCGGTGATGAACGAAATTATGAAAGTTGCAGGGAATATGATCCTTAGAGGGTTCGAAATCACATCCACACTTCCTGGACGTGAAATCGCGATGCATTACCATCGAAAAATTTATGAAGCCATGCGCTTACGCAATGGGGTTTTGGCATCTAATTTACTACATGAACATATAGCGGAAACAGCAAGTCGGTACCAAGACACCATGAAAGCCATAAAAATTTAATGAAAGGGGTTGCACAATTATTTTTTTTATTTTAAACTGATAATATCAGTTGATCACATTTACAGTATAAACGAATTGGGAGCGTACATAGAAGTGTCGTCCCAGAAGGAGGATTATGGTATGAAGAAAACATTATGGGTCTGGTTTTTGATTTTTGCACTTGTTGTAACCGCTTGCAGTAGTGCGACGGAAACGACTGAACCAAAGGCAGAAGACAATGAAGTGGCGTCAACTGAGGTTGAACAAGCGGAGGCAGACAAGAAAGCGGCTGAGGAAGCTACAGCGAAGGCGCAAGCAGAACTTGACGCTGCGAAAGCTGCTGAAGAGCAAGCGAAAGCGGATGCCCAGAAGGCCGCGGCGGAGAAAGTTGAAGCAGAAAAATTACTAGCCGAAGCGAAGACAGCGGAAGAGAAAGCGGCAGCGGAGAAATTGTTAGCCGATTCGATTGCAGCTGAGAAAGCGGCAGCCGAAGCCGCAGCCCAAGCGGCAGCTGAGAAAGTAGCGGCCGAGAAAGCCGCAGCCGAGAAAGCCGCAGCCCAAGCCGCTGCTAAGGTAGCAGCTGAGAAAGCTGTAGCTGACAAGGCGGCAGCAGATAAAGCGGTAGCTGAGAAAGAAGCTGCAAATAAAACACCTGTCACGATCACAGTGTGGACTACGTTCGCAGCTATATATGACAAAATGTTCGAAGACGCGAAGAATGCGTATGTGGCACAAAACCCGCATGTCACGTTTAAGTACGAGAAATTCACAGGTACCCAACGTGCACAGAAAGTCGCTTTGGCAAAACAATCCAACACGCTACCTACAATCATCATGACGAATGGTATTGCTGTTCTAGACGATGTGCATCAGGGACTTTTGCTTCCGTTAACGGACATTGTCACACCAATCAAAAGTAAATTTAGCGCAAGCTCACTCAATTCGATGTTTATCGGCGGCAATTATTATATGATTCCTGTGTTTGAGTCACCGTACACACTTCTTTATAATGCAGACATCTTCCGCGCTGCTGGTTTGGGTGCGTTCGTACCACAGGATCCTAACTTGTTCGCTCAATGGAAGATGAAAGATTTTGAGGAACAAATTTTGCCTGGGTTAAAGAAGTTTTATGGGAACAGCGGCGGTTATCCAGTCGGTATCTCTGCGGGTGATGCACAAGGGGATACGAATATTGTTCATTGGGTCCGCATGTTTGGGGGATCCATGTTTAAAGATGGCAAAGCGGTTGCAGGTAGCGATGAGAACGTTGTTAAGGCCATGGATAAATTGTACAGTTGGATGAAATCCGGGTATGTCAATTTTGATGCGGTCACCAAGAAGTACGTGGATCTTCGAGCCGATTTCCAAAACCAAAAATCTGTCATGTTCTCAAGCCAAACACAAAGCGCGGCAGCGTTCCGTACCGAGATGGATAAAGGCACGATTGCCAAGTTTGACTTACGTTACGCGACGATACCGAAAGTGGATAACGGTAAAGATTCACAGACGTTAACGATCTATTATGGCGGCGCGCATATGTTTAACACAGGTCGGGAAGCCGAAATTAAAGAAGGCAAGAAATTTTTAAGTTGGTACATGGCGCAAGACAAGTATCAATCTCAGTTCATCCGACTTGGTGTAAAACCTGCTTCCAAAACGGCGGTGGCACTCGTACGTTCTCCAGAATTTACCGAATTTGAAAAAATGGAAATGTACAACTACGACGTCACAGGCGGTGTTCCAGGATACAATGCCACAGGTGAATTGTTCGCGAAGATGATGCAAAGCCGACTCTCTGACAAGCAGACGAGTGCAGCAGCAGCAGCCGATTATACAACGAATGCGAATAAATTGATCTCCGAATATTCATCAAGATCTGCCGTGTTGAATAAGTAAGATCAAGTCTGATGATCACGGGGTGCAGGATGCTTGTTCCTTAGACGACCTGCACCTCTTATTTCATCCGCGTATAGGAGATAGGAGACACACTCATAATGAGCACACGATTGAAATTTTCTGTAACTGGTTTGTTGTTTATATTGCCTTTTATCCTGCTGTCGATCATCTTTATGGTTTATCCCATTCTACGAGGTATATATAACAGTTTCTTTGATTTTCGCTTTCAGGACACCCTCTTTGTCGGACTGGAAAACTATCGCGTCGTATTTACCGACCCGCTGTATCTGAAATCCATTGGGAATACTTTAATCATTGTTGCCGTTGTTGTACCTGCGCTGATTTTTTTGGGGACGATTATTTCAGGCAGTATTTTTGACAAATCAAGAGCATACATGTCGACGATTCGTACGAGCCTGTATATTCCCGTCATCTCCTCAATGGTGGTGATGGCGATCATCTATAAATTTCTATTGGATGCGCAAACGGGTATTGCACGTTATTTTTTTAATCTTGCAGGGGTGGTTCCGGTCAACATTCTAGGTGACGCAACACTCGCGATGTCGGTCATCATTTTTTTACTCTTCACCATGAAATTGGGACAGTGTGTCGTGTTGTTTGTAGCCAGTATGATTGGTATTTCAAGCGACTTGATTGATGCATTGAACATTGACGGTGGGAACCGCTATCACCTGTTTCGCTACATCTTGATTCCATTGACACAACCGATCTCACTGTTCATTTTTATTACGCAAACTTCTGCCTTACTCCAGACGTATCCTGTGATTAAACTGCTGACGAATGGAGGGCCCAATTCCGAAACAACAACGATGATTTTCCTTGTGCAATCTGAAGCCTTCACGATGGGCAATTTCGGATCTGCCTCGGCATTGGGCGTTGTGATGTTCTTAATCACGATGATCTTGGTATTTTTGAGATTTGCGGCTTCCATGCGGAAAGGAGCGAACGATCTTGCGGGTCATTAAAAAGTTGCGTTATGCTTCCAAAGCAGATTTGATCTTGAACGTCCTGATAGTTCTTTTCTCAATTTTCTCAATTTTCCCTATCTATTGGTTATTTATCTCTTCATTGAAAACTTCAATGGATACTGTAAAAATTCCACCGCAATGGATTCCATGGAATCCAACATTGAACAATTTTAAAAATATTTTTGTAGAGAATGACGCGGGTTTGTGGATGTTTAATAGCATTTACTTCGCTGCAATGACTGTTGCTGGAGCTGTTATTATTGCGTCGATGGCGAGCTACGCCTTGACCATGTTACGAACCCCTTACAAAAAAGCGATCATCATCTTTGTTATCGGCTCTCTCATTATGCCTAAGGATGTCTATTTATTGCCGCTTTATCAATTGATGGTTGATCTGGGTTGGGTCGGCACACGCATTCCATTCATTGTGACCGACTTGGCAATGCCTTTTGGTGTGTTCTTGCTGATGGTGTTCTATAACGCGATTCCTAAAGAAATTAAAGAATCAGCGACGATGGACGGATGCAGTGATTTTCGATTCTTTCTTTCGTTCGGTCTGCCACTCACCAAAGCCGGGATCGGTGCGTTGTTCATCATCGCCTTTATTCGCGAGTGGAATGGGTTTCTCTGGCCGTTCGTCATGTCATCTGGGAATGACAAGTTGTACACGTTGCCTGTAGGTGTCGCGACACTGTTCGAAGATGGTAGCGTCGTTGATTATGGGTTGAAATATGCGGGTGCAGCGGTATCTGCGATTCCACTACTCCTGATTTTCTTTCTATTCCAACGTTTTTTCACCCAAGGGATTACGTCTGGATCGATTAAAGGTTGAGTGAAAGGAGCAAGGATGATGTCTAGAAAGCCGAACTTATTGTTTGTTTTTACCGATGAACAAGCAGCCAAAACGATGAAGGCTTACGGTAATGAACAGATGGATACCCCACATATGGATCGATTGGCTAGTGAGAGCTTCTTATTCGAACGTGCTTATTGTACACAACCCGTCTGCGGTCCTTCTCGTTCTTCGCTCTTGACAGGATTGTTTCCACACAAAAGCGGGGTCCGATCCAACAATCAAGCTTTGAAAGCCGATGTGCCTTGTCTTGTAGAATTGGCCGATTTCAGTGAGTACACCAAAGCCTATATTGGCAAATGGCATTTGGGTGACGAAATTCGCAAACAACATGGATTTGATGAGTGGATCAGTATTGAGGATGATTTCTATCGCAAATATTACACCGTAGAAGAAGATCGAATGAAGCATAGTT
>JBILCM010000143.1:0-3435 GCA_044353165.1 Paenibacillus sp.
CTGGTAGATATTAACGAAAATCCGAAATACAACGAATAGTTTAGGTGATAGACGATGACAGATCCTTACGTCACACAGACCAAACGCAAGAATATTCCGTTCACCCCGCCCGATTCTCGTCCATCAAAGCCGAGATGGATGGTATTCTTGCAAGTCCTGATTGTGATGATGACGCTTATTTTCATTCTCTTGGTCGGATATGGCGTTTACTTGTATTGGAAATTACAAGATACAACAAGTCAAATCGGCACAGCCGATAAGGTCAATGCAGCGGATCGAGCCCGTGTGAAACCGGTCTCTATCCTCATTCTTGGCACAGATTATCGTAAGGAAACAAAGAGTGCGAACACCGATGTGATCATGATCGCGACATTGAATCCGAAAAGTAAAAGCGCGACGCTCGTATCCGTTCCTCGGGATACTTACATGGATCCCCAAGGGCTAAGGCCGAATAAAGCGAACAGCTTTTATGCCGCTTACCTGTACTCATCCTCATTCGATTCGGCTCCGGACGGCAAGGAAGCACGTCAACTTTATGCTATGGATAACATCAAGGAAGTATTCGGCCGTTACGTGGATATGAATATCGATTATGTGTCGATTGTTGATTTCAAAACTTTCGAGGATATTATTGACGCTTTCGGCGGGTTGACCATTGATGTGGATCAAGACATGTGTCATAACGACCGTGCGGATGGGACCAACATCAATTTAAAAGCAGGAATCCAACAACTGAACGGAAAGCAAACACTAGACTTTGTGCGATACCGCAAATCAATGAACTGCCGTCCGCGCACACCGGGTTCCAGTGATTTTGAGCGGAACGCCAGACAGCATCAAGTGATCTCCAAATTATTTGAGAAGTTGAAGTCAACGGAAGGTGTCATGAAGGTTGGGAACATTCTTGATGCGGTTGGCAACAATGTCAAGTCAGATATTCCTTCCCAACAGATTGAGGATATGCTAGAAACGTATGTTACCATTGATAACACCAAAATCGATTTTATTCATCTTGAAGGCAATTGGGATGGTCAATATGTGCATATTTCGCCAGAAGCAGTAGCGGCGGCAACGACTTCACTCCAGAATCAATTGCTCCCTGACGGACCGCCGACAATCGTGCAATTGGATGAGCCTGACATGGGGACTGATGAGCCTGTGGTCCCGGCAGATGGCGGGTCCTAAGAGCATGGAGACATTCGGGCATGTGGCCATGCGATGGTGCACATGCTGGAGATGGATGCGCTGACAGCGCTCAACGGCCTGTGCTATAATGTGTTCAAGCAAGGGAACACAACACCACGGGGAGGAACAATACAGATGCCTGAAGTGGTTACTCAATTGTCGCCACAATTGATATCGCAACTGAACAAGGAAACGCTCGTCCTCTTGTGTACGATGGATGCAGAACATGGCAGTCCAATGACGAACGCCATATCGTGGGTGTATGCGGTGAATGCATCGACATTGCGTCTTGCGTTGGATGGTCGTTCGCGGATTGTAGCTAACATTCGAGCCAACGAACGAGTGAACGCAACGATATTCGCCGAAGGCACGGTTCAAGTCATTTGCGGCAAAGCGAAAATTGTAAGCGAATCGCTCGAAGACGTTCCTTTCACGTTAGTTTGTATGGACATTGCGATTGACTCTGTACGTGACGGGATGTTCTATGGAGCACGAATTTCTGCAGAGCCAGCTTATGAGAAAACATATGACTTGCGAGCGGCTAAGAAATTGGACGATCAAGTATTTGCTGCCATGAAGAAAGCCTAGTCTATGATGACTAGGCTTTGTTCGTTCAACGCAACAACTTGTCTTCTCGTGGTTGGATGTCTTTGGGCAACTGAGGCATAATTCTGCCAACTATATCAGCTAGCTCTTCCGCGAAACCCGTGACAGGTCGTCCTGCGGCAATATCGGCTCCGATCTCTTGTAGGCGGCGAACGATATCCAAATCCGCTGTTACAACGGCATTCACGCCAATCGGATCGTTACGTAATGCTTCAGCTACAGCGTACTTCAGTGTGCCCACGCGTGACCGATCTAACCCTGCTGCCACGTCAATGCCGACGATGGCCGTATTGCCAAAGCGCACACAGTTCGCATGTTGAACGCCCGGAATATCTTCAGCGAGCTGCTCCAATCGGCTTATATCAGCGACTTGGGGTACCGACTGTTTCGTTCGGATTTGCGAATCGTCTGCTCCACTGGAGCAAGCTACAATCATCGTACTCCAAACAATGAGGCATACTGCTCTTACAATCAGGTTGCGAAGGTGCACATGTGTTCCCTCCTCAGTAGAGATTATGTTTATCCCTAGTGTGAGCAACGGGTTCACTGAATATGTATGCAGTTCGACGAGGTGACTCATTCACTCAAACCAATCAAGGACGACGCCATAACGCAAGGCAATGCCAGAGATCGTCTCACGTAGATGCGATTCAACGCAATACCATGTTTGACCGTCATTCATGAACGAAGCGATCAGAAATTCTTCCATTTGCATCTGTGCAGGTGTTACGTCTGCTCCGGCGGATTGAATCGGAGGAATTCCATACATAGCCATCATATCACCATAGAGATAAGCGTTACCGGATCGACTCGTAAATCCGTAATCTTGCGCGCGCACATCCCGATGGGCATCGTCAGGCAGTAATATCAAGCGTAGGGATTCGTTGGGGACATGGTAACGATCCAATGCTTCAATAATCCGTTGTTGTTCTTCTTGTGTGCGAACGACAATCAATTCTTTATCTCGATCAAAGATGGTTGCTGCATGAGCAATGGTTTTGACAATTTGTGCATAGAACCCAGGTAATTTTCCTTCAGGCAAGTCCATCATAATTCCTTGCATCCACATCAGCGGTCACCCCATATTCTTATTATACGGGTAGCATTGCAGGAGGCGAAAGAGATATTCATGCGAAAATGGTTTGTCGTCCTCATGACAATTTTTGGTGTTCTGATTTTCATCATGCTAGGGTATGGCGCACCCACCGCTGAGAATCGCAATTTTTTTGAAGAGAATGAGCGGGTGCAGACGCCGGATCAATTGACCGACGAGCAGAAGCAATCGATTGAGATGAAAGTGGTTGTTTCGATGGATCCCCAAGCGTTCGCGCCATTGTTGCAACGTTCTTTGCGATTCCAGCGTGACGCACCCGAGATGAAGGTACAAATGATTAATGTGCCTTTACAGCAGCTGATGGCGGGCAACTTCTCGGCTGATGTGATATTGTATCCGGCATCATGGATTCGACATCTCGCTTCCCAAGGGAGGCTCATGTCCTTGGATGAGTTTGTTTCGGCAGAAAGGCAATCGCAATGGATCGATCTTGTGTTGCGCGCTATGAAATGGAATGGGTATGTGTGGGCTGTACCTCATGAATGGAATCCATATGTGCTTCTCCATACGAATCAAAATTTTGAGCGACT
>JBILCM010000144.1:0-3381 GCA_044353165.1 Paenibacillus sp.
AGGATATTATTCCATTGGAAACGCAGGAAGGGGATGTGGATATCATGAATTCAGTCGTACCGTTTGTCGTGGATACATTGTTTTCATTCATGGAGTTGCTCGGATTTACCGTCTTGGCTTTCTCCTTGTTTCGGATTCCGATTGTGACGAATCGAAATAAAATCGCATTCTTTTTGTTGGTTACCTTAACGGTGTTGCTCATTCAACAACATTGGCTTGAGAGCCAAAATTATTTTGTCATTGTTAATCTTATTGTGGCGATCTTGCTCATCAGGTATTTGTTTTCGTTCCCAGTCGTCTATGCCGTACTCATTTGGATTTCGGGTATCGTACTAGCAGCGTTGATTCAAATGTTGTTGATTTTGGCAGTGAGTTTGACCGGGTTTGCCACGTTAGAAGAAACGCAAAACTCCCAAATGTTAAGCAACTTCATGATCGGACTCACGACCGCCGCTGTATTGTTGGTGTCTTACGTTATGCAACGCAGAAGGTTGGGATTTATGTTTATTACCAGAAAGTTCCAGATCAAAAGTAACAAGGTGACGCTTCGGGATTGGTTTGCAGGAGGCTTGTTTGTCAGTTCGGTCACACTGATTCAATCGGCCATCTTGGCATTCAAGAATACGCATTATTTAATGGTTGTATATTTCACTATTGCGATGATGGCTCTTTCGATCATTGGACTATATCTTACCTATCGATTCAATATACGCGAAATAGAAGAACGCATAGAACAACACCAGTCACAATCGCATGATTAATAAGCTGTCTGCTAGGATTGTGCAGTTCATTCGGGAACATCATGAACACGCAGCATCTGAAGAGGTGCTCACCTTCTCAGTTTCTACCTTATTGAATTCTTTATTAACTTTCTTTGTCATTTTGATTTTGTCATCCTTCACAGGACATGCTGCGGAAGCTATTGTACTGATGGGATCGTTCATTGGTTTGCGTTATGTAAGCGGTGGAGTTCATCTAAGATCATCTTTTGGTTGTAATTTGTTTTCAATATGCGTTATGCTGGGATTGATTCACTGGCCTGTATCATTCTGGCACGAGGGATTCATTCTCAATAGCATCGCTATGATTTTGGTGGCATGGTGGGCACCCAAAGATATTATGCATTTGAACCTCGCAGGACCAAAGTATCGACATCATTTTAAAGCCATCGGCATGGTGCTTGTAGGATTGAACTTCTTCATTGCGTCACCTGTCGTTACACTTGCCTTTATCGTGCAGGCGATTTCACTTACACCTATCGCCTACAAAGCCGCAGATTTTTTCGAAAAGAGGTGATCTCGAATGAAACAGTGGATTGCTAAGCACGCCAATGCGATGTTGTCAGCATTCGCATTGACCATGGTTGCTACTGCGAGTTATTTATTCTTCCACAGGCCGGAGGCTCCGAAAGAGTTATTAAAGTAATCGTAAGATCTGATCGTAAGATATGAATGAAGAAGTGATCTAAACCTGCTGGCGGAATCCATCCGTTCGCAGGTTTATATTTTTTCCAGTACATACAGCAGGGCAAGATGAGCAGGATAGAACGATCGCCACAGCCAGCGCGGAGGGGGATACCCGTTCAAGGACTTGAACAATCGTGATTCCCATGAAGAGGCATAGGCGAAAGCGATTGTTGGCAACAGGCTAAACATCTGTAGAGGGGTGCTGTAGAGCATCCAATACAAGATATTCATACCCAGATGCCCCGCCCACATGGCTGTACCGTTTAAATAGCGATATAAGAAAAGGAGAAGTAAACCGTAAGCGCCATAGTCAAAATTGAACTGTTCCAACAACACGGCAGCTGCGATGGGGAAGAGGAAGCGGATCGGATTGTTCTTGAAATGATCCATTCCATAATAGGCCAACACGGATATCAGGAACGTTCCGATGACGTTCACGTTGGTAGTATCAAATAAATAGCTGAAGGGCAATTGTGAAATGATCGCCAGCACAGCTAATCGAATCACGTATTTTTTGCGATTGCGGGTGAATATCATTCCTTGTGCAACGTAGAAGGTATAGATCGGGAAGGCGATACGGCCTACAATTCGCCAAATTGGCGAATCCCAAAACCAGATGATCCCGATGTGGTCAATCAGCATGGTTATGATCGCAATCCATTGCAATGGTGAAATCCTCCTTGGATCATGACAGATTGGACTCATCATAATGCAAGGAGGATCGGAAGTCTAGCTGCTTGAAGGATCTACACGCCTTCGCCTTCCTGCGCAGGTCGGAGAATGGCGCTGCCGAATCCGATCAACACCGCGGCGAACAACGTAAGGACACCGAAATTCATCGCCAATTCGGATGGGCCATCGCCGGCAGCAAGGCGCGACAACCCGTCAAGCACCCACCGCTGAGGCACCAGGTAAGACATCTGTTGCATGACATCAGGCATAATTTCAACCGGCCAGAAGCAACCGCCAATCATACAGGTCGGTATTATGATGAGCGGGTTTAAGAGTGTTAATTGATTTTTGTTCCGTACAAGTCCAGCCACTGTCGTGGCTAACCCCAAAGAGGCAAGCATGAATAGAATGAACAGCGTAACGTGCAGCATGAACGGCACACCGCCAAAGTCATAATCAAACACAACCCGTGCCAACACCAAGATGGTGATGATTTGTAACAATCCGCCGGCCAATACACCCATGACATTGCCCAACGCAATTTCCCATGAGCGCACAGGAGCAACGGCCATGCGCATCATCGTATGTTGTAATCGATCTTCCATCACTAAGAAGACGAAGCTGCTAACCAGACCCATGATGAACATCAACAGCAATCCGGACACTAACATCGAGGTTTCATCCCCGTAAAGCTTGGGATCGGTAATTTTGGCGCGCACTTGATTTTGTTGGAGTTGCTCCAACATGCGCTCGAATGAGGTTGTTGTATTCGCATATTGACTCACCAGCACATCTATGTTCGACTGGAGCATCGTGCGTAACATGAATGATTCTTCATTATATTGGTTCTCAAACACCGTCACTTCAGGAGTGGCGTCGCCGTTCGTAGCCGTGACGGTTGCCGTGAATGAAGCAGGAACCCAGATGCCGCGAGGGGCTTCCTTCTCACGAATTGCTGAGCGCATCACTTCGGAGGATGTCATCTCGGTCCAGTCGAACGCATCCTCTTGTTTTATTAATGAGATGAGGTGCGCTCCCATGGCTCCTTCATCATCATTAACGAAAATGGCCTTCGGACGCTCGGGTTGAGCATCCCCCATTAAACCGATGATAAGCGTAAGAAGTACAATCGGTGTAACCAGAAAGAACAGAACACTCTTCTTATCGCCGAGAAGACGTCTAAATACATGCCATGCGATCGTAAAGCTATGCATACAACTTCCCCCTCCGCAAAACCAAAATC
>JBILCM010000145.1:0-3347 GCA_044353165.1 Paenibacillus sp.
CATTTGATAGTGAATACGGACAATGATCACATCCGCGCCTATTCCGAACTCTCCAAGGTGCCTTATGTGATCGAATCGGATTTTCGTCGCGTGGCGATACTTGGTTCTACCAAGATGCTTATTATCGACGAACCTGAAACATTAGATCGCCTTGCTGATGAACTCCGGACTGTATTCGGTTCATCGCTGCATATCACGAAGTCCAAGCCCCATTATCTTGAGTTTTTGCACCCGGAAGCGACCAAAGGCCATGCACTTTCGTATCTGGCGAAGCATTATCGTATTCCACAGGAACAGACGATGGCCATTGGCGACTCCTGGAACGACCATGAGATGATTCAGGTGGCAGGACTTGGTGTCGCGATGGGCAATGCGGTCGCATCATTAAAGCAGATCGCAGACTACATCACGCGTAGCAACAATGAGGAAGGTGTCCGTGAGGTCATTGAGCAATTTGTTTTAGGATCCTACTGATCAGGAGGGTGGTTTGGGACATGGCTATCGGCACAAGCATCATTATGCGGATTGAAATGGATAAGACGAAGGTCAGTTTCGGACAAGTCATCTCAGAGATTACTACGGCAGGCGGCGATGTGGTCGCGATGGACGTCATCCGCGCCTCTAAGGAAGTGACAACGCGGGATATTACCGTGAATATTAACGAAGCGGACGCCCAGAAATTGACGGAAGCCGTTAACGCGTTGCCGGGTGTGCGCATCATCAATGTCTCCGACCGTACGTTCCTTGTTCATCTTGGGGGCAAGATCGAGATGCAACCGAAAGTGAAAATCAACAATCGCGATGATTTATCGCGTGTGTATACACCCGGTGTCGCTCGTGTTTGTATGGCGATACATGATGATCCCAATAAGGCATATACGTTAACGATCAAACGAAACACGGTGGCAGTCGTTTCTGATGGCACAGCGGTGCTTGGGCTGGGCGATATTGGTCCGCACGCGGCGATGCCGGTCATGGAAGGGAAGGCGATGCTGTTCAAGCAACTTGCTGATGTGGATGCGTTCCCGATTTGTCTGGACACGAAAGACACAGAAGAGATTATCCGCACGATCAAGCTGATTGCGCCTGCGTTTGGAGGCATCAACTTGGAAGATATCAGTTCGCCGCGTTGTTTTGAAATCGAAGAGCGCTTGAAGGCAGAATTGGATATTCCTGTGTTTCACGATGATCAGCATGGAACGGCCGTGGTGTTGCTTGCGGGATTGCTCAATGCGTTGAAATTGGTGGAGAAACCGATCCATCAAGTGACAGCGGTATTGAATGGGTGCGGAGCGGCAGGTACGGCATGTTCCAGAATGTTGCTCTCCGCAGGCATCGGCGAGTTGATCTGTGTAGATCGGTTCGGTGCATTGGTGCCAGGGGAAACGTACGACAATCCAAATTGGAATTGGCTTGCACAACGGACGAACGAACGCAAAGTGCGTGGCACACTGTCCGAAGTTATTGCGGGAGCAGACGTGTTCATTGGATTATCCCGTCCCGGTGTGTTGAAGGTTGAAGACGTGCAGCGGATGTCGCGTGATCCGATCGTGTTTGCGATGGCCAATCCGGAGCCTGAAATTTTGCCGGAATTGGCGGAACCTTATGTCCGTATTATGGCCACGGGCCGGGGGGATTATCCGAATCAAATCAATAATGTACTCTGTTTTCCAGGAATTTTCCGTGGGGCGTTGAATTGCCGTGCCACAACAATCAATGAGGAGATGAAGCTTGCGGCTGCGCGAGCCATCGCTTCTGTCGTGACAGAAGATGAACTTAACGAATCGTATATCATCCCTAGCACATTCAATGATCGCGTGGTGGAACGTGTGAGTCATGCGGTAGCCGCTGCGGCGATCGCTTCTGGTGTAGCACGGAGAATCCCGAAGGAGCTTCGCTAGGTGCGTCCTGCTCACAATTTTGTTGTGGTTCGCTGTTGTACACACTATAATAAATTTTAGATTGCAGGTGTCTTGGGAGGCGCGGAAGGAATGACGAAGACAATGAATACGAAGATTTTGGACTGTACGATTCGGGATGGCGGCTTGGTGAACAATTGGGATTTCAGTGTTGAATTTGTGCGCGATTTGTATGCTTCCTTAAGCGAAGCAGGCGTGGAGTATATGGAGATCGGTTACAAAAACTCTCCAAAACTGCTCAAAGGCGCTGACGCTGGACCTTGGCGGTTTCTCGATGAGGCGTTCATGAAGGAAGTCATTCCACAGAAGACGCACACGAAGTTATCCGCATTGGTCGACATCGGACGTGTAGATGAGAATGACATCTTGCCTCGGGAACAAAGTTCGCTCGATTTAATTCGTGTCGCTTGTTATATCAATGATGTCGATAAGGGCATTGCATTGGCAGACAAGTTTCACCAGCTTGGTTATGAGACGACGCTGAACATCATGGCGCTGTCGCACGCTATGGAGAATGAGTTGACAGAAGCTTTGCAAGAAATTGCGCAGAGCAACACAGATATTGTGTATATTGTGGACTCGTATGGCAGCCTATTGCCTAACGACATTGCGTACTTGACGACGAAGTTTCAACGTCTCGTACCTAACAAGACACTTGGCGTTCATATGCACAACAATATGCAGATGGCGTTCGCGAATACGCTGATTGGTGTGAATCAGGGGGTAACATTCGTGGACACGTCCGTGTTCGGCATGGGTCGCGCAGCAGGCAATTGTCCTACTGAACTCGCCCTTAGCCAGTTGAAAAATCCGCGCTACGAAGTTCGCCCTGTGCTTGGTTTTATCGAGAAGCATATGCTCTCGATGCGTGAGCGATGGGAATGGGGTTATATTATCCCTTATATGATTACCGGCATGCTTGACGAACACCCGCGTTCAGCGATGGCACTTCGCGCGAGTGATGACAGTGATAAGTATGTTGAATATTACGACCGACTCACAACTCCAGAGGTGTCTTTCAGCCAAAATAAATAAAAGCTGCGATCAGATGATGGCGCATCAGCGCTATGATGAACAGCCGGGATGGAACTTACGGCAAGGGTGTATATTGCTGAAGTCCGCTCGGCTGTTTTTTGGCGCCATCCATTGCGTCTGGATATGATATAATGGGGAAGTTGCATTCAGTTTCAATACAAGGTCGAAAGGGCGGTTTACAAGAAATTATGATTACAGCTGCTAACGTGACGTTGCGCTACGGCAAGCGTGCACTATTTGAAGATGTGAATATTAAGTTCATACCCGGGAATTGTTATGGTCTCATCGGTGCGAACGGAGCGGGGAAATCCACGTTCCTCAAAATATTAGCTGGGGAAATTGAACCTTCCAAAGGTGATATTTCCATCCCGCCTGGTCAACGTTTGGCTGTAT
>JBILCM010000065.1:0-11736 GCA_044353165.1 Paenibacillus sp.
AGCGAAGCTTGGCTTGATCCGACTCGACCCCGATCACGATCCGATCCGGATAGAACGTATCGAACAGCGCCTCCCCTTCCCGCAGAAACTCGGGATTCGAGGCCACATCGATCGATCGCGCCATGCCGCGCTTGCGCAGCTCTTCCTCGATGATCGACTTCACACGCCGCGCAGAGCCGATCGGCACCGTCGACTTGTTCACCACGACCGGATCTGCCTCTGCCGTGAGATGCTCCCCAATGCTGCGTGCCACGATCTCCACATACGACAGATCCACGTCGCCATTGCCCTTGTTCGGTGTGCCGACCGCGATGATCACGATCGCTGCGCTCGCATCGAATTCATCCCAAGACGAGATGAAGCGCATGTTCCCCCGCGCCTCCTCGATCACTTCAGCCAACCCGCGCTCATGGATCGGCACTTCCCCGCTACGCAGTCGCTCAATGCGCTCTACGTTGTTGTCTAGCAGGATGACCTCATGACCGAGATACGCGAGCGCACTGCCTGTCGTTAACCCTACATATCCACTACCCACGATCAATACTTTCATGATGTCTCTCCCACAGCATAATCAATTCCCATACATAGGCATCAAACCTATCCTCACTCCACACCCTCGACGATCGACGTCTAAGGTTCTCTGACCCACAGCATGGACGAGTGCCTACATGGATAAGGGCAAGTAGACATCACCCGATGAACATATCATCTTGATGTTCCCTATCTGAATTGCTTCATATATGTAAGTAAGGCATCCCGAAGGTCCGCGCGCTGCAAGGCGAATTCGATGGTCGTCTTAATAAACCCGAGCTTCTCCCCGACATCGTAACGCACCCCCTCGAATTCATACGCATACACCGCTTCATGTTGGTTCAACCGAGCGATTGCGTCTGTCAGCTGTATTTCACCGCCGGCACCCGGGGTCTGTAGATCCAAGATCTCAAAAATTTTCGGGTTCAGGATGTACCGCCCCATAATCGCTAGATTCGAAGGCGCGACGTCCTTCGTCGGCTTCTCCACCAAGTGGTTGACACTGTACAGGCGCTCCTTAATTTCCTTCGCATCCACGATCCCATACCGCGACACTTCATCCTCAGGCACGCGCTTCACACCGATGATCGACGTGTTGTACCGCTCATACTGCTCCATCATCTGCTGCAAGCACGGCTTGTTCGCCGACTGCACAATATCATCACCCAATAACACGGCAAAAGGTTCATCCCCCACGAACTTCCGAGCGCACCACACCGCATGACCCAACCCGCGCGCTTCCTTCTGGCGTATGTAATGGATATCGACCATCTTCGAAGATTTCTGCACGGCACTGAGGAGATCGAGCTTACCCTTCTCGAGCAGACTGTGTTCCAGTTCGAACGAGTTGTCAAAATGATCCTCGATCGCCCGCTTGCCCTTCCCCGTCACGATGATAATGTCTTCAATCCCCGACTCCACCGCTTCTTCCACAATATATTGGATCGTCGGCTTGTCTACGATCGGCAACATCTCTTTGGGCATCGCCTTCGTCGCCGGCAGGAACCGGGTTCCCAGCCCCGCTGCTGGAATGATCGCCTTCCGTACGCGCATTGTCGTTACCCCTTCATCGCGCTCTTGGAGCGAATATTGTGAAATCTGGCCAATTTCTTTCCATTATAACGCATCTCCTATTTTTTGGCGATAACATTTTTTCCCTTACATGACATTTTCATATGAAGAAATCGTGAACGTACAATTTATATTTCATCCGTGTTGAACATAAATTTATGATCATATACCGTGCCGATGCGCTTCAACTCGTCAGACGTTATGCTGATCCCAAGAAGAAGACGATTTATATTGAACAGACCATCAATAAGGCGGCGGAGTTGTTCGGCATTAACTCCAACGCGTTAGGTTATGTCGTTCATGATGAGGAATCAGAGGCGAAGTTATACTCTCTTTTTGAAGATCATCAGCTTTTACCTGCAGAAATATTCGAATCCCATGGAACCTATCGATTCATGAATCTGTTTCCACTAGCCGTGAATGCGCTACTTAACGGAGGGACGTTAATTGTTGATGAATTTGATTCAGCACTGCACCCGATGGCTGTAATGAGTATTGTTAACCTGTTTCATAATAATGACCTGAACAAAAAGAATGCCCAGCTGATCTTCAACACACATAACCCTATTTTCCTGAATGCGAACCTCTTCAGACGTGACGAGATTAAATTTGTTGAACGCAAAGAACAGACGCATGAGAGTATTCATTACTCGTTATCCGATTTCGGAACCTCTGGAGACAATGCTGTTCGCATGCATGGCGATTATATAAAAAATTACTTTATCGGCCGCTATGGTGCGATAATGGATATGGACTTCACCCCAATTTTCGAAAAGCTTCTTGCGGAAAGCAACGAGGTGTAGTCATGTTAAGAAACTAAGTATACTATCCAGAACAGTTGTGACGCATTTATGCGACTTGGAAAGTAAAGAAACCGATCATATTGCTATATTCAATAAGACGCTAGCCTCTATGAAAGAAGCTACAAAGCAAGGAAAGAAAATTGATTACTTCCTGGGTTATAGCAATTTTACTTTCGAGTTGTGGATCATATTGCATAAGACTGACTGTAATGGATCGTTCACGCATAGAACCCACTATCTAAGTCCTCTCAACAAAGCGTTTCAAGAACGTTTTTTAGAACTGGAACAGTATAAACGTGAAGCTGATTTCAATAGAATTCTTAGCAAAATCTCTTTAAATGATGTTAAAGATGCAATTAAACGATCCAAATTCATCATGCAGCAAAACCACGATAATGGACTTAGACCCCGTTTGTATAAGGGGTTTCAGTATTACACAGAGAATCCTTCTCTGACCATTGGAGAATCAATTGCAAAGATACTGAATGACTGTAAGCTACTTTGAAGTCGCAAATTAGAAACCTACGCTCCACTTGCTCTCATAATTAATAAATCATGCATGGTTATGGCTATCCTCGGCATCTGGAACAATTACAATATAGGCATTGTTCGCTTTCGCATCCAATCTGGCACGATCTCCTCTTAGCCTGATCATCTTCGTTACATCTTCTGCTGAGCTAAGTACAGAGTGAACCAAAGGAGTGGAATGATGAACCCCCTTCTCCCCCGACGCTTTATCTTCATCCCATTCACTTTGCAATGTTGTGCTTTTCTTGTATTCTAAGAACAAATAAAATCCATAGATGCAGTGCTAAGAGGGAATATGCGATGGCCAGGATGGAGTATTCTTATTTACAACGATATTTGTCGAACCTGCGGGTCGAGTTGTACGTGGTAGCCTACGCGAAAGTGGGTCTAAGTTGGCAAGACCATGATTTCACCCCTTCCTTTAATCGGTTCTATTATATCCTTGAAGGGGAAGGCTACCTCAAAATTGAAGATCAGATTTATAAGCCGAAGCCGGGTGAGTTGTACTTGCTTCCTGCAGGGGTCAGACAATCGTATGGTACGGTAAGTGAGAATACATTTGGGAAATTCTATTGTCATTTTGGCGCGAAATTAGGGGATCTTCATCTGTTGGATATTGTCCGAACTTCGCCGAAGATTACGGTTGCGGATGCATCGACGCTCCAAACCATGTTCCAAGAATTGATTCAACACGCAGAGAAACCGAAGCTAACGTCTGCGTTCCGAGTGAATGCGCTGCTGTTGCAGTTGATTTCGATGTACTTGGAGCAAGCAGAACCCGTGCATGTCGACATGAAGGCGACGGTTTCGCTTGAGAAAATGGGGAACATCCTGCAATACATTGAGGACCATCTGCAAGACGATTTGACGGTGGAGTTGTTGGCGAGGGAGGCTCATTTTCACCCGAATTATTTTATTGCGTTATTTAAGAAATCGACAGGCTACTCCCCGATTCAGTACATCAACCGCTTGCGTATGGAGAAGGCGAAACATCAGCTGTCCTTCTCGCAACAACCGGTGTCTATGATCGCTGAAGGCCTGGGAATGGAATTCCATTATTTCTCTCGCACCTTTCGCGAGTTCACGGGTTCGTCCCCCAGCCAGTGGCGAGAAAACTCGAATGAAAAAAGCAGGTAGGGATCGATGCCCTGCCTGCTTTCATTCATTCATGGATAGAATGTGCTTGCCGGCGTCGTGGATGAACACCAGCGGGTTTGGAACAGTTGGTTGATCAGGACGTCGCGCGCACGTTCGGTGCCGATGTAGCGAAGTGCGTCGAGCGCATGCCCGCGTACGTAACGATTCTCGTCATCAAGCATTGTCTCCAAGTATGGGATTGCACGATCCGCTGCAGCACCGAGTCGCGTCAGGGATTGCGCGGCGGTGAATCGCACCTGCACATCGGCGTCTTCCAAGCCGCGGATGAGGCCGTCCACACAGATATCTGCAGGTTGGGCAATCATCGAGAGCGCCTCGCATACCGTGAAGCGAACTTTAGGCGATTCATGAGCCATGAGGTCATGTAACGCTGCTGCTGCACCAGATGCCAAGTGACGCAATTCACCCAACGCGAACGCCGCATGGGCCACGGTCTCGGCGCGTTCACTCCGCAAAGCCTCGGTTAAACCCGCCACCGCTTCTGAGCCTGCAACCGCACAACCGTAAGCTGCAATCCGCGAAACTTTCACATTCTCGTGATGCAAGGCGTTCAAGAGAATGTCGATGCCTTCACGTCCCATCGTGCTTAGCGCATAACTTGCATTGAGCGCATCCGGCTCATAGGTCGATGCCAGTTGTTCTTGCAAGGCTGCGCGTTCTTGTGCGGTGCTGCCCAGCTTGGTGTCTGCCAGACCACACAGTTCCCCTCGAAGCCAGCGCCATGTATCTTCCCACATCACAGGGTGTTCAGCGAACGGTGTGTTGCACGTTGCCGGCTTCTGCCACGTTGCATCAAGATTTTCCCAGGTGGGTGCAGTCGGCGGCGCCGTGCGCATAAACTCAAACTTCAACATGTATCGCGGCGTTCCTAGGGTATTCGGTGTAGAGCGGTGCCACATATCATAATGAATGAGTGCGAACGTGCCTGCTTTCCCTTGGGCCGTCGCTTCATACTCGTATTCTTCCTCAGGGAATACACGGGTATCATAGTTATGTGTTCCTGGCATCACGCCCGTTGGGCCTAGCTCGATCGGTGTATCTTGCGGAAAGTACATGATCATCGCCCACCAAGGGTGATGATTGCGCATCGTCCGTCTATAACCCCAGTAAGAATCCTTATGCCACCTGCCTGGTGCGTTCTCCGCGTTGTAATGGCCGTGCCGATGTTGGTGCATCAGGTAATCAGGACCGAGCACACTTGTCAAAGCGCCTGTCACCGTCGGATGATCGAACACCTTCTGCAGCTCACGAATGCGCGGCAATATGTTGTTCCCGGGATTGCCCTCTTTCTCGTACACTTCATGCAGCTGTTCTAGCAACTTCTGATGAAACGCATCGGAGAAATCCGTTTGCAGCATCAAAAAACCCTGAGTAATAAACAATCGCATCTGTTCATCGGTCAATAGCTTTGGTTCGTTCAACGTCCTCACCTCTACCCTATTGTTGTTGGAATGATTTCCTCTTGTTTTCCAGTATAGGGGGCACGCCATCAGATCACAATGGTGAATGTTAAGATGATGTAGTGCAAAATGAAGATGATGGAGGGTTTACGATTGATCTTTTAATGTGAGCAACCTCATGCTATTAAGGATCACAAGGATCGCTGCCCCGGTGTCGCTAAGGACGGCAAGCCACAGTGTGAGCCATCCCGGGAAAATCAGTGCGAGTGCCACGAATTTCATGGCGAGCGAAAATACGATGTTCTGCTTAATGATCCGTATGGCCTGCCGACTGAGACGAATCGTATGCGGTAGCTTCCCCAGGTGATCCGCCATCAGGACAATATCGGCGGTTTCCAACGCGGTATCCGTACCCGCGCCACCCATGGCGATGCCCAGGTCGGCCGTTGCAAGAGCAGGCGCATCGTTCATCCCATCTCCGACCATCGCGATCTTATACCCTTCCTGCTTCATTCCTTTCACTACATCTACCTTCTGCTCCGGCAGCAAATCAGCGTAATACCGGGTCATCCCCGCTTGTGCCGAGATTTTCTTCGCTGTGCCTTCGTGATCACCAGTAACCATGATGAGTTCCCGCACACCCGCCGCCTTCAGTTTCGTCACAGCTGCAACCGCAACGTCGCGCAAGGTGTCCGCAACCGCGATCATGCCAAGTAAGGTATTGCGCGTTCCGACGAGTACAATGGAATGGCCATCGCTCTGCAGTGAAGTGACTAGGGCTTGCATGGGCTCCAGCGATACCTTCAAATCTTGGAACAGCTTCACATTGCCGGCGAAGTAGTCGATCCCGTCGATCGTCGCTTGCACCCCTTTCCCGACAATCGCTCGAGAACCTGCCCCTACCTGCGGTGGAATGTTGTTCTCGACGGCATAGTGTACGACCGCTTGTGCGATTGGGTGCTTCGATTGTTCCTCCAGTGTGCGAGCGATCGACACGACCGTCTCCTCTGACACGCCGTACGCTTCGACGAAGGTCACTTGCGGCTTCCCTTCCGTTAACGTGCCTGTCTTATCGAACGCGATCGCATCCATCTTGCCTGCAATCTCTAAGAAGGCACCGCCTTTGATGAGCACGCCATTCCTCGCCGCATTGCCAATCGCCGATACGATCGCGACAGGTGTAGAAATCACGAGCGCGCAAGGACAGGCCACGACGAGAAGCGCCAAACCTCGATAAAACCATTCCGTCCACGCCCCCCACCCGAACAAGGGAGGACACACGATAACGACTAGCGCGACAACGAAGACAACGGGCGTGTAAATTCTCGCAAAACGATCGACGAATGCCTCCGTCGGTGCCTTCTTCTCCTGCGCCTCTTCCACCAGCTGAATGATCTTCGCGACTGTCGTATCTTCGACCCGCTTCGTCACGCGGATTTGTAGTGAACCCACTTCGTTGATGGTGCCCGCGTAGACCATATCCCCCGGCGCTTTATCGACGGGAACGGATTCCCCTGTAATCGATGCTTGGTTTACGGTTGAAATGCCTTCTTGCACGTCGCCATCCAGCGGAATTCGCTCCCCGGGCTTGACGACGATCACTTGACCGATGGCGACGTCCTCCACCGGGACACGGTCCAACCCTTCGGGTTTTACCACCCAAGCCTCTGGTGGCGCCAAATCCATCAACTTCCGAATCGAATGCCTCGTCTTATCGAGTGAGCGGTTCTGCAATACATTCCCGATGGCGAACAACCAGACCACGGTAGCGCCCTCGAGCCATTCGCCGATGAAGGCTGCCCCGATCGCTGCGGCGCTCATCAAGACGTTCATATCCAAGGAACGGCTCTTGATCGCGTATACAGCACTCCTTGCCGGCTTATATCCGCCTGCCACCATGGAGACGATATACAGGCAAGTCGTAATGACTGTGGGAACCCCGGTGAAAGACCCGACGAAGCCCAGAAGAAGCATAACACCCGATAACGTGACCCATTCGTTCCCCGATGAATGCTTGTTGCGCTCCGTTACAGCCTCGCGCGTCTTAGCGATAGGGGTTGCCTTATAACCCACCTTCGCCACTTCGTTCATGATCTCTTGCATCGTGTGATCGTGCGCAATACGCAGCTTCCCCGTCGCAAAGTTCACCTCGACTTGCTTCACGCCGGGTAATTTCTTCAGATGGTTCTCGACGGTCATCGCGCATGAGCCGCAGTCCATCCCAGCCACCTCGTACGTTTCCATCCTATGCATATATTTTGTTCTCCTGACTATGCTCTAATGCCATCAAGATCAACTGTCTTTTTAGATTATCACAATGAATTTTTCTAGGGAACCTATTTACGCACAATAGAGCGTCAGCCATCGGAATAGATCTCCGAGACCGACGCTCTTCATAAGATGTCAGTGATCACCGCACGTACATTTCTTGTGATCTCCGAAAGCTTTTCTTGCATGACCTGGCTTAGTTCTAACCCAAAGTCAATGCGTTCAGCTTCAATCCCTATGATTTTCACATGAAGATCGGGGTATACATGAGGGATCATATGCAGGAGATGAAGATTATGAGCTGATATCCCTACATTTGAATGGTTATACTTCTCTAAAGAAAATATAGCAAGCTCTCCGGCGGGCCTGCCCGTCGATACTGCATCCACAATGATGAGTTCATCGGCACCTTCCATTGCATGGAGCGAATAATCGATATCCGTCTCTCCAACAACGTAACGAATGCCCGATATTGCGGTTTCATGCTGCAAACTCTCGACGATACGCACGCCGAGTCCGTCATCCATCATTAAGCGATTGCCAATACCTAGTACAAGTACATTCTTCATCCGAACACCTGGAAAGTCTTCGGTTCATATCCTGGACGATGCACATGGGTTGCACACGACATACACGGATCGAACGACCTTAAGATCCGACCCAGCTCAACCGGGTTTTCCGGATCGGCAATAGGCGTCCCCAGCAGCGCTTGCTCGGCCGTACCTCTACTTGCGGCAGTGCTTGCAGAAAAATCCCATGCAGACGGCGTAATGATTTGGTAGAATGCTAACTTCTTATTTGCAATCTTCACCCAATGTCCCAGAGCCCCCCTAGTCGTATCGACTAAACCCGCGCCCTGTGCCGATCGAGGAATCTCCCATCGTTGTTGCACAGCCGTTCCCGGAACAATGTTATCCAACAATACCTCCAACACCTCGGCAACCTTCTTGGCTTCTAGCACCCTTGCAATCATACGATCCATGGTAGAAATGCCATTGCGATATTCCCCGTTAAGCCAAAGCCTCGCCAAAGGACCCACTTCAAAAGGAAGGCCGTCATACCTTGGGGCTTTCACCCATGTATACGCATCAGGTTTGGCCATATTGGGCTCCGGCATCGTCTCGAACGGACGGTACACGCGGGGGCCGGAATACCAAGAATAATCCAGCTCTTCGGTGATCCGCTCCCGGTCAAAGCTTTGATACTGACCATTCATATAAACACCCGGATCTACATACAGGGTCCCCAGATCTTGATAACGGTCAAACAAACCGTACGACATGAAATTGCGCGGTCCGGCACCAAGCTTATAGTAATCTGGATAATACCTAGCTAATATGTAGGCATCCGGAATCATGATTTCATTCGTGAATCTTTTGATTTGCTCTAGGATCGATTTCGCTTGAACTAATCGGTCAGCGGTAGCCGGTGTCGTAAATCCCCCGACAAAGATCCCATGATTATGAGGGGCTTTCCCCCCGAATGTCGCCAGCATCTGATGAGCCAATCTACTGATCTTCAGAGAGTCGAAATAATGGGCAGCGAGCTTATCATTCACTTCCGAAGGGAGGCGATAATCACCATGATTCGTATCATATATCGTATTCACTTGAGGCATTTTCACGAAATCCGGCAAACCGAACTGATAGAAATGACGAATGTGATTTTGCAAAAACTCACAACCGTGAATCATATCCCGTACATACCTTCCTTGCTCTGTTGGAACTACGCCAAGGGCGTCTTCCAATGCTACCGACGCCCCCACGGAATGAGCGGTGGAACAAATTCCGCAAATACGCTGGGTTAAATAAATCGCATCAAACGGACTCCGTCCGACCATCATTTGCTCAAATCCCCGAAACATGGCCCCCTTCGTTCTTGCTTGCGTGACCTTGCCGCCCTCAATCGTAACATCAAGCTCCAAAAATCCACTGATTCGTGTGATAGGGTTAATTACAATTCTTTTTACCATACTCTTATTCCCCCGTCGTATCGTAGGAAATGAAGGGAGCCATCTGATCGGGAAAACCAAACTGAGAGCAGCCTATGCATGTGCTTGCTCCGATCGGCCAATTCACATGATCATTCCATCTCCTTGTCGGACAATCGACACGTGTGACCGGCCCTCGGCAACCGAGCTTGAACAGGCAATACGGTTCCCCCAACGTCTTAGCAAAGATTCCTTTCTGAAAATAGTCCAGACGCGGGCAGCGGTCATGAATGAGAGTGCTATAGAAGAGGAGCGGTCTGTCTCGCTTGTCCAAGGCAGGCTTCCCATAGACGATGAGGTGGGACAACGTTCCTAAAAACCAGTCTGGATGACAAGGACAGCCAGGGAGTTTGATGATAGGACGGTCCAGAACTGTGGATAAGCCTACACTTTGGGAAGGGTTCGGCTTTGCCGCCGACGGTCCCCCGTCTACAGCACAAGCCCCCACGGCGATGACATGTGCGGCTTTGGCACCAAGCGACTGGGCTGCCTGTAAACCGGTGATCGGCTTCCCTTCATAACTTCCAATACACTGTACCATTCCGTTGTTTTTTAAAGATACAGCGCCTTCAACAGCCAAAATAAACTCGTCGTCCGATTGTAGCAAAGCCATTAGCTTATCCAACGCTTGCTCTCCTTGCGGAATCATCAAGCTGTTGCTATAGACTAGATCCACCATAGACGTAATCATATATTCAAAGCTTGGATTTTCGCCGTTGAGCATCGAAATAATATTCCCCGAGCAGCCATTCAACTCGAGCCATACCAACTTCGGTTTCTTCATTTCTCCGTTCTGAAGTCTTTGCTTCGCTTCTTCATACAGTCTTGCAGCAATCGCTTCGTTCGTAATCGGCTCAGGGGGTAATATCACCTGTTCCTTCATTCGGTCAGCCTCCCCACCGGTGTTAAAGTATTTAAAATCCACTGCTCCGCGGCATGACATGATGCAAACTCTCGCGTTACATCGTTCCCAGCCGTCAGGCCAAAATGAGTAGCGGCCGACCAAGCAGCATTATGGGTCACATCATAAACAATCCCTTTCACAGCCACATAAGCCGGTTTTCCGTTCTTCCCGTTATATTGCGCCAGCTGCTCGCGAGTCATCGTTTGTTGGGTATTGGGGGTATCCTGCTCTAGCTGCGTTACAAATTTCAGTTGCTCGACTTTATTCCATAATTGATTGAGCGTCAGGTTTTTCATCTGAACGTCATGAGTCACGTACAATAAACGTATTAAATATTCGATTTCCGAGAACAAGGCATCCATCTGCTGTTGCACAAGTTGTTCGTTGTTCACTGTCATCCTCCCTTATGTCTACATTACTTCAAGAAGGTGATCACCGGCTTACGCATGGGTTCCTGCTCTTGCTCCGAGCTCAAAGCCTTTGCTATTTCCGCCAGCTGTTCTTTCAATACATTCGCAGTTTGTTCTACTTCTATCAATTCCTTACGCGTACCGCTCTCATGATCCGGTATGAAGATCTTGCATCGTTCCAAGTTCGCCAATACTTGTTGTGTGATATCGATTGTTGATTGCAGCATCAATTGCAGTGGAAGTGGATTATCCGGTCCTTTACACATGATGGTTACCCCCTTGTGAGATTAACAAATTCTTGGAAGCGGCGAACCGCTCATACGTCCAAGTTCTCGAGTTCCGCCCATGGCTGTTCGAAGTAACAATCTCCCCGACCCCTCATGAATCGCTCCTATTTCTGACGCAAGGTCGTGACCCAAGATGTTCCTAATGAAATCTACAAGCCGCGCCGCTTCCTCTTCCGATACGACGATCAATACCTTTCCTTCATTGGCCATATATAGAGGATCCATCCCCATCATCTCCAGTGCACCTTGCACAGCAGATTGGATCGGAATTTGTGCTTCGTTGAGAATCAGATCCAAATCGGGAAGCTGTCTCATGACTTCCTTAAGTGCGGTCGCAATCCCTCCGCGTGTCGGATCTGTCAAGAATCGGATGGTATGAAACTGTG
>JBILCM010000066.1:0-11528 GCA_044353165.1 Paenibacillus sp.
AAGTGCTTGAAAAATTGAAGGCAGAAGGGAAAATCCGTCATTACGGTGTCAGTGTGGAGACCGTGGAGGAAGGGTTGTTCTGTTTGACCGTGCCAGGCGTGAAGGCATTGCAGGTGATCTTCAACCTGCTTCGTCAAAAACCGGCGGAAATTTTGTTCCCGCAAGCGAAAGCTGCAGGGGTGGGTATTCTTGTGCGCCTACCTCTCGCGAGTGGTTTATTGACGGGAAAGTTTACAGCAACGAGCAGCTTCGCAGCGGATGATCATCGTAATTTTAATGCCAATGGCGAAAAATTTAACGTAGGTGAAACGTTCGCAGGCCTGCCGTTCTCCCGCGGAGTGGCATTATCACAAGACCTTTCTTGGATCGCAGAAAGCCGCGACAACATGACCCGGGCTTCCTTGCGCTGGATTTTGCAGAACCCTGACATCACATGCGTGATCCCCGGCTTCAAGAATGTGGCACAGGTTGAGGACAACCTCGCTGCCATCGATGTGTCGTCATTCCAAGACGATGAGCTGCAGCGGCTCACGCAATACTATCGGGACGAAGTGCACGATTGGATTCGCGGACCTTATTGATCCACGGTTCAGCTTTCGGTGACGTGAGCAGTGGCGGCCTCGGCACCGGTTGGTGTAGGCATCGTGGCGCGGGCAAGTCGTATGATCAAATTTTGAACATATGGTGGAAAATGAGTGCTACACATGCACACAGAAGCAAAGGACCAACACGAATGTGTCGGTCCTTTGCTTTTGTGTGCTGAGCTTATGTGTGCTGATTTGCTTATAGCGATACGCCGAGCAAGCCGCGTGTGAATTGGAAATCAATGTTGCCTTGTTGGTAAAGACGCGGCACATAGTTGTGTTCGATCACTTTTTGGCAACGTTCGAGAATGAGGTTGGTCCAACCTGTCGAATCGCCTTGGAGCATAAGATCCATATCGTTGACATAAGCCACCATGTTCGGTTCCGATGCCACTTGGATCATCGGTACGAGCGGGTGCGTCTGCATCGGGCGATCATTCGTCAACGCAATGAATAATTCAACTCCTGTAGCTGCCATACCCGTTACCGTCTCCACCCAATGCTCGGTTTGCGTCTCCATCACGTGGAAACCATGCTGGTGCGCGTGTTCACCATAGCCGAGCGTCGTTGGGAAACCGGATGCCGTGTGCGATGCGGATAATCCCGACGGAAGCATCACATGATCTTTAAAGGAGGACGCCTTCAACAGCTTGCTGTTCTCTGGAACGACGACCACGCCGCCTGCACCGACGATAGTTCGTGTCAAAGCCGCAAGTTGCTCGCCTGCCACAGCCGAAATCGTGCCGTCCGTGACAATCCCGACGCGCAACGCTTCAAGTCCTACCGTTTCTCGTGTGGTCGATTCCGAGGCGGACAACGTGTTTGCAAACCATGCTTCCACTTTTTGAGTCACCTTGTCGATCCCACCGTCGAGTTGAATGCTCGCAAAGCCGAGATGACTCGCATCCCCACCAAACTGCTGGATCTGGTGACGCATGTAGTCATTGTGTGTCTTCTCGCATCCATGTTCAAGCAATAGACAATGCTTGACAAGAGGATGAGTCACGTAACCCACCATCGTGCGAGCATAGATATTGTCCAATTCTCCGCCAGATGAACCGCAACCTTCCGTATGCGGCAATGTGACAAAGCGCGTAATTTCATCTGGTTGACCCAAGCCCTGTTTATTCAACCGCTGTGTAATCATATTCGCCACTTGGCTTGCACAAAGACTGGTCGGCAGAAGTAATGCGACTTGGCCGCTTGAGCGCCGGCCGCGGTGCCGGAGAAACGTGAACCGCATAGCTTTAGCTGAGGCATCAGCTGATATCCCGCCTTGAATCGGAATCGGAACACCCATTGGTTTCGCCGCTTGCATGATCGACTCGAGTTGAGTGCCGTCTTTCTGTGCCCAATTGCGCCAAATTTGTACTTGCGCATGACCGGCTTTCTCGCCTACGCTCTTCGTCCCTGAGGCCACTTGCGTCATGAGATCGAACGTCTGCTTCCCTAACGTATCCATGGATGTTCCCTCAAGGTACGTACCTGCGTTAACATCCATGTCATTGGACAACAGCTCATAACGACGCGACGTCGTCACCACTTTCACCGTCGGCACATAAGGAAAATTCGTAACCGAACCGTTACCCGTCGTGAAGAAAATCATGTTGCAACCGCCTGCAACTTGACCCGCGATGCTCTCCAAGTCATTGCCAGGGCTATCCATGAAATAAAACCCGGGTTCGGGCATGAGCGCGCCGTAATCGATCGCATGATCCAGTCGTGTCATCGGGTCTTTCTTCTGGGCTGCGCCAATCGATTTCAAGTAAATATTATAAAGTCCGCGATATTTGTTTCCGCCGGAGGGATTCCCTTCCGCATTGGCACCGTGCCAAGACGCACGTGTGCGGAATTGATCAACGAGCGACAAAAACTTCTGGGCGGTCTCAAGACTGCTTACACGTTGAAGCACGAACGGCTCCGCACCGATCAACTCATCGGTTTCGGCCAGACTGGCCGAACCGCCATAACGCACCAATTCCTCAGAAATCCAACCGAGTAACGGATTTGCCGAGATGCCGGAGAATGCATCCGAACCACCGCATTGCAGTCCAATCTTGAGATGACGGATGGATTCAGGTGTGCGCCGCATTGCATCTACGGCTGGCAACCATTCGCGAACGATCGATTCGCCAAGCGCCAGCTGGTCTTGGAAGTCCCCGCCCAGTGTAATGAACCGATGAAGCACATCATCAAGCGGATAATGGTGTTCTCGTGCATACGCTTCAACCATCTCATTGGTGACCGACTCTACACCATGATCCACGGCCAAGACAGCTCCCACATTCGGGTTGACCATAAAGCCAGCCAAGGTGCGCAACAAGAGGTCCTTGTTGTTCGGTTGCTCCACGCCCCCCTCGGTATGCGCCACGGGAACGATCCCTTCGATGTGCGGATATTGGTGCAACTCAGATTGCAAGCGTGCGGCTAATTGTTTCGCGTAACTGCCCGTTCGAGACGTTGTTCCGAGGATAACGATCATGTTCCGGGTGCCGACACCGCGCGCAGCATTGCGCCGATACCCCATGAACGTCCGCTCCTCATCGTAGCGTGGGGTAGCAGGAACGGGTTGAAACTTCGACTCATCGAATACGAATGAAGGGATTTCATCCGAAAAATTAGGCGCTGCCGGCAATGAAAATCCTAAAGGTCGAACACTTAGCTCCGTCAATACAGCATTATTAATGACATAACTTCCAGGTTCAATCGGACCCAACGCCACGCCAAAAGGTAATTCCCAAGACAACAAAGCTTCCCCGGGAGCAATGGTCTTCACTGCAAAGCGATGTCCTTCCATCACCGTGTAATCCAACGTTAATGCTTGACTTTGGTACGTAATGACCGTGCCCGCTTCTAAAATACGAATAGCTACGGCGACATTGTCGCCCGGCCGTGGAAGTCTTGCTACTTCTTCAAAACGATAGGTTTGACTCATCGAATCCGAACTCCTTAACGTAAAGTTTCTGTAGAAACGCATTTTGACCATTATACCATACTTTTCTTCCCTATGGCGTTGCAATCTGTTGTCATATTTCGCTTGATCATGATGTAGAATTTTGATAGTTTCATATTATAAAACCAACACAAAGTAAGGCGTGAGGGTCCCAATGCCTGAATTATACCAACATGAATATCTAAACCACGATGATGTGATCAAGCGTATTTCTCTCTATGAATATACAATAGAAAAACAAACCCGCCCCCATGCGCATGAGTACATGGAGATTGGGTTTGTTTTGAAGGGAAGTTATCAATATCACGCTGGTCACGACTCCTTCATGCTGAATGAAGGAGACGCGATGATCACCGCGCCCGGTATCGTTCACCAGGAGCGAAAAAATAAGGATGCCTACACAGATGTGTTGTATGTATGCATCAATCCAAAACAGTTACCATCACCTGCGCTAGCAATGATCGAGAGGAGCCAGACATCGGCTCCCATTCGCGCTTGCATGACGACGGAGATGGTACAGACCATTCGCAACATGCTGATTGAAAGTATGTTCCAGCGCAGCGGGTATGAACAGATGATGACCCACTACGCCTCCGTGATTGTCATTTTGCTCTCGCGCTTCGCCATCCATCGCGAGAGTAATCCCAATATGGCGGGCAATATCCTTGAGCTGCTTTTGGCACGTAATGACTTGATGATTCAACAAATCAAACATGCAATAGAAACGAACCCTGATCCCGCACAGAAGACTGTCAAAACAATAGCCGATCGCTTCTACATCAGCTCAAAGCAAGTAAACAGCATGTTTAAACAAGCAACAGGATATTCCATCAAGCAATATGATATACACCACCGCATGAATTTGGCCAAAACATTATTACAGCACTCCGACCAGAGCATTCAGGATATTGCGGACACGTTGCATTTTTCTACGATCCATTACTTTCATCGGTTGTTCAAAAAAGTGACCAGCTTAACCCCTACACAGTATCGGTTGCAACAACAATCGTCCGGCTCAACAACCCATCACTCTTTGCGCTGAACATCACGTTTGCTGCATCCGACTCAGTCTGGATAATGACACTGGCCCAGCCATTGAAGAGACTTCGTCCCCAAACAGGAGAACAGACTCTCGCTAATTCAGCTTTTTCTAAGAACGCTTGCATGCCTCCCGTGCCAAAGATCGCTAGGGTGATCACGTGCCGGCCCTCAGCCAATGCAACCTGTTGTTCGAACCAGTCTGTTGCACCTTGCGCGATCAGTTCATCATGATTATAAGCAAAAAGATTCCCCGAACCAGCCTTCAAGATCAAATGTTGCCATCCCAATGCTTGCTCATCTGCAGAAATATCGAATGTCGTGCGATAGAACGTGACGATTTGAGATGGGTTTGTCAGCTTCACCCAACTCTGTTTCGTCCCCCCGGAAGGCGCGTGAATAGGCACAGTCGACGGGCGTCGAAAGTCTTCTTCACCTGTGGACCTACCCGCCCGAGTCAAATACGGAACCACTTCCCAACGGGCATCATCTAGCCCAGCGATGATGGAAGGCAGTTCACTCGCATCTTCCAAAGTCACTTCCATACTGCAGCTTTGCCAACCCGTCACCGGTCTGCGCTCGAATGTTTCCAAACATTGATCCGCTTCGTGGCTGGACGGATCACCATTGCCTACACCTAGAATACGGCCATGCCCACTCATAGAAAACTGAATCTTATTGTTTGCCGTTGCAATATGATGTCCTTGATCGTCTTGCACGCTGACATGGATGACATGGGCTTGACGGCCGTCCGGTTCAGGATGTGTATGAATATGTTTCAACTGAATGGCATGCGCTTCACGGGTCGTGCTTACGCTAGTTCGACACACTTCACGACCTTGCGTGTAACCGACAGCCTCCAAACATCCCGCACTGTAGGGAACCTTCCAGGAGAGGAATGAATTTTTGACCATGGTCTGGCGTCCGAGCGTAATGCCGTTAAGGAACAATTCAACCTCATCACAGTTACTATAACAACGAACCGGGATGGCACATCCTTCTTTCCCTGCCCAATTCCAATGCGGAAGCAAGTGAAGAACAGGTTCCTTCGTCCACCATGCTTGGTAAAAATAGAAGCTGTCTTTGGGAAAACCGCATAAATCCAGAATACCGAATTGTGACGCAATGGCCGGCCATTCGAACGGTGTCGGTTCGCCCCGGTAGTCAAATCCAGTCCAAGCAAAGCCACCGGCGATGTAATCTCGCGAATCGTAATAATTCCACCATTCCTCTGGCGTGGCGCCCCAAGGGGGAACATGCTCGTCATAAGCGCTCAGGTGGCATTGTGCAAGGTCCGTTTCATAGACACCGCGTGTCGTAAGGCAACTTGCTTCCTCACTGCCGATGATCGGTTGGTGTGGATGTAACTTGTGATACTCATCGGTATCCTCAAAATGTTGTCGGATCCCTACATAATTCCATCCCCTGACATCAACTACCTGATTGATGCCTTCATAGGACTTACCGTTGTTGCCCCCATATGAAACAAGTCGTGTAGGGTCTAGTGCCTTCACTTTGCGCATCATGGTGACGGCAATCGCCTTCCCAATGGATGTATTCTGGGTAAACTCCTCGTTACCGATCGACCAAAGGAATACACAGGCATGGTTGCGATCACGAACAATAAGCCGTTCCAATTGATCCAGTGCTTCTTTACTGCTGCCAAGCAATCGTTGCTCGTCCATCACCAGCATGCCCAGACGGTCACATGCTTCTAACAATGCGGGCGTGGGCGGGTTGTGCGACGTGCGCAACGCATTGCATCCCATTTCCTTTAGTTTGGCAATACGGTGCCACTGCAACCCATCAGGCAACGCTGTGCCCACTCCAGCATGATCTTGATGACAACAGACGCCTTTTATTTTGAGCGGTTGGCCATTGAGAAAAAATCCGCGCTCCGCGTCCCAGGTGAACGTGCGAAAGCCGAATGTACTGTCGATTCGGTCTATCGTATGCCATCCATCCGGCCCCGTGTGGTCATGCTGAATTTGAATTTCTGTCTTCACTGTATAGAGATGAGGCATATCCACGGACCACAGCTGCGGATGAGTCACATCAATCGATGCTATATCGCACTCGGTATGCCAAGCGGCGATCGAAACAGACTGCCCTCTGTAAGTGGCAACCGGTTGACCCGATGGATCACACACCGTATGACAGACAACGAATATTTGTCGTTCATTCGCTTCATTCGTCACAGACGTTGTCATGTGGACACCCTGTGCGGGATCGGCTATGATGTGCACGCCGCCCTCATTAGCAATATGAAGTGGATTTGTCGAAGTGAGCCAGACATGTCGATAAATCCCCGCTCCGTCATACCACCACCCCTCATTCTGGGTCGCTTCTACTCGCACAACCAGCTGATTCACGCGATCATCATTCAACACATCGGTGATATCATAGCTGAATCCTGTATATCCGCTCGTATGACGTCCCATATAATGTCCGTTCACCCATACGATACTATCGCGAAAGACACCCTCGAATTCCAGAGTAAATCGCCTACCCTTTTCCTCCGCCGCCACTGTGAATTCTTTCATATACCATCCGACAGCGTTCCGTCGGTCAGCGCCCGTATTAATATCTTTACTCCCGCTGCCAACGCGCCCTTCCGCACTGAAAGGTAACGCAACCGCCCAATCATGAGGCAAATCTACCGTTTGCCATTGCGTTGATTTCACCAAGTCCGTTAAGGACTTTCCAGCTTTCATGAATCCATAATTGGGATCTGTCTCTGCCGCATCCGTACACCGAAAACGCCATTCTCGATCTAACAATTTTCGTTGCCGACTTTCGATCCGCTCATGATCATCTGTTTTATTCATTGTTCGACCCCTTCCATAGGAATTTTCTGGCACATTTTGCAATCACATTTCATTCTACTTTGTTCATCGAACGATTACATTGCATAAACTTCGTTCATTTTGTGCAATCCAAACTTTCATCACAAAAGCTGACATAAGATTGCCTTTTTGTGAACTTTTCATAGTTTAATGTATTGACGTTTTGTTTAATGTGTTAGATAATATGACGCGTAACCAATATGAGGGGGCGAAAAACGTTGAAAAAGATTGAAGCCATCTTGCGTCCACAAAAATTACATGACACGATCAAAGCGTTGCATGCCATCGGCGTGACGGCTTTTACGGTAAACCAAGTGGTCGGGCGCGGCCAACAGAAAGACACAAGCGGCATTTATCGGGGACAAAATTACAAGGTCAGCTTGCATCCGAAAGTGAAACTCGAAATCATCATTTCGGATGTGAATGTGGATCACACGGTACAAGCGATTATCGCTGCTGCTCAGACCGGGGAAGCGGGAGACGGGAAGATCTTCATCTCGTCGATAGAGCAAGCGTACAATATCCGCACGGGCGTCATCGATGAGACGATCGATGAATTGCAACGTGGCAAGAAGGAGGCTTAATCTTACATGGAAGCGATATATATTAATACGATCTGGGTTGTCATTGCGGCCGCGATGGTTTTGTTTATGGAAGGCGGATTCAGCCTACTTGAGGCGGGGTTGGTGCGCACGAAGAATGCAGTCAATGTAACGATGAAGATTTTCGTCGATTTGACGATTGGCGCTTTGGCTTTCTGGGCGATTGGCTTTGGACTGATGTTCGGCGCTGATGCCGGTGGTTTTATCGGTACCTCCTTGTTCTTCACACCCGAATCGATTGAGACCGGGCTCGAATTGCCGGCTGCAGCGTATGTGCTGTTTCAACTTGGTTTTGCCATTGCGTGCATTTCCATCGTCTCGGGAGCGGTGGCGGAGCGCATGAACTTCAAAGCCTATGTTATCATCGCAGCGCTTATTGCACTCGTTGTATACCCGATCTCAGGTCACTGGGTGTGGAATGCTGACGGTTGGCTCGCTCAGATGGGCATGAAAGATTTCGCTGGTTCCGCGGTGATTCATCTGCTCGGCGGTTCTGTCGCCTTCGCGATTGCTTGGATTCTTGGTCCACGCAAGGGCCGTTATACGGATGGCAGTGTGAACGTCTTCGCACCATCGAACATTCCGCTTGCCTCTGCAGGTGTATTCATTCTTTGGTTCGGGTGGTTCGGATTTAATGCAGGCAGCACACTTTCAGCTGGAGACGCATCGTTGTCATCCATCGCTTTAAACACGATGCTAGGTGCTGCGGCGGGTGGTGCTTCGGCTTTGCTCTTTACGATGTTCCGTTTTGGCAAGACGGACCCCTCGATGGTCATGAACGGATCGTTGTCCGGACTTGTCGCCATCACCGCAGGTTGTGCCTTCGTTGAGCCATGGCACGCGATCGTAATTGGGTTGATTGCCGGTTTAATTGTGATCGGGGCAACCTTGTATGTCGATCGACTTCGTGTGGATGATCCGGTGGGTGCCGTTGCTGTGCATGGATTTAATGGTGCATTCGGGACGATCGCTCTAGGTTTACTGGATACGAAAGCGGGTTGGTTGACCACGGGATCAACGTCGCTGATCGTCGCGCAAGTGGTGGGTGTCATTGCCATCTGTGCGTGGGGTCTTGTGAGCGGCGCAATCATCGCGTATGTAGCGAAATTCACTGTGGGCTTGCGGGCGACAGTTGCCGAAGAAGAAGAAGGCCTCGATATGGCGTACCATGGGATTCCCGCGTACAACGAACTCGATCGTTTCTCCGAATCTTCGAAGGCGCTGTATGATTTTGAAGCATCTACAGGCGTTGTGATTAAAGATGCGGATCCTCTCTCGTCCAAACAGGGCGCATAAACAACAATGATCAAGTCCTTACAATACAATGGGCCCCGGAGGGCCCATTTGTTTTATTTATCAATCGTTACACATCTTGTCCCACGAACTCGACCTTGACACTCCGAACGTGTGCGACTTCTTGACCGGTTTTGTTCACCGCGCGCAACACGATTTTCCCTGGACCTTGCTCCAGTCGGATGAGGCCCAACATTAGCGGCTTGAACGCTTTATCATAAGATTCCACGCGACGCACACGATCATCCTGATCTTTGATTGGCGCGTCGAATGCTTCGGTAATGAACGCCCGCACCCTTTGATTTTCGCTAGACACCTCAATCTCAGATCCTTCGTCGCCATACCGGCAAGCATACATCATCGTAACTCGATACATGCCGGCTGTGCGAATCTCGACATCCCAGTGCATCGTATCAACAGTGTTCGTCCATTGAATAAAATAAGAGGCATTCGGGTGAATGGAGCTCCAGGTGATACCGCCAGACGGGTGGCCATCCTGCGCATTCAAATAAGTGATCGGAAATAGCGTATATCCAACCGGAAGCAAGCGGTTGTCCGGTTCACCCTTGGGGAGCACGTCATTACGCCATTGGGCCATCCGTTGTTGCAACTGCGCCCACAACTCCGGTTGTATATCAGACAAGTTATGTTGTTGTCCCGGGTCCCGCTCCATATCAAACAATCCGTCGGCATGACCTCCCGCCCTGTAGCGCTGTGTTCTGACAGCAGCGATCTTCCCATTCGCACTCAATGTCATGATGTTCCGCTCTGGCCAAGTTTCTGCCCCGCCCATCAACAATGGACGCAAGTTCATGCCATCTACCGGTGTGCAGGACACTTGACGCTTTACAGCATGTGACGCACGGATCGTATCCAAATCGATGCCAGCCAAATCGGCAAGCGTCGGTAATAGGTCAATGGCGCCGGCAATGTGCGGGATGCGTTGTTCCCTAGCAATGGTGCCTTGCCAGTGGATGATGAACGGCGAACGTACGCCTCCCTCATCAGTAGAACCTTTGATGCCGCGCATGCCTCCGTTCCAACGCGCGCCGTTGGGACCGTTATCTGTGGAATACACAAAGATGGTATCCTCAAGAATCCCCAGTTCCTCAGCTTTGGCTACCAGTCTGCCCACATTCCAATCGATGTTCTCACACATCGCAAGCGCCGTGCGCGTCACTTCCATGTTCTCGTTGCCTGGGTGGAGCGGGTCAGGAACGATGGACTTATCCTTGAACTTGTTGTACCATGCATCGGGCACTTGGAAGGGCGAATGCGGGGTATTGAGCGGCACATAACAGAAGAACGGTCGGCGGTCTGTGCCTTGGGTGGCACTCTGTTGTTCCATGAACGTCATCGCATATTCCGTCAAGCAATCGGTCAAATACCCGCTTGCTTGAAATTCTTCTCCGTTATGTTCTAGCGTGCTGTCGAAATAATGGCTCCAATGTCCGCAACAATACCCGTAGAACTGATCGAAGCCGCGCCCGTTCGGATGATAAGGATAGGCGGACCCGCTGTGCCACTTGCCAAAACAGCCCGTCGCATAACCCGCGGCTTGAAACACATCGCCGAACGTCACTTCGTCGTGGTTCAAAAACTCCGCACTGCGTGTCACACCTCGCACACCTGTGCGAGGGAAGTATCGACCCGTCAGAAATTCAGCACGGGTTGGGGCGCACAGCGGCTGGACGTAAAAATGTTCAAACAACGCCCCGCCCTGCGCAAGTCGATCGATATTCGGTGTATGCAAATTCGGATTGCCCGTCAGGCTCAGATCACCCCAGCCTTGGTCATCGGTCAGGATAAAGACGATGTTCGGCGATACATGGTTCTTCATACAACCTCCGTCAATTTCTTGATGATGCCCAGCTTCACGGCATGCTCTTTCTCGTGCATCAAGAAGATGAGTAGCGCCTCGGCAATGGTCGGATTTTCGACATTCCACACTTTTCTTTCCATCGTTTCGTGCAATCGGCCTGCAAATAAGGTGGTTGTCCTCGACATTTGCTCTTCCAATTGCTTCAACAAGAAGGGTACAGAGGGAGGTGATAATGTCCATTCAGCTGGTTTTGTTCCGTTGGAGAACAATTCAGGATACCCCTCGGGTAGATATGTCGGTTGATTCGTGAGCTGGAACATTCGCTCGCCATAAATATAGATGTGCCCTAGCTGCCAACGCACATTATTATTAAATGGTTGCGGGATGTGA
>JBILCM010000022.1:0-32729 GCA_044353165.1 Paenibacillus sp.
TCTGGTACATCACAGACGGAACACGCCACATTCTAGTCGATACAGGAATGGGCGGTGCGAATCCAGAATTGTTCCCCGAGTTAACACGACAGTACGCTAGTGGTTTTCCTGTCATAGAAGGGGAAGACACCATCGGTAGATTGAAGAAACTTGGCTTAACTCCGGATGATATCGATACGGTCATCTTGACGCATCTGCATTATGATCATCTGGCGAATATTCATCTGTTCCGCAAAGCGGACATCATCATCAACCGCAAAGGATGGCACGTTGCGCTCCATCCGCCGCATCGATTTTTCGACAGTTTCCCGAAACCGATCTTGAATTACATGCAACAAGAGATGATGGGGCAAATTCGTCTGGTTGCGGATCGTGAAGTGGTGCTGCCTGGCATTGAAGTGATCTGGACAGGTGGACACACGGTCTGCTCGCAAGCTGTAAAAATCCAAACGGAGCAAGGTGCGGTCATTCTGGCAGGGGATGTGGCGTTCCTGTTCGAGAATATCGAAACAGAGCATCCCATCGGATATGCCATTAACGTACAAGATTGTGTGCTTGCAATTATGCGGCTGAAGCAAGAAGGTGGACTCGTGTTGCCCAATCATGATCCGCTTGTGTATGAACGTTATGGGGACAACGTAATTACTATTGCTCAATAACCGAGTGAAGGGGGATCACCGTGCATTTTATGAAAGATACGATCATCACCGATGTGCAAGTGTATGTGGGAAACAATAAGAAACCCAAAGACAATCCAGGAAAAAAATATGATACCTCTTGGGCGACAGAAAGTGTGATTGCCAATCCGCTGTCGGGTTATCCAGAGTTTTACCCCCGGCGTTCCTCTTGGTTTGGGATGACAGGCGGCGCATTCGTAGTCATCAAGACGAATCGCGGTGTTGAAGGATACGGAATGACCACCGGAGATCATGCGTCTGCTGCTGTGATCCGCCACCATTACCGTAAATTGTTAATTGGCCGATCCCCTTATCAAATCGAGCAAATTTGGGATATATTATTTCGTGCTTCCTTACCCTATGGACGCAAAGGCGTAGCGATCATGGCGCTCTCAGCTGTCGATCTGGCCTTATGGGATTGTGTGGCGAAGCTGCGCGAAGAGCCGCTCTATGTCAGTCTAGGGGGAGCCGTGCGGGAGTCGATTCCCGCCTATGTTACTGGCAACGACTTCTCTGAAACACGCGAGATCAACTATGTCGGTCAAAAATTGGCGATGCCTTATGGCCCTGCTTCAGGTGTGGATGGGATGAAGAAGAATGTGGAATTGGTCAAGTATGCGAGGGAGCAACTGGGGAATGAACGCGAGATCATGCTCGATTGTTATATGGGTTGGAATGTCGAGTACACCATTCGGATGGCGCAGTTGCTTGAACCTTACCGTGTGAAATGGATTGAAGAATCGTTGCCGCCGGATGATTATGCAGGATACGCCGAATTGAACCGCAAAATAACGTCCACAGCGATCGCAACAGGGGAGCACGAATTCACCCGTTTTGGTTTCCAACAGTTGTTGGATGTGAACGGCGCAGCTATTGTGCAACCGGATATTTATTGGTGCGGCGGTCTGACGGAGGCGAAGAAAATTTGTGCGATGGCTTCAGCCAAGCACATTCCGGTCATTCCGCATGGCGGCGGCGCCCAAGCATGGACGATTCACCTGCTGTTCGCGGAACCGGGCATTCCGTGGGCAGAGTATTTCTTGGGCGCTGGGACGAATGATCCGATCTTTACGTGCGCCTTCGACCGTGTCCCAGAGGATGGGAAGTTGTCTTTACCGGAGGGCATTGGGTCGGGGTTGACACTTCGAGAGGATGCGTATGAGTTATTAACTGAAGTGTTATAAGCGTAAAATCATTGTGACTCAGAGAGGAATGAATGAAAATGATGCAAGAGATTATCCATCGCGCACCGTTATTACATACTTGGCAGGCGCTGCAAGCGGGAAAGCTGACCATCGGATTTCTTGGAGGTTCCATCACGGACGGCCGACCGCGTAACAACTGGCCGGAATCCGTAGCGACTTGGTTTATGCAATATGCACCAGAAGCGAAAATCATCATTGAGAATGCTGCAATTGGCGCAACAGGCAGTGATCAAGCGGTGTTCCGAGCGAAACGCGATATCGTAGATCGCGGATGCAACTTGGTATTTGTTGAATATGCGGTGAATGACTTTTATGTGGAACGCGGCAGAAGATTTAACACAAGGGAAAGTCTGCTTCGCACGTTATTGGCGCGCGGGGATTGCGACGTCGTTGTGGTATACACGTTCCATCAAGAACATTATAAGCCGATGATCGAAGGCCGTGTGCCGGAGTCGATCGCTGATTTCGAACAACTGACCGAGCATTACCAATTAGGTTCGGTATGGGCGGGCCTACGCGGCCTCAATGACGTAAAAAAAGGCTTGTTACGGTGGGAAGAGTGGCTGCCAGATGGTGTTCATCCTTCGACCGTAGGCAGTATGAGTTATGCGAACGCAGTCAATGCTTTCTTAGAGGCGGAATCCGTTCGATACAAATCAGGTGAGGCGCCTGGGGCGTCAACTGCCTTGCCTGCGTTATTCCATCACGAATCGTGGCTTCCGATTGCGAATGTCCCCTTAACGGAGGTGGCAACAACGGGCCCGTGGATCATTCGCAGATGGTTGCACCATCCGTGGGTCGATCTCAGCTTGGAGACTGCGGCAGTTGGGGCGAAGCTGGCATTCTCGTTCTACGGCAGAGGTTTGGCGATCGGATTCGATTATGGGACAATGTCAGCAGAGTTCATGTATCGGTTGGATGGCGGCGATTGGGTGGCTTCGGCGCGCCACCGGCCGGAGTGGTTGCCTAGAGAAGGACTTCTCTCCCTATACATCTTGTCTGACTCGTTAGAATTAGGCGACCACCAGATCGAAATCGAAGTGGTTCACGGGAATGCGCCGGACTGCAAAGGGACGAATTTCCGAATTGGATTTATTGGTATCATCGGCAACGGGAGTGTATAAACATGGGAGCACCTCTATTGGAAGGTCAAGTCGCGATTGTGACAGGCGGCAGTCGAGGGATCGGCAGCGGCATCTGTAAAGTGCTTGCTGGGGCGGGCGCGACCGTTGCTGTCAATTATCGCGGTAATCGCACAGAAGCTGAGCGTACGGTCGATGAAATTGTCAGCTTAGGGGGGCAAGCGTTTCCTGTGCAGGGGGACGTGGCGCGCAAAGCGGATGCCGACCAATTGATCAAGGAAGTCTATGAGCGTTGTGGACGAATTGACATCCTTGTCAACAATGCAGGTATTTGTCCCTTCCGTGATTTTCTGGACATCGATGAACAGACGTGGCGGGAGACGATCGACACCAACTTGAGCGGTGCATTCTTCTGTTCACAAGCCGCAGCAAGAATCATGATCGAGCAAGGCAACGGCTCCATTATTAATATATCGACGGTCACATCATTCCGTGGCGGGAAAAAACAAGTACATTATGCAGCCAGCAAAGGCGGGATGAATGCACTCACATCCTCAATTGCCAATGCGCTCGGTCCGCAAGGGGTCCGAATCAATACTATTTTCTGTGGCGGGGTCATCACAGATATCAATCGCCATCTCGTATCAGAGGAGAAGCAAGTGCCCAAGGCCAAAGATAAAGGACTTCCCTTGCAACGGCTTGGCGATCCGCAAGATTTGGGGCAAGCGGTATTGTTTTTTGCTTCCGCCCAGAGCGAATGGGTAACAGGTGCGCAGCTAGCTGTCGATGGCGGTTGGTCTATTTTATAACGAAAGAGGAGCTTCATCATGACAACAGCAGTACAAGATGCGTTCATACCCGCAAGTCGCGGGAATACGAAAATCGAAGGTCACTTGGGTCGCAGATTGGATACATGTATCCGCAACGGTGTGATGGCAGCGGATTATTCCCTCTACCTCGTTCCATTCCGTGATCAGACCGATGACGGCGGCAGCTGGGGGGGCGAATTTTGGGGCAAATGGTACACATCCGCTACACTTGCTTATGCTTATCAACCGACTGCTGAACATAAAGACGTGTTGGTGAAGGCTGCAGAAGGACTCATCGCTACGCAACAGCCCAATGGGCGACTGAGCAGCAGCAAGAAAAACTTCGCGGATTGGGACATATGGGGGCGCAAATACGCATTACTCGGGTTGGTCGGTTATTATGACCAGACGGGAGACATTCGAGGGTTGGAAGCAGCCGCCAGAGCTCTGGATGATCTGATCAGCGTCACGGGTCCAGGCGAGACGAAGTTAACAGAAACGGGGTTATCTCTCTTAGAAGCCTTGTCTTCATGTTCGATTCTTGAACCGGTTGTCCTCATCTATAAGCGTACCAACGAAAAAAAATACTTGGAATTTGCGGAGTATTTGGTATCGCTATGGAGTGAGTCGAATCGATTCAATCCATCAGGCATTCGTCTCATTGAGGATGCGCTGGCGGGTGTAAAACCGTTATACATCGCCTCGCCCAAGGGGTACGAGATGATGTCTTGTTATGAAGGTTTATGTGAATTGTATCGCGTGACCGGCAACCGTATGTACCTCGATGCCGTCCTTACGTTCGCGAACCAAGTGCGCCTGCGCGAGACGATGATTGTCGGTTCCGGTTCAAGCGGTGAATTGTGGTGCGACGGGACATTCCGGCAGACGGAACTCTTAGAGCAACCGATGGAAACGTGTGTCACCACAACGTGGATCAAGCTTTGCAGCCAACTTTTGCGAATGACAGGCGACTCAGTGTGGGCAGATGAAATGGAAATCACTTTATATAACGCCATGCTTGGTGCGATGGTTCAAGACGGCAACTGGTGGTCGTATTTCTCACCGCTGATGGGCGAACGCGTGCCCAGCCATATGCAGGTGCCGCTCGTACAATGCAGTTGTTGCACTGCGAGTGGACCGCGCGGCTTATTGACTGCGCCTGGTTGGGCTGTCATGACGAGCGCATCGGGACTTGCCGTGAACCTCTATTTTCAAGGCTCATGGTCTGGAACGGTGCACAATACGCATGTTGAGTTAGCATGCACCACCCACTACCCGCAAGAAGATTCGGTACAGATCAAGGTTCATGCATCGCAAACAGCGCATTATACCATTCAATTGCGTGTTCCGGCCTGGAGCAAACAAACGACGATCCAAGTGAATGGACAAACCGTTGATTGTACACCAGGGACATATGCAAGCATCACGAGAGAATGGAAAGATGGCGACACCATCACCATGAAACTCGATCTTCGCGGTCGTGTCTTGACGGCACCAGGAAGTGTCAATCAGAAAGCAATCATGCGCGGACCGATTGTGCTGGCGCTCGATAGCCGCTTATTGCGGGAAGACCATGAAAACCATGTCAATCTCTGGTTGGATCATGAGGGATTGAATTGGCGCTACAATCAGGACTGGAAGATAGATTACTTGTTGTTGCACAGCACAGATGATCTCCAAGAGACCTACATTGATCTGATCCCTGTGAAGGACAAACCGGCGCACGTATGGATGGCGTTCGAAGTGCCTTTCACCGCCAAGCCAACACATTTCATTGGACACAACCGCACCAAGCTGATCATGTGCGATTATGCATCTGCGGGGAATGAATTCACCGAAGACAATCGTTTTCGTGTATGGTTGCCACAACCACTCTTCATGAAACAGGCATTCCCTGAGCAGACGTGGAAATTGTTGGTGATGTCGGAAAATCGCCCAACCATTCCACCCATGCGCAACGTGTAATAAGCGTGAACAATTTGATCCATGAAATTTGAGCAAGTTGATGGTTCAGATCATGTAATAATTTGCGGGATGGAGTACATGCTAAGCAACTCCATCCCGTGGTTTTTGTCTAAAGGTTTGCGTTTCTTGTCTACATCATGCGGGATCTAGATGAAATCAACAGATACGCGCCGAATTTTTAAAAATAGAATCATCGAAAGCTTTGTTCTCGAATTGAATATCTTTCCAATAGTACATCAAATCTTTTCGTGTCCATCCTTCATATAATTCATCCCACGAGTAGATGCCTTGTGGGCCATGGGGCAGCAACGATTGTTCTGAGATCGGCTGATGGATGGGTTGAAGCCGAATGTCAATGGATAGTCGCACAATATTTTTCATAAGGTTCGGTCGAGCTTTATGAACGGTATAACTATTGAACATCAAGACATCCCCTGTTTGATAATCCGTACTTGCCCACTCACCTTCCAAATCACATAATATGGATTCTTTACCGCCCGCACCCGGATGAGCCGTTACTTTTAATAATCCAGCTTTGTGACTTCCTTCTAAAACTGCAAGACCTCCAACTTCACTTGGCACATCCATTAACGGAACCCAACAGGTCCAAGTTTCTGTTGTTCCTTGGATATACAAGTAATCTTGGTGGGATGGTGTTGCATGCAAATCTTTATGTGGAAATAAGACGCGAGCGATATTCCTTGGATGAGGGAATGCTTTTTCACCGAATACAATTTCTAACACCTGATGGAGAGAGGACTCATGTACAATAGAATGAAAATCCTCTAATTGTTGAATCTGTTTATAAATATGTAACGGAATTCCAAATCCTTTGTCATTAAACTTCTCGATCGGAATTTGATTCATTTTCTCTACATCCGCAACACACGCTAAACAATTGTTGTTTTTATCCAATAGTTCGTGGTCGCTAAGTATTTGTAGAATTTGCTTTTTGGTTTGAGTAAGTTTCTCTGAAGGCAACAAATTTTTAAAGAAAAGATATCCTTTTGTCTCTGCCCGAGCCTTCAACGCTTCAGGATCTAGCAATAAAGGGGTGGAATCTTCAAAAATTTTAGAAATTGGTTTTTTATCCGCGTCGAATGGAATATAATTTTTAGTCATGGTTGAAACCTCCCATTCAAATATCTCAGAACCGAAACCGCTTGATTATCTTGTATATACGACTGGAAAATGATCGCCCTGCAAAATTTCGCCTTTCTCTACGGACACATAATCTAGCATCGGGTGACCGCCGATCGGCTCATAGCGGGTGTGCCCAGGCATATAATGCACCGCAATCGCTCTGCGTTTCATCTGCGAGCGGTTGTGCGGGCTTCCGTGCCATGTGAGACAGTGATGGTACCCGACTTGCCCTTTCTTGATTTCGAACGGGACGGATTCCGTGACCACATCTTTAGGGAGCAACGAAGGATCGCGGTGGTAAGGTTTGAAATCTTTATCACTGGCCAAATATTTTTGCTGGTTGCCCCACTTATGACTGCCTGGTACCATCCACATGGCGCCATTCTCGATAACCGCATCATCGAGTGCGACCCAAGCACTTACCAAGTCGGCGGGTTGAATGATCGGCCATAACGGATGGTCTTGATGCCACCCCGTAGGTCCGCCTGAGACGGGCGGCTTGTATTGGATCTGGTCGTGCCAGATACGGACCGTATCGGTGTTCATCAATTGAGCCACCTCTTCGCAGATGACCGGGTGCATCGTATGTTGATAGAAAGCATCGCTGGCCATCCAGATGTTGACGATCTGCACCACTTTCTCGTTGACGGACATTTTCATATCTTCATAAGGGGAATTGCCGCCAACGTTCTGGAGATTGCGATTGAGGACCGGTTTCTTGACCGTTCTGCCATCGATCACAAGATCAAGTTCTGCCCGTAATGCTTCAACTTGCTCATCATTGAGCATGATTTTCCCCTTGAGAAAGCCGTCTCTGTTGAATTGTTCCAATTCTAGTGTTGTTAACATGTGCGCGACACTCCTTTATGATTAAGGTTGCTTTTGTTATGATCTGATCATATATGACGAATGTTTGCTTGTATTTAGACTTATTCAAGGTTGCATTTGCAATTTTTCAAGATGGGCGGGGAACGCGGTGAGCATCGTAAAATGGAGCGAGATGGCACCTGTTGTCAATTTTGCAAGTCGGGAGAAGGCTGATGCTGGGTACCAATGGGGCCCGCGCATGATACCGGATTATCAGTTTTTCTATGTGATTTCGGGAGTTGTATCGTTGCAATTAGGGTCTAGTACGTACACGGTGAAGCCCGGGGAATGTGTCTTCTATGGACCGAATCATCCGCACTTGATCTGTGTACATGAGCCCACCGACTTTTATAGTATTCATTTTGGTTGGCATAGCAGTTCCCCTATACCTGTGCATCCGGGTTATGCATTGTCCCCTGTATCGCTAGATGAACTGTCAGGTGCTCGGTTGGAAGAAGTGAATGTTACCGTTGAAGATATGGGTACGTTGCAATGGCCTGTATATACCTCCTATATCGGTGTGGAAGACATCATGATGCGGCTGGTTCAAGAATATCGGGATGCATTACACGGGTATCCATTGATGTTGCGGGGGTTGATGACGGCGTTGTTGACGACCATGCTGCGTCAATTCTCAAAACCATCTGAACAGCCTAGAGAAGGGAAAATTGCTGCAGTGCTGTCCGCCATTATGAATCGGCCGGGAGCTTACTGGAATGTTGCGGAGATGGCGGCGTTGTGCGGATATCATCCCAGTTATTTCACCCAAGTATTTCAACGCGAGATGGGTGTGAATCCGAAACAGTATGTTATCAATGAGCGCATTAAATTGGCGAAGCAAGCGTTGTTGCGCGGTGAATCCATGGAGACGATTGCCGAGCGCCTCGGATACACAAGCATTCATTATTTTAGCAACAATTTTAAGAAAGAGACCGGTCTTTCCCCAAGTGAATTTCGACAGGTCCCGAATCGTCCGGTCGATTAGTTTTGCAATTTGCTATTGACGGGTATTGGCTTCTGTGGTAAATTTTACTCAATTCAATGACTTGCTGGTGCGAAAGAATCGCCCGGTTATCGCAAATGCTTGCGGTAGCTGGGCGTTTTTGTTTTACATTTTTTAACACTTATCACAACGATGTGCTGGAGCGTGAGGGTAGCATGGTAAGAAGATGGATAGTCACGATCGTGGGACTGCTGCTGATGGCAGGTTCGGTCATGGGATACAACGCGTACATCGGTCAAGTCAAGCACAAGGTGGAGACGGTGCAAGCGTTACAGCCTGCTCGACTGATTGCCAGCGGGGAGACGATCCATTCGACCATGATTAGAACGGTAACGATCCCTAAGGAGGCGTTACAAACCGACGCGATACAAGATGCGAAGCGCATCATCGGCCAGACGACAGTTGTGCCGATCGGACCAGACGAACAGATCGCGTCATGGAAGCTCGCTGACCGTCGCATGACGCCCCGTAAGGGCGAGCGTTATGTCAGCTTCACCACGGATGAAGTGAGGAATGTTGGGAACATGCTCCGCAAGGGCGATCGTGTCGATGTTTGGGTTGAATTCACAAACCCTGCACGTCTAGGGAAACAAGCGATTGGCGCATTGAAGGTGATTGAGAATTTACCGATCGCTAGCATACGCACAGCAGAAGGCGTTGAGATCGCGGACGGTGTGGCTTATGATGCTGCCTTTCTTTCGACAAGCAAGCTGCGCGAGCAAGTGCGCAGCCATGCGAATGGGAAACCGTCAATCAATACGTTCATTATGAATGATGCGATATATGAAGCTTATGTGTTCGCGAATTTGAACGGACAGATCAAGCTTTCATTGCCAGATCTATCGTTGCCGTTGATGAGTGAAGCGCGTGTGACGGCAGCTTTCAAGACATTCCGCGCGGGAGGCGGTGCGCCATGAATTGGATCGTGGGAATGAGATCAGGCGATTCGCTCTCAAGCTTGCTCGGTTACGTGCCTGCAAGCGATGCTGTTGCGATTGTGTATGAACGGGAAGCGTTGATTCGCTCGCTGGAGAAGCCCGTGGATGGGGTCATTGTGCATAATGAACTGTTCGCCGATCGGTATCCTTGGGAGTGGATTGGATCGATCCGACATCAACAACCGTCAGCACACATTGTGATCATTGCAAGCGACGACGTCTATGACTCGCTATGGCAAGAAGTGCTCGAACGCCTCGCTGCGGAAGCTCGCATCACCGTGGCACCGCTCGGGGCAGATCCGTTCGAAATTGCCCAACTTGCTTTCGGAACTCTTCCTATAACGCACACGCCAAGTGCTGGCATCGTCACAGCGGTCTGGTCAGCCGCCTGTAAGGACGGCGCCACTACGATTGCCTTAAGCACAGCACTGGCACTCGCGCAGCACACGCCACTTCGCATTGGATTGCTCGACCTGAATCTGAAAAATCCGGAACTTCGTCTTTATGTTCCCCGCGCAAACCATATGCAGAGCAACATTCCCTTGCGACCGAAGCTACAAACCGGGCAGCTACGCGCTGCAGAGTTGTGGGAACAGTGCAGCAGCTACCCCAGAATCCCGAATCTCAGGCTATTGTTCGGTTCGCATCGAAGGGATACGGCTGTCGATGTATCCCCAGAGATGATCGGAACACTGCTAGAGACGGCCCGGCTCACGTTCGATATTACTTTACTTGATGTTTCATCGGTTCCTGATAATGCTGCTACGGTGTGTGCGGTGCGCAGCGCCGATTATCGGTGGCTTGTAGCGCAACAACACATGGGTTCGTATGTATGGAGTTGGAGCGAGTGGTATGCGTGCTATTGGCAATGGTGCGGTCTTGCGCGCGAGGATATACATGTGCTGTTGAATCGGTACACGGTTCAAGGAGAACAACCTGAACGTATGGCTGCTACCATGGGTATGCCGTTGGCAGGCGTTGTGCCGAATGTGGCCAGTCCACGAGGTTTCCGCTCCGTACAGGAAGAGTCCGTGCTATATGACCGCGCAGGCGTGGCGTATGTCTCCGCTATTCATGGATTGGCCTCCGCCTTGGCAACTGCCGCAGGCGCAATGCCGCTACCGGTAATGGAGAAACCGCGACGCAAGCCGATTATTCAATTGCTCTCAGGATTATTCTGAAGAAGGAGGATGAGGATGGAACCCTCTGGGATGAAAACCCGCACGCGCTTTGATGCAGGGAGTTACTTGCGAGATTTACGCCACATGCAACAGCGTCATACAACTCAAGCTGCAGCCGCGCCGCACTTGCGCCAAGTCACGCTGCAAGAAGCATCTCACATTATTTATGAGCATCTGATGGAGCGCTCCAAACATGATGATTCCTTGTATCGAGACATTCTGGATGCAGGCCTCGGGGAGACCGGAGCGCAAACCCGCATGAAAGCCGTCATCAATACGTTGCTTATGGAGTATCAGATGGAGATCGATCGCAGGACGCTCATCGATGACTTATCGGCAACCGATTGTGTGTTTGCTACAACATGCGGTGCAGGTCTTATTGAAGATTTAAAACAGCTGCCGGATGTGGAAGAGGTGCAAGTGATCGGACGAAGCATCTTCCTCATCCGCGGCGGTCGTCAGACGTTGCATCATCGCACATTCGCTAGTCTCGAGGAGGTTCGATTGCTGCAAGAAAGGCTTGCGCTGTGCGGGAAGAAGCCGATTAGCGAACGTCAACCATTCGTTCAGTCGTACTTGTGGAATAAGTCCAGATTGGTGATGACGCGAGAACCATATACAGACGTGCCCAGTATCCATATTCGTAATTTTATCGTGCGTGACGTGACGTTGGAGAAATTGATTGAATTGGGCACCCTCAATGCCAACATCGCTGCGCTGCTGAAGCTATTGGTAACCTATCATGCTAGCTTTTTAATCGGTGGCGGCACGAATACGGGCAAGACGACGTTGCTGTATGCGTTGGCTTCCGAAATTCCTGAAGAAGAGCGAATCCGCACATTGGAGAAAGAATTCGAGATCTCCCTACGTGAAAGGTTAAAAGGAAGACGGAACATCCTAGCCGCGCGAGAAACGCTCGAATCGGATTTACCGATGGAAGACGCCTTCAAGCCGTTGCTCGTGATGAGTCCAGAGTGGGTCATCGTGGGCGAAGCGAAGGGTGCCGAAGTGTCACAGATGGTCCAAGGCGCGCTGCGCGGGCATGATGTCATGGGCACGATGCACACGAAATATCGGGAGTCGTTCCTATCCGATGTGGTCGATATGTTGAAACAAGATGGACGTGCGCATGAAGTTGCGGATGCACAGCGCCGCATAGCACGGGCTTTCAACATCCTCGTATTTCTTCGGTTGGTGAAGATCAACGGTTGTATGCGGCGGATCGTGACGGAAGTCACGGAATTGTTCGTGGACGATCAGTCACAACCTTGTGTACGCCCGCTCGTAGTCTGGGATTATGAACGCAAGGACTGGATTGCCACAGGTGCACCACTCAGCTTCCCTTTGCGCAATCATCTGCTCTCACACGGAGCTTCACCCTCTGCTTTCCAAGCGTTAGGGGTGTGGGATATATGAGTACCGTATGGCAACCCATGATCGTTGCGCTATGGGCAACAGGAACGGCCCTGGTTTTGTTGCCCTGGCTAACGTGGGCCTTATTACGCTGGCGTGAGAGCAACACAGAACGTGTGCTATTAAGCTTGGTGAGGCCGACAATCATCAACAGATCCGCTTGGCGTGAACTGCCCTGGCTACGTCGCTTGACAGACGAATTGGAAATTGCTGAAATTCGCTTGCCGATGGAGGCGCTGCTCGGGACCATGGTGTTCTTCGGTGTGGCCGGTTGGTTTGCGGTGGATGGTGCAATTGTAGGTTTGCAACAACGATATGCATTAGATGGAGATCGTCTAATACAGGTCAATGCCTGGATGCTCAATGGAATCTCGGCCGTTCTAGTCGGTTCCTTACCCTATTTTTACGTAAAATTTCGACTGCAACACAAGCGCCACCGCATTGCGCTGGATATGATCAAGCTGGTGCAGAACTTCATTGGCCATTACAATAACGGGCGCACGATTCAAGAGATGATCAGCCGTGCGAGCGATACGATGCCGGACGCTATTCACTCCGAGTGGAAAAGGTTGGAGGTTGGCGCACATATGCAAACATCGCTCGAAGAGGCGCTGTTTACGTTCGCTCGACGAACGGATAATGTGTGGGCTGAAGATTTGGCGGACATCTTGATCATTAAACACAAGTACGGCAATGACGTAATGGATGCACTGCATAAGCTCATGATCGACATGCAGGTGGCGCGCAGGAATGAAGAGCGTCGGCTTGCGATGGTGACGGTATATCGGATTGGCACGAGTATCATGATTGGGTTTGCCTTCTTTATTGTGTATTTTAACGTCTTTGCGGATGGTACGAATTACAAACATTATTTTATAAGCCCTATGGGCAGAACGTTGCTCTTGTGCTCAGGAGCTGTGCTCTTTGTCTCGTTGATGATGGTTGTACGCACAGGAAGGCGAAGTTTCTGAGGAGGCATGAATGATGGATTTCGTGTGGTTTTCCTTGTTTATGCTTGGATCTGGAATCGCAATATTCGCATGGCTTGCGCCCGTATATCGGATGCGCAGTGCCTACACACCCATCCAGGAACTGGCGGAACGTTGGCGCCGACGTTCCACGGAAGTCGGTCGACTGGAATTGCCCGCAGTGACACCGCCCGAGCAAGCCTATCTTGAACTTGCTCGTGTGGCTGGCATCACCTGGCCGTATCGTCAATATATGCTGGCGCGCATACTCGCAGCCTCGGGTGGAAGCACGCTTATGCTCATAAATTCCATGGTGTTATCCGACCACTCCATGACCTTGAGCTTTCTGGATGTTGTGAAACGGCTTGGGGTCGCGGGAGGAATAGGTGCCCTGCTCTGGGTGTTGCCGGCGGGGATAATGAATGCCATTGCAATGCAACGCCGCGCCATCTATTTAGCTGAAATCTCAAAATTTTCACATCGCTTGGCGATCTGCATGACAGATAAGGCGGATATCCGTGAATTGATCTTACGGGCCGGTCGACCGCTACGGTTACTACAGCCGCACATTCACAAGCTGGCCGGACAATGGGGGAATGATCAGCGGGCAGCGATCATTGCATTCAAGGATGGGGTAGGCATCTCAGAAGCATATCCGTTGGTCAATGCCTTCACAGCGATCAGCCGCGCCAAAGCGTCAGACATCGGCCGGTTGCTGGTTGAACATTCCCGCAGTATTGACGCCACGCTCGAATCGGAGCTCAATCGCCGTATCGAGAACGCGCCAGTGTGGATTAGTTTTTATATCATGATTCCATTCTTTGTGTGTTTACTGCTGTTTATTTATCCTTGGGTGTTAACCGTCTTGGAGCAGATGAAAGTGAGCTTCACAGTGGGGTGAATACGATTGAAATTCGGGAAGGGGGGTGTTGCCTATGGGGCAATTGGTCATCGCGCTCGCACTCGCGGTGTTGTTGTTAGGGTCTGTCATGTACACGTTCGGAACGCAGATTGGACCTGCCGCCAACGATGCAGGCGAATCTACGGCGCTATCCATTCGTCAGGCATTCGAGTAAGCAAGCATCAACCGAATCACAAAAAATGAGACCAACGGAGGAATGTAACATGAGTCAGATTGGTGTAGCTTTGGCGTTAACGGTGTTGTTGTTAGGGGCGGCCATTTTTATTGGGAAAGAAATTTCCACACAGGCGATAGACCGCGGCGGAGATATTAAAAGCTCACTTTCCGGTGCGACGGTGAATTCCACAACCGGTGTTGTGACAGTCACGACTCCCTAGCGTAGACAACAGACATGTCGAAATTACTAGTTTCTTTGTCGCTCTTGGTGATCATGTTTGGCATCGCACTCTACGTCTTCCAGGGCGGTGCCGGTGTAACAGATGCTGTCATCGATGGGCATGACAACATTCTAAATCAAGTTCGAGGGTTTGATTATGTCAGTGATTGATGGCAAAGAAGCGCACCCCAAGCCGGGTGTGCTGCGCGATGAGCGCGGGGGAGCGGATACACTCATTATTACATTGTTGGTCGTTCCCCTGCTGCTTTTCTTAAGTTTCATCAGTGTGCCTTTCTTCGTGTATATCATGAAAGCCAATCATTTGAATATGACAGCCAATCATGCGTTGAAGGAAGCGGAGTCTATCGGTTACGTGAGTCCATCGGTCATCGACGCAACCCGTGTTCGGTTATCATCATTGGGGCTGGGTTCCATTACCCAAGCGGGAGTGGTCTACCCGTCTTTCGCTGGTAGCACGACGAATCAGGTGTTACGCGATGATGTCGACCCAACCGTGACACTCGTTATTACTTATCCCGCGCCCAACTTAACGCGAATGCTAAGTGCACTCGGACGTCAAGGGGCTCAGGATGAACAGGAAGGATTTTATCGGGTGGTGCTACATGGCAGAAGCGAGGCATATGAGAACGTTGCTCCATGACGAACGAGGCGGAGCACACATACTAGTATTTACGTTGCTTGCGATTGGGTTTTCTGTGTTGTTGTTCGTCGCGTCCATCCAGTGGATGCTTCAATCCGCGAACAAAACCAAAAGTAAGCTAGCGCTTGATCGGGCAGTGCATGCCGCTTCGTTGCATGTAGATCCTTATGAAGCCGCTTCTGGACGACTCGTATGGGACGAAGTTGCCGGCGAGGCTGATTTCTACCGTTATTTGCAATTGAACTTTCAGTTGGAAGAGGCAGGACAACCACAGGCAGGAAGTCATCTGCCGGCATCGCCGATAGTGCATACACTCGAATTTGTGACGAGCGCTACGTATCCAGCAGTGATTGAACGCGTCGTGGACGTCATGAGTGATGGAGCATCGATAGCATCCCGACACGTCGAAGTGACCGTCTACGGTCCTTCTGTTGTCGCGATCGTGGAAGTGCGTCAACAAGGATTGGGCCGCACAGAACCGATCTTGCTGTCTAGCGTCGCCAGCATTCGATTCCGCTGAACCTTTTTCAACACCGATTTCATTATTTGACGGAGGTAACACCATGAGGTTCAGATGGATGACCATAGCAATCGTAATTGCGTTGTTTGCAGGAACACCTCACTCGTTCGCGGCAGATGTTAATGATACTTACCCCATCGCGGTTCTCGTTAATTACAACAAGGTGCAATTTCCTGACAACTTTCCTCCTTACATCACGGCGGATGGCCGAACGATGGTGCCGGTTCGCGGTGTGTTCGAAGAAATGCATGCCGTGGTCACCTGGGGATGGAACGAGGCGAAGAAGATTGTAGTAACGGCTAGCCATAATGGCGATGAGGTCGTATTAGCGGTCGGGGAACCGCATGCGAAGGTGAACGGCCGCACGATCGCCCTCGATGCGCCGCCGGAAATCCGCAACAACCGGATGTGTGTGCCGCTCAGATTTCTTTCCGAAGCGTTCGGGGGGGAAGTCACCTGGGTACCTAGAAGTGAAAGCGGTCACCCATTCGATTACATTCGGATTGACGGCCAATTTCGCTTCGAGGAGAAACGCGTGGAATGGGTACCGAAGTTTCACACGGTTGGGTATGGAGAACCGATACCCGTGGCGAGTTTTCCGATTGTGATTACGGGGAAGGAAGTCAGGCTGACCATCCATAACATCACGAATTCTGGCGAGGTTTATCATGCGCCCAACAGTAACATTCTACTATCTCGCATGGACATTGCACCGGGAAATCCATATCTCGGACCGTTCAACGCTCGTGAGGAGATGAGTCGGTTGGGGATGTATATGCTGCTACATTACGCACTGATACGGCTTGAAGTTGAGATCGAAGCTTTAACTTCTAACGGGTTTCAATACGACGAAATGACGATATTAAACAATATATTTCAAACAGAAAGCCATTCGGATTTTAATAATACAAACTTTGCTTCCACTGTGTATTCACAAATAAATTCAAATCCACCCAGGTGGCCTCCGGAGAAGTTCTCGGGATTTGTGAAGCCGAAGTTATTAAGCGAAGGGGAGAAATTAAAAACCATCGTTCCATTAAGATATTATTTGTCTGCTAGTAAACCCAATGTAACTATAAAAATGAACATGAGATCCAGAGGTTTACCTGAAATGATATCGTTTGATTACTTGCCATCTCCAATTAAGTAACAGCAGGAGGGCCGATACATTCTTATGAAAGCAATCTTGATACTTTTGTTTGTCTTTATTGCTTGTATATTTACGTCTTCGAATGCTCACGCAAGTGGATATTGGGCAACTGCAAGCAGTTCAATATATTTATCAGACGTAGGGAAATTAAGTGACTCCGGGTTTGCGATGGTCAACGTTGGATACGATATCGTTAGCGTTACGGCAACCAATGATGGAACGGGCCAAATGACAACGACTTATTCAGGGTCTAACATAGAAGTGAATTGGTCGGGTGGTGTAGGTGAGACAACTTCATCTACAGAGTGGCGATGGGATTATAGTAATACAACCTGTGGAAGTGGAGAACCCACTTGCAATTGGACCAAATCAATACCACCAGCCTCAAGGAATGTATCATTCAATATTTCACAAGGGTCTGCAAGCTATGACGGGAATGGAACGATCGCATATTTTGGTTTTGGTGCTCCCAACAATCCGGAGTGGAATATGAAACATTGTTCCGCGACGGCCAGTGGAACAACAACACAAAATGGAACATCAAGTTCATCATGTGGTTTTGGAGTCATCGCAGACATTGTGGGTCCTGCACAATCAATTATAAGTCCGAGTGGCGCTGGATACGGTGCTGCCAGTTGCAGTTCGAAGATGAGTTTATATGTTGAAGTAACAGCGTACAAAAATAAAACAGCAACCAACGACGCAAGCTGTGAGTTTCAGCGGTTTTGGTATGACTACTCAGGTTCGGCTATGTGGGAGTACCCCGTGACGAGCGATACGACGACATGGAGCTACAGTGGAACAGTTCAATATACATATAGATATTGGGTGGCGAACTCGCCGCCAAGTGTGGTGGTCAATCATGACGCGCCGACACCTTTGTATCGGGGAACGACGGTAACATTCCAAGCGAATGCGTTCGATGCAGACGGGGACATTGTGAGTCAGGGGTGGACAGGGCTTTGGTCGGGCATAGGCTCAAGAACATACACGACGACAGCGTTAGGATCAGTGACAACGAGTTATTATGCAACAGATAATTTGGGAGAGACAACAACAGCATCAGCTACGGTGTCAGTGGTGAATCGGTTGCCTACGGTTTCGGTAACGAATCCATCCAGTTCGAGTCCGAACTATCCAACCATGTTTTCAACAAAGAGGCCTGTGATCGGGTGGCAGCATCAAGATGAAGACGGCGATGCACAGTCGGGATTTCAACTTCGGATCTATCGATATGGCGGAATCCTGCAACAGGATAGCGGCGTTATCACGACGAGTGCATCGCAGTGGACACCCACAATCGATTTACCCGAGAATGTCGATTTTTATGTAGTGGCTCGAAGTTTCGATGGCTTCGACTGGGGGAATTACAGTGAACCTACGTTTTTCCGGATTACAACGAACCGCGCGCCGATTGCCAGCTTTGGATGGACACCTGCGCTGATTTATGAAGGGGATGTGGTGCAATTGATCAATACGACCACGGATCCGGATCAGGATGCGGTGACGTATCAATGGAAAATAACGGATCCATTAGGGACATTAAGTATAAGCACCCATAAGAATTTGGACTTGCTCAGTGTGAAGCGGGGCATGTATACGGCGCAGCTTCGCGCTACAGACGCGAAAGGTGCGTTCCATGAAATCACACGCACGTTCACGGTGCAAGATCTCGCTATTCTTGGACAGGTAGGACACACATCGGAATGGGAGGCTTACCGCCAATCGTGGAACAGTAAATATCCACTTGCAGTCCGTGCGTCGGATGAATTCTGGGCCGGGGAAGCGCTTGTGCTTCGTGCGCGAGTTACAGATACAACTGTCAGCGGCACGAAAGCGCAAGGGGTGACAGCGGAGTTGTTAACAACCTCAAATATCGAGACGTTGTCCCCGCTCGGTACGGGTGATTTCGGAGGCACAATGATTCGAACCCAACACGCCAAGCAGTTGGTTGGGGGAACGCATGTGATGCGGTTTACAGTCCAATGGTCGAACGGACATGTAGAATACGCGGATGTATCCTTCAGAATATCCGGGAGAATCGAAGATGTGATTGTTAATCAGCAACGGTTGTGAAAACACTATCCACAGGGAAAAATGGCGAAATGACTCGAAAAACAAGCAGTTATACACAATATCCACAGCAACTTACCCAGAAACTGTGGATAAATAAAATAAACCATATATTGTCATTTGAGTAAATGATTCAAATTATTCAATGAGGTTTTCCCATTCCTTATACGTTGTGGTGAGAAGCATTCTGTCCTCATCGATTTGATTTTGCAGTTTTTCGACAGCATTGTAGTCCTTAAAAATGTCCGGATCGGCGAGTTTCAATTCGAAGTCGGATATCCGTTGTTCAGTGGTAGCAATAATCTGTTCCAACTGCTCTATGCGGCGTTGGCGAGCGCGGTCTTCCCGTTTGGATTGTTTCACAGCTTCGTATGTGGAGGCGACGGGCATTGACGGTACTGAAGGTCGCAAGTTGTTGTTCATGGAAGCTAATTCGGCAATTTCTTCCTTTTTGGCTATATAATCGTCGTAATTTCCTAGGAAATGTTGAACGCCGTCGGACGACAACTCCAGCACAAACTCCGCAATCCGGTTCAGAAAATAACGATCATGCGAAATGAACAGGATGGTGCCTTCATAGTCCAACAGGGCGGATTCGAGCACTTCCTTGCTCACGAGGTCAAGATGGTTTGTGGGCTCGTCCATAATTAGCACATTGGCATTGAGCAACATGAGTTTGGCCAACGCGACGCGGGCTTTCTCACCACCGCTGAGGGCGGAGATTTTCTTGAGCACGTCTTCGCCAAGGAAGAGGAAGTTTCCTAATACGGTGCGAATACGCACTTCCTCGAGATGTGGGAAGGTGTTCCACAGCTCTTCGAGCACGGTGTTGTTTTTATTCAGCCCAGTCTGTTCTTGATCGTAATAACCGATGGTTACATTCGTCCCCCAGACGATGCGGCCGTGTGTTGGTTCCATCGTGCCGACCAATGCTTTAAGTAAAGTTGTTTTGCCAATACCGTTGGGCCCGATGAGTGCAATGGCATCTCCGCGGTGGGCGGTGAAGCTGACGTTCTGGAACAAAGGGGCTTGTTCTGCACTGTAAGACATGGCAAGTTGTTGTACATCGAGTACATCTTTACCGGATGCGCGTTCTACTTCAAAGCGGAACGTCGCTTTGCGCAAATCTCCGCGGGGTCGATCGACCGGGACGATGCGATCGAGCATGGCACGTCGACTTTGCGCGCGTTTGGTCGTGGAAGCTCGAGCGATATTGCGTTGAATGAAATCTTCCATGCGCGCAATTTCATCTTGTTGGCGATCATACACGCGCAGATTGCGCTCGTGTTCGGCGGCTTTCAGCTCAATGAAACGCGTGTAGTTGCCTGTATATTTGCGCGTTGATGTTCTTTCAATTTCATAGATGGTGTCGACCAGCGCGTCTAGGAAATATCGGTCGTGAGAGACCACCAATACGGCGCCGGGATAATTGCGAAGCCACGCTTCGAGCCAACGGAGTGTCGCGATGTCGAGGTGGTTTGTCGGTTCATCCAACAAGAGCAAGTCCGGCTTGATTAAGAGAAGTCTGGCCAAGGCCAAGCGAGTTTTCTGTCCGCCGCTTAAACTCGACACGGTTGTGCTGGGGTCTGTGTCGCCAAATCCCATCCCGTGCAGCACGCTGCGAATGTTCGCTTCCATGGCGTAACCGCCTTGTTTTTGGAACATTTCAGCGAGAGCGGCATATTTGGTGATCATTTGATCATATATCTCTTCGTTTGCGGTTAGGGCAGGGTCTGACATCTGTGTTTCCAACTCGCGAAGCTCAGTCTCCGTAGCCAATAATGAAGCGAACACGGCGCGCATCTCGTAGGCGATGGATTGATCGGACTGCAAGCCGCTCTTCTGATCCAGATAACCGATCGTCGTACCTTTGGCTATGAACAACTGGCCATGGTCATGCACGGTTTCACCTGCGAGAATACGCAAGAACGTGGACTTGCCTGCGCCATTCGCTCCCACAAGGCCGATGCGATCGCGTGCGCTGACTTGTATATTCACTTTGGAGAGAATGGCATTCGCTCCGTAACTTTTGTCGATTCCTGAAGCCTGCAGTAACATGATGAAATTCCTCCGTGTCCGAACTGCGGTTACAATCCAGTGTATCGGAATTTCAAGTCGGTGACTAGCGACGATTGATGGCGAGATGCGTTAAAAAACCAACCTATGGTACAATGAAATATATGTAATAACTTTTTTGGGTGTGTTCATGGAGGTGCGCGAGTGCAGAACCATCGCACAGAGATGAGCCATGCGCCTGCGAATGAGGCGAAACAGCAATTGCGCGCGCACATGAAGTCCATCCGCGATGGACTGGGTGCTAGCGCGCGCGAGGAGAAGTCTGCTGAGGTATGCAGACTTCTGATGTCGCAATGGGCGGAGCTATTGCGTGGCGGTGCCGATGCGAGGGACGCATCGGAGGGACCCCCGCCGCCTATCATATTGGCGGCATTCGTGCCAGCACGTTCGGAAGTGAACGTGCTGGCGTGGATGCGCTGGTGCTGGGCGCAGCGCATACCTGTGGCTGTGCCGCGCGTGGAACTCGCGGCACGCACCATGACCCTGCGCTACATCGCAGGGGAACACGAGCTGATGCCGGGGCCCTACGGCATCAGACAGCCGGCGCCGCACGCACCGCTGGCGCCGCAGCCCGGCCCGGACACGCGCACGCGCATGCTCATGCTCGTGCCCGGGCTCGCCTTCGACGCCGCAGGCCGGCGTCTAGGCTACGGCGGAGGCTACTACGATCGCCTCCTCCAGACGTGCCGCCCCGCGATCGACAGCGGGGCGCTCACCCTCATTGCGCCTGCCTTCGCGGCGCAAATTCGAGATGTCGTGCCGACCCAACCGCACGACATCGCTGTCCACTTCGTTGTCACCGAAGCGGGTGTCATCGATTGTTCACAATTTCAATCGGAATAGATGAAACCGCGCCGCATATCGCGGGTACATAATGATAGAGAGAGGAAGCCGTGAGATGGACTTCACACATTTTAACGAGCAAGGTCGAGCCCGTATGGTGGACATCAGCGGGAAGCCGGATACACCGCGCAATGCGGTGGCAACAACGACGGTGCAGATGCGGCCGGAGACGTTGCTAGCGATACGTTCGCGCACCATTGGTAAAGGCGATGTGCTGGCCGTTGCCCAAGTGGCAGGGATCATGGCCGCCAAGCGCACGTCCGAGTTGATCCCGATGTGCCACCCGATTCGCATTACCGGTGTCGACATTGCGTTCAGCGATAACGGCAAAGATCAACTCTTCATCGAGGCTTCGGTCCGAACGACGGGAAGCACCGGCGTTGAGATGGAAGCTCTCACGGCGGTGTCCATAGCGGCTTTGACGGTATACGACATGTGCAAAGCCATCGACAAGGCCATGACCATCGGTTCAACCCAGCTCCAACGCAAAACAGGCGGGAAGAGCGGAGACTACATACGCTAAACCATGGAGGAGAGAACCACATGCGGTGGCGAACGACGATCTTAACAGCCAGCGACCGGGGATCTAGAGAAGACATTGAATTGACGAGTGCGCTCGTCATCCGTGAACTCGTCGAAGAGGAACTGCACGGCGAGATTGTGGATGAGCGAATTGTTCCTGAAGAGACCGATGAGATCAGGGCAGCCCTCATTGAGATGTCGGAATATTACCAAGCCCATCTCATTCTGACACTCGGCGGCGTCGGACTGACGACCAAGGACGTCACCCCGGAGGCGACGCGATTGGTGGCGAATCGGGAAGTTCCCGGGTTCGCTGAAGTCATTCGCAGCAGTCTTCGCGCAGCGGGTCTGCCTTCGGCACATTTTTGCGGGACGGCAGGAATACGCAATCAGACGTTGATCGTGAATTTGCCGGGATCGCCTCAAAGTGTGAGCAGAGCGATGCTTGCGCTCATCCCGGATTTGGAGTTATCCCTCTTTAACATCCAAGGGAGGGAGCTGTAAAGCGCATGAAGCCAGAGCGAATGATGACAGAAGTCCGTGTGCAAGACGCGATCGGCTTGCGGCTGGGACACGACCTCACGCGGATTATCCCTGGGGAGTTCAAAGGGCAAGCGTTCCGCAGAGGGCACGTAATCACAGCGGAAGACATTCCGCTCCTGCTCGATATCGGCAAGGAACATATCTACATTCTGGATGTTCCAGCGGGATGGTTGCACGAAGAAGATGCCGCCCTACGGATGGCGCAAGCGGTGATCGGGGAAAATGTGGAATATACCGAACCTCGGGAAGGCAAGGTCACGATCAAGTCAACCATCCGTGGATTAGCGAAGGTACATGAACCGTTCATCCATGCTGTCAATGCCATCGAGCATGTCGTATTTTCAACCATCACCACCCATACCGTCGTCCAACCAGGCACACCACTGGCGGCCACGCGAGTGGTGCCGCTCGTTGTGGAAGAGCAGACGGTCGATGCATTCGAACAGATTGCGCGTCATTACCGCAACACGCAGGCATACCCGTTACTCGAAGTAAAGCCTTTGCGGCAGCTCCAAGTGGGGATCATCACGACGGGAAGTGAAGTATTCACCGGCCGTATTGAAGACAAATTCGGTCCCGTATTGCGCCAAAAACTCGAAGCGCTCGGTTCTCAGGTCATGGAGCAGCGGTATTCACCGGATGATACAGACAGTATCCAACAGCATATTCATGCATACCAACAGCTTGGGGTGGACCTCATCCTGGTCACGGGCGGCATGTCGGTCGATCCCGATGATCGGACACCCGGCGCGATCAAACAAGCGGGCGCCACCATTGTGTCCTACGGGACACCGATGTTGCCTGGTTCGATGATGCTGATGGGATACATTCCCAACCAGGGCGACGATATCCCGATTCTCGGCTTACCAGGGGCCGTCATCTATGAACCGTACACTTCCTTCGATGCATTGCTGCCGCGCATTTGCGCAGGTGAGCGCATTGAGCGTCAAGACATCGTCACGATGGGGTATGGGGGATTGCTGAAATAACAGACAACGAGGAGGAAAAAGGATGTTTCAGAATATTGGCCCTGTGGGCATTCTGCTTATTGTGATCATCGCGCTCATTTTGTTCGGACCCAACAAGCTTCCTGAACTCGGCCGCTCCCTGGGCCGCACCATTCGCGAGTTTAAAGAAGGCACCAAAGACATACTCAAAGACAGTGACAATGACACAGATACAGATACACAACAACGATCACAGACATCTGCGAATGCGGAATTGCCGCAAAAGCAACAAGAGGATAAGCGATTGCCCGATTAACTTGGGGTCGATTGGAAAAATTTTTATTCGCCCACTTGAAAATGAATCCAAAAATCAGTACAATCAGAATCGTGAGTGTTAGCACTAAACGTCGTTGAGTGCTAACAAAATAAACATTATCGAACACCATTTGAAGGAGGCCATTACAGTCATGATGAAACCGTTGGGAGATCGCGTAGTACTCGAAGCAGTTGCGAAAGAAGAGACGACAGCGAGCGGTATTGTATTGCCGGACACGGCGAAAGAGAAGCCGCAAGAAGGCAAAGTTGTTGCCGTCGGTCCAGGAGTGTATAAGGATGGGGAGCGTATTCCGTTGGATGTGAAGGAAGGCGACCGCGTCATTTTCTCAAAATATGCAGGTACCGAAGTGAAATTCGAAGGCCGCGAGCTTTTGATTATGCGTGAGAGCGATATTCTTGCGATTCTAGGCTAAAACTATTCAGGAGGTCGGAAAAACCATGGCTAAAGAAATTAAGTTTAGTGAAGATGCCCGCCGCGCGATGCTTCGCGGTGTTGATGCATTAGCGAATGCTGTGAAAGTCACGCTCGGACCTAAAGGTCGTAACGTCGTGTTGGAGAAGAAATTCGGAAGCCCGCTGATTACGAACGATGGGGTAACCATTGCGAAGGAAATCGAGTTGGAAGATGCATTCGAGAACATGGGCGCACAGCTCGTGAAAGAAGTAGCAACGAAGACGAATGACGTAGCAGGCGATGGCACAACTACCGCGACGGTCTTGGCTCAAGCGATGATTCGCGAAGGGTTGAAGAACGTGACGGCGGGTGCGAACCCGATGGTCGTCCGTAAGGGCATTGAGAAAGCTGTAACTGCAGCGATTGCAGAACTGAAAGCCATCTCCAAGCCTGTAGAAGGTCGCAATTCCATTGCACAAGTGGCTGCAATTTCTTCCGGTGACGAGGAAGTCGGCCAATTGATCGCGGATGCGATGGAGAAAGTCGGCAACGACGGTGTTATTACCGTAGAAGAGTCCAAAGGCTTCACAACCGAGCTTGAAGTCGTTGAAGGGATGCAGTTCGATCGTGGCTACATATCGCCATACATGATTACCGACACCGATAAGATGGAAGCGACATTAGACAATCCTTTCATCCTCATCACCGATAAGAAAATTGGCAACATTCAAGAAATTTTGCCTGTGCTAGAGAAAGTGGTACAATCCGGCAAGCAATTGCTCATTATTGCAGAAGACGTCGAAGGCGAAGCGCTCGCAACACTCGTTGTGAACAAATTGCGCGGCACCTTCACTTGCGTCGCTGTGAAAGCACCAGGCTTCGGCGATCGTCGTAAGGCGATGTTGCAAGATATCGCGGCACTGACAGGCGCACAAGTGATCACCGACGAGCTCGGCCTCGACTTGAAGTCGACGCGCGTGGATCAACTCGGTTCCGCACGTCAAGTCCGTGTATCCAAGGAAAACACGATCGTCGTTGACGGCGCTGGCGACAAGTCCGACATCGATGCTCGCGTGAACCAAATCAAGGCACAACTCGAAGAAACAACTTCCGAATTCGATAAGGAAAAGTTGCAAGAGCGCCTTGCGAAATTGTCTGGCGGCGTAGCGGTCATTAAAGTCGGCGCAGCGACAGAAACCGAATTGAAAGAGCGTAAATTGCGCATCGAAGACGCCTTGAACTCGACGCGTGCAGCGGTTGAAGAAGGCATCGTCTCCGGCGGCGGCGTCGCTCTAGTGAACGTATACAGTGCTGTAGCAAGCGCAGCAACCGGTGATGCTGATGAGAAGACAGGTGTGAACATCGTGCTTCGCGCGTTGGAAGAACCGGTTCGCATCATCTCAACGAATGCAGGTCTTGAAGGTTCCGTCGTTGTGGAACGCCTCAAGAAAGAAGCGATCGGCGTAGGCTTCAATGCGGCGACGGGCGAGTGGGTCAACATGATCCAAGCCGGTATCGTAGACCCTGCGAAAGTGACACGCTCTGCATTGCAGAACGCAGCATCCGTAGCAGCGATGTTCCTCACGACCGAAGCGGTTGTTGCTGACAAGCCAGAACCGAAAGGTGCAGCTGGCGGCCCTGGCGGCATGGATGGCATGGGCGGTATGGGTGGCATGGGCGGCATGATGTAAGCAAGGGCTTGAGCCCTTGTGGGGCAAGAGTTTTTCCTCGGGGAAACCTGGATTGCCCACATTTTGCCCACATCGTGTAAAACGAAGACACCTTGGAGTGATAGAAATCGCTCCAAGGTGTCTTCTGTCTTTAACTAATGAGAGGAAAGCCTGCAGGTATAGATCTATATTTTCAACAAAGTCATCCCATACTCATTCGTAACAAAAGTCATGTCCGAATCTCGGGAAACCAGTACCAAATTAGCTGTAAAGGCAGTTGCAATAATGAGCGCATCAGGAGTTTTTATTTTCCGTCCCTTGCTTCTTTGCTCGTCTTGCATGGAAGCTGCTTTTCTTGCGACAGCGGAATCGACATGTATCATATGCCTAGGGGAGAATAGCCTTTCTGCGATTAAGAACTGATTGTGTTTGACACCACTCAGTACTTCACATTCCGTAATCGTCGAAAAGAATATTCGCCGTTTTTCTTCTTGGGCTTGTCGTACTAAGTTAACAACGGCATGATCGTTGTCCAGAATGGCGATGACGATGTTCGAATCGAATAAATAACCGGAGTGGTTGTGGGTCACTTTCCCCAGCCCTCCCGTGACTCCTGAATGTGGTCTAATAATTCTTGCGCCTCCCCGGGCTTCAGAATTCCAGCCACACTTAAAATGTCATCAACTGAGTAATCATCAAAGTCCTCGATGGTTTCTGCTTCAAGATCTATGACAAGCTTCTTGGTGGATATATTGTTTTCAGATAAAAACTCCCTTAAGCCTTTTGCTATATGAGGATGGAGTTTTCGTACCATTGACATGGAGAACCACTCCTTTAATAAATCATGGTGTTAAATCGGTTCATTTAAACATTATACCCGATAATGGCATGAATGGATACGGTCGCGGCACACAGAATGATCTGATTGGAGAAATCCCTTAAAAATAAAGCTCTAGTACGCCGAGGCGGATAATATAAATACTGTCCTAATATGCAAGGACAGTATTTATTAAACATCTTTCATGAGATCACTGAACTTTTGGGACGCTTTTTTTTTCGTATCATACCTCGTTTATATACAACATATTCTGATATGAGATGTTATCTTTACAATGAGGACTGATGTCATATGCATGAAGTCAGTCTAATCCACGAGGTCATGAACATTGCAGTGAAAGCGGCTGTTGAAGAGAAGCTAACGCGAATTACCTTGATCAAGCTAATGATTGGGGATCGGATGTGTGTGTTGCCCGAATCACTTGCATTGTCCTTTCAGTGGATGAAGTCCGGTGACATGTTGGAACAGGCGAAGCTGGATTGGGATCGTTGTCCCGGCTTTGATTTCTACATCGCTTATATCGAAGGAGAATCATACGATGTCTGTCCGTATTGAAGTGAATAAAGACGTGCTGCGAGGAAATAAGGAATGGGCCGCGCGCAACCGCTCTATTTTACAAAGAAATAACGTATGGACTTTGAATATGATGAGCTCACCGGGGGCGGGGAAGACGAGTATATTAGAACACGTGATACCTTCATTGAAGCAACAAATGAGCGTTGCTGTCATTGAAGGGGATGTGATGACAACGCTTGATGCTGAGCGGATTTGTGCTTTAGGTGTACAATCGGTGCAAATCAATACACAAGGGGCTTGCCATCTGGACGCGAAGATGATTTATGATGTCATTGTTCAACTCCCGCTGCAGGACATTGATCTATTGTTGATTGAGAACGTCGGCAATCTGGTATGTCCTGCGGATTTTGAACTGGGGGAAGATATGAAGATCGCCGTCCTGAGCATCACGGAAGGAGAAGATAAAGTCGAGAAATACCCTTATGTTTTCCAACAAGCGGGTGCCATCCTGTTAAACAAGATTGATTTGCTCCCATACTTAACTTTTGATGTTTCTAAATTTCATGCAGAGGTCCATAGAACAAATCCGAATGCGCCAATATTCCGTGTTTCTGCTAGAACAGGGGAGGGGTTAGCGATATGGAACGATTGGCTCATCCAGAAAGTTCAACAGCAACAGAGGCGTGCAGAATCCGACTAGACATAAGCGGTGTGGTGCAAGGCGTCGGGTTCAGGCCACATGTATACCGTTTGGCACAGCAGAACAGACTTGCGGGTTGGGTCCAAAATCTAAGCGGGAAGGTTGTTATTGAAGCGCAAGGTCCACAGGCAAATATTGAAGCTTTCTCGAATCAACTCATCTCAGACAGCCCCGCGCCGATACGCATCCGATCTATCCACCGTACCCGTCTTCCCATCAAGAACGAAACGGGATTTGTCATCATGCCCAGTTTGAATCAAGGCCTTGAGGCGATTACCTTCCCAGCAGATTTAGCCGTATGTTCAAATTGCATCGATGAGATCACCCGTCAAACTCGGTTCCATAAGTATCCTTTCATAAGCTGCACATGCTGTGGACCGCGCTTTACGACCATCCGTTCTATTCCTTATGATCGACAATTCACTTCGTTCGAGGTTTTTCATATCTGCGAATACTGCAAAGCCGAATTCCAAGATGAAAGCAATCGGCGCTTTCATGCCCAGACGATCGCCTGTCCTCATTGCGGACCAAGCATAGAAATTGTTGACCGTTTCGGTCAAAAGTTGTCGGAAGGCAATGACTTATCGTTGTGTCAGCTAACATTGAAGGAGGGGGGAATTACAGCAATAAAAGGTATCGGCGGATTTCATTTGATCTGTGATGCGACCCAGCCGTCGTCTGTCCGGAACTTAAGACTGCGTAAAGGCAGACCCAACAAACCCCTTGCAATCATGGCGAAAAATGTAGCGGCAGTCAGCGAACATTTTGAAGTTTCAGCTAAGGAACAAGAAGCGCTGGAGAGCCCGGCGGCTCCCATTGTGTTGCTTCGTCCCCAAGGTCATACCGCACAGACGCTACCGCTCTCAGAAATCGCGCCTGGTATGGCTCGGATCGGTGTCTTCCTGCCTTATTCGCCGCTTCATTATTTGTTATTCGCCACAGAGCTCATGTGGTTGGTAGCAACGAGCGGCAATGCGAGCGGACGACCCGTGATTTACACGAATGATGAAGCCGTGAATCATTTGCAAGGCATTGCAGATTTGTTCGTATTCCATAACCGGGAAATTGTCATATGGAACGATGACTCTGTAGGTCAGGTGGTGGGGGAAGAGTTTCAATTCATCCGCCGATCTCGCGGCTTCGTCCCTAACGCCATTGAAATTCCTCTGCCTGTTACGGAAGAAAAATCGGAACCGCAATGGCCGGTGGTTGTGGGCCTCGGAGCAGAAACCAAAAATACGTTCTGTTATATATTTCAAGATAAAGCGATTGTCAGTCAGCATATGGGGGATATCGATACATTAGAGGGTTTGGCCGCTCATCAGGTTGCAAGAAATCATTATGAGACGTTGTTTTCACGAAAACCGCAAATCATCGTCTATGATCCGCATCCCAATTATTTGTTGTCCCAAGCGATGAATAAAGGGAGCAACGAGCCTAAGGTTCCTGTATACCATCACCATGCACATATGGCTTCTTGTATGGCAGAGCACCATATCGCTTCTCCGGTCATCGGCTGCATATTAGACGGAACAGGGTATGGTTCAGATGAAAAACTTTGGGGATTTGAAATTTTAACCGGCGATTATGTTGATTTCCAAAGAGTGGTTCACCTGAAGCCGATTCGGTTGCCGGGGGGAGAAGCGGCGATCCGAAACCCTTGGATGACAGGCTTAAGCCTGCTGTATGAAGCAGCGGAAGGTAACGTCGAGATTTTCTCGCAATATGCGTTTCATGATTTCCCTGAACACAAAGCTCAACTGCCGATCCTATTGGCACAGCTATCAGGAATGATTCCTGCTCCTGAAGCAAGCAGTGCGGGTAGGCTTTTCGACGGGATTGCTGCAATCTTGAAGGTTTGTACGCATTGCAGTTATGACGGAGAAGCGGCGATTCGCCTCAGTGAGATCATCGAAGCGGGACAGCTTGATGACGGCATACGATTAGATGAGAAGTACCCCTATGTATTGACGAATGATCAATGGGAAATCGCGCCTATGATGAGACAGCTCCATCAGGATCTCCAGAGCGGCTTGTCGCTCATCAAGATGGTATATAAATTTCACCATACGATCGCGTATATGGTGCTGGACGGGGCAAGGGAGGCTCGCCTCCGCACGGGAATCAACCATGTTGTCCTCAGCGGTGGTGTTTGGAATAACAGGTATCTTCAGAGCATCGCCAAACAATTATTAGCGCGAGATGGATTTCAGGTTTACAGCCATAGCAAAGTACCAGCTGGTGATGGCGGTGTCGCGTTAGGGCAAGCCGTATGCGGATTATGGAGGTGGGCGAAGGGTCGTGTGCTTATCGGTACCGTCGAGGGTGGTTGAGTTGGTTCGGGAAAGCAATCAAGCGAGAGTCGATTATATGGGAACGCAGTTTTGGGTAGGGATTGCTTTGTTGGAGCAGGTAGATGTGGGGCAGTATGTTCTCGTCCATGCGGGAGAGGCGATCCAGGTCATGGATGAAACTCAGGCTCAGGACGGGCTTGAGCTATGGAAGGAGATGCTGGGGGAAGAATGAATCTACAGGCTTTCCGGGATCGACACAAATTTCAACAGCTCTATCGTGAAGTGGAACCTCTTCTTTATAGAGTGAGGGAAAAAGCGGGAAGAAAATTAAGGCTTATGGAGGTATGCGGTACTCACTCCGCCGCTTTCAGCAAAAGCGGTGTAAGGGATCTGCTTTCTCCTTTTGTAGAACTTATCAGCGGGCCCGGCTGTCCGGTTTGCGTAACGGATCAAAGCGATATCGATCAGATGATTGCATTCGCAAGCAACCGTGAAGTCATTGTCGCAACGTTCGGCGATATGATGAAGGTGCCGGGATCGCATGCGACTCTTGAACGGGAGAAATCGGGCGGCGCCGACGTCAGGATTGTGACCTCCGCATCTCAAGCCGTTGCGTTGGCAAAGCGGAATCCATCCTATAAAGTTGTCTTTCTTGGTGTAGGCTTTGAAACGACGGCTCCGGGGGCCGCTTTAAGCTTGCAACAGGCGCGACAAGAAGGGCTTCGCAATTATTTCGTTTATTCCGCGCATAAACTTACACCTCCCGCATTAATGACTCTAATTAAGGATGTTACGCATCAATTGGACGGCTTTGTTATACCGGGGCATGTGTCCGTTATCATCGGGCGTCAGGGCTGGACATTCCTAGAGGAGTCTGATGTTCCCGCGGTCATCGGAGGGTTCGAGCCGATTGATTTATTAATGAGTGTCGCAGTGCTATTGAAGGAGATGGAGAACCCTCTTCATCGTGTAATAAATCTGTATCCCCGGGTGGTCAAAGAAGAGGGAAACCCTAAGGCGCAACAAATCGTGTCGGATTGCTTTGAGGTGTCGACGATGACCTGGAGAGGCTTCGGCCAAATCGAGCAAAGCGGACTTTCATTGAATAAAGCGTATGGTGACTATGAGGCAATGAAGCATGTTGAAGTCACCCATAGGCCGAGGACGAAGGTGATCCAAGGTTGCAGGTGTGGCGAAATCGTTAAAGGAAAGGAATCGCCACTGGATTGTAAGTTGTTCGGAAAAGCTTGTACACCATTGCAGCCGCTCGGCCCTTGCATGGTTTCGTCTGAAGGAACATGCGCTACATTTTTCCATTATAAGTCGGCAACCGTCATGGGGGGGTAAGGATATGAAATCGATCATGCTTTCTCACGGCGACGGCGGACAACTCACGCAAGATTTGATCGAACAAGTATTTCAGCCGCTGTTGAATGATCCGATTTTACAAGAACAACATGATGCCTCAATCCTATATGTCCCCACGCAGCACCTTGCTGTGAGTACGGATACCTTCGTGATCCAACCCATCGAGTTTCCTGGAGGGGATATCGGGAAGCTTGCGGTGGCCGGAACCGTGAATGACATCGCAGTGAGCGGAGCGAAGCCGTTATTTCTAACCGTTGGCTTTGTACTTGAAGAGGGATTAGAAATCAAGGTATTGGAGCGAATTGTCCGATCTATCGCGAATACGGCCAAGGAGGCGGACGTTCGTATTATTGCGGGTGATACGAAGGTCGTTGAGCGAGGGAAATGCGGAGGAATCATGATGAATACAACCGGAATCGGGTATTTGAAACAGACCAGACAGCTCGGCTGCGCTCACATCAGGCCAGGAGATCGTGTGATCATCAATGGGGGAATCGCTGAGCATGCGGTTGCAATACTTGCGCAACGCGCAGGATTACAATTCTCGACACCTTTGCTCAGTGATTGTCAACCGTTAAATGCGCTCATTGAGCAACTGTTCACACAGTTTCATACCATCCGATTCTTGACAGATCCGACACGCGGAGGGATTGCGACCGCACTTAAGGAAGTCATGAGACAGCTTCCCGATTTGGATCTGATTCTCAACGAAGCACAAATTCCGATCCA
>JBILCM010000023.1:0-32278 GCA_044353165.1 Paenibacillus sp.
TGTCATTGGGTAACCATAACCAAGCTGATTAAAGTACATAGTGAAGCAAAGGCTGTCGAAGCAATTGTTATCCTGCGACTCTATCGTGGGACCGGACTTTCCAAATTGGCTGAGCCAAGTACAGGGTGGACCAAAGGGGAAGTGAAAGGGGCCGGATGACCGGCCCCTATTTATTTCACAATCTCATTCATTTCCATCAATCGTCACCGGAACCTATGCATAGTCGAGAGCGCCTTCGCTAATGATGGTTTCGAACCGAATGCGCCAGCTTTCGTTACAGTGAGCACAGACTTTGTACCTATAAGTCGACTCATGGGAAGTCCCGGTTCAACTTCCTCAACAAGCAACAATCCGCTAACGCCTAAGGCTTTACAAACCGCTTTGGCCGTATCTCCCCCTGTGAGAATAAATCCCCCTACGGGGAACGCTTGCACAACACGAGCCGTAAGCTCACCCAATCGCTGTGCGATCAGCGCTGCTTTCGCGTGCATACGCTCGTTCATACCGCTTGGCTCAGCAAACAAGACAACATCTTGTCCTTCACCGATCGCCAATTGCACAGTTTCATACGTTTCCTCGACATGGTTCAAATCGAGCATAACGTGCACAACCTGCGTGTTGTGCCGCAAGAAGTCTAATTGTTCCTGCGTCTTCCTTGAACGACTCCCGCTAACGATGAGCACGGGACCTCCCGAAGCACTTGCCAAATTACATCCGGGAGTCTGATCAATCGAGCGATGCATTGGTTCCTTGTTTTTGTCTATTGTACGCGCAGCTATAGCTTCAGCAAGTCCCGCTGAGCCAACCCAGAGGATGGATAGATGGTGTGCCTCTTGAACAACCCCTATCCCATTCACAATGTGTTCGAGTTCAGCATCCGTCTGTGCATCAAAAACGATCGTATGAATGCCTTGCGAAAGCAGTGACATGACACGCTCTACCATGATGTGAACGTTGCTCTGTTCATCGTAACCACGTATGAAGGTGAAATCCACAAGACCCACGGTTTTCCCCAGTTGCATAGAGAGCAGTTTTGTTGCATCGGATTCCAATACAGGACATTGCACATCTTGCGCCGTTTCTGTTTCACTGACGGGCACACCATGCACATAATGAATCCCTCGCTCAGTCGTCCGACCCATCTTCGGGAATGCAGGCACGACGACGGTTAGTTGAAAATCATAAACATCCACAATAGCTTGGATCTCAGCACCAAGATTCCCACGCAGGGTGGAATCAATTTTCTTATAGATGTGCTGTATCCCCGCTCGCTTCATCCGATGTGCAACCTCTTGGACTCGCATATAGGCTTCTGCAGGTGTGACGGAGCGACTGTCTGTATCTGCGATATAAACATCCGTATTTTCCAAGAATGCTCCATCGAGCGCAACGACACATTGCAGCCCGTAACGAACAAACTGTAGTCCACAATCGGCTGCTCCCGTAAGATCATCCGCTACAATCGCCATTCGGGCACGAGACATTGAAGATATCAAATCTGCAAGCCTCCCCGCTTCGGTGCCAACGCAATCGCTTGGCGCATGGCTTCTTTCAAGCTTCGTTCATCGGCGATACCCTTACCTGCAATATCAAAAGCCGTGCCATGATCGACACTCGTGCGGATGATCGGCAACCCCACCGTAATGTTCACACCCTCTTCTAGCCCAAGCACTTTGATCGGCCCGTGTCCTTGGTCGTGATACATGGCCACCACGATATCGAAATCGCCGCGAACCGCTCGGTAAAACAATGTATCTGCGGGCAGCGGCCCGTGAACTGTAATGCCCTCCTGTTGGGCGCGTGCCACGGCAGGGATCACTTTCTCTTCTTCTTCGCCGTAGCCGAACAATCCGTTCTCCCCCGCATGCGGATTAATACCGCACACGGCAATACGCGGCGCCTCAATACCCGCACGAGCTAACGTTTCATAAGCAAGTCGAATGACCCGATACACACGCTCAGGATTGATAAGCCGGATCGCATCAACGATGCCTACGTGAGTCGTGACATGGATCACCCGCAACTTGGGCGTGGACAACATCATGGCATAATCTTGCGCATCCGTTAACGCCGCTAATATTTCCGTATGGCCCGGGAAATAATGACCTGCCCGATGAAGCGCCTCTTTATTTAAGGGTGCTGTGCAGATGGCGTCAATCGCTCCCGCATTCGCCAGCTCAATCGCTTTCTTTAAATACGCGAAGGCAGCGTTCCCCGCCTCAGCGGACACGATACCGAAAGGCAAATCTGCGGAGAGTAATTTCATATCCAAACAATCGATCATCCCAGGTTGAAATAAAGCTTCATCCATCGTCTGCATCGATCGAACCTCAATATCCGCGCCTATGATGGATGCCGCTCGCTCTAGCAGGACGGCGTCACCGATCACTACCGGATGACACAGTTGGTTGATCTCTGGATCGCGTAACATTTTGACAATAATTTCCGGACCTACCCCCGCACCATCGCCCATTGTAATTCCAATGATGGGTTTATGATTCATCCTGATCATCTAGAACATCCCCTTGCTTCGCTAATCTTCTGTACCTTATATTCCAGAACTGGTAACATGATAGAAAAGTTGCAATTTCGACTTACTTTAAGGAGGAAACGACATGTCAACCAAGCTAAAAATCGGAATCATCGGCTGCGGCGGTATTGCGAATGGGAAGCACTTACCTAGTCTGGCCAAGCTAGATCATCAAGTTGAGCTCGTCGCATTTTGTGATATTATTGTGGACAAGGCCAAGTCAGCTGCAGACAAGTACGGGATGCCCGGTGCCCGAACGTACGAGAACTACCAAGATTTGCTCCAGGATTCATCCATTGATGTGATTCATGTGTGTACTCCGAACGATTCTCATGCTGAAATCACAATTGCTGCTCTGGATTCAGGCAAACACGTGATGTGTGAGAAGCCCATGGCCAAGACGGCTGCAGATGCTCGCCGAATGGTAGAAACCGCCAAACGTACAGGTAAAAAATTAACTATAGGTTATAATAACCGTTTCCGACCGGATAGCCAATATTTGAAAAAAGTATGTTCCGATGGTGATTTGGGGGAAATTTACTATGCCAGAGCCCATGCTTTAAGACGTCGAGCCGTCCCAACGTGGGGTGTTTTCCTAGATGAGGAGAAGCAAGGCGGAGGTCCACTCATAGATATCGGTACACATGCTCTGGATTTAACGCTGTGGATGATGGATAATTATGAGCCTAAGGTTGTATTAGGTACCTCTTACCATAAGCTTTCCAAGAAGGAAAACGCGGCTAACGCTTGGGGGTCTTGGGATCCTCAAAAATTCACTGTTGAGGATTCAGCCTTCGGGATGATTACGATGAAGAATGGGGCTACCATTATTTTGGAATCTAGCTGGGCCTTAAACACGCTGCAAGATGGAGAAGCCAAATGTACTCTTTGCGGTACAGAGGGCGGAGCAGATATGCTGGATGGCTTGCGTATTAATGGCGAGAAGCACAGTAAATTATACATGAATCAAATTCAACTTGGCAGTGCAGGTGTAGCTTTCTATGACGGTAAACAGGAGAAAGAATCCGACACAGAGATGCGTCTTTGGATCGAAGCGATCACGGAAGACAAACAACCCATCGTGACTCCGGAGCAAGCTTGTGTCGTATCGGAAATTTTAGAGGCGATCTATGAATCTGCCAAAACAGGTAAAGCGGTATATTTTGACTAATCAATCGATTTGATTATAGGAAAAGGGGCCGGATGTCCGGCCCCTCTATGATTGAATCAATCAACTTCTTCTGCAATTTCTTTAAGTGTCACCGGACGATTTTCTTCCATCGAACGATAGGCAGCATAGACCGTCTGCATCGTGTAGAGGTTGTCCTCCACGCTGTTCTCCGGCTCCCGATTTTCCTCGATTGCGCACATCAGCTCACCCATCGTACCCATGAACGCATGCGGGAACCAGCGGCCGGTTAACGAAGGTGTGTACCACATACCTGCATCCAATAACTTCGATGTGAATTGCAGGGTATCTTCGCGTCCCACAGGGTAATTGTAGAGTGCTCCGTTGGTCCCTTTGGCCACGCCTTCCGTCCCTTCGAATCGGAATGTGGCATACCAATCGTCTTGTCCACAGATGTTGTTGTGATTGTCATGTACAAGTCCGCGCATGTTGCCGGGAAACTTCAGATGCATAAGCGTCCTTGTCTCACCGATGCAACCTTGATCCGGAAACCTAGCACCGTCTGCATAGATGTATTCCGGAGGTTGCCCCGCGATAAACCGTATCGCATCGAGGTAGTGAATGCTGTGATACATCACTTCCAATTGATCGATCTTCGCGAGCCAAGGCCACTGGGCGAAATCCGTCAACACGTTCACTTGAATCGAAGCCTGGGTCAACTCACCGAGCCAACCGCGTTTTACAAGCGTATGGCTCGCACGAATGCCAGGCGACCAGCGCATCTGTTGATTCACAGCCCCACGCACGCCTGCACGTCTCACGGCATCGGCAATCCGGCGGGCTTGTGCGTAGTTGCTCGCCAGCGGTTTCTGGCAAAGCACATGCTTTCCCGCGCTGACGACTTGTTCCACGATATCCGGTTGGTAAGCAGCTGGCACCGCGACATCAACGACTTCAATATCCGGATGCTTCAGCAGTTGCTCGAGCGTTGTGAACGTCTCCCGAATGTCGAATGCGGCAGCCAATCGTTGCGCCTTGACGGGATCCACATCCGTAATACCGACCACTTGAAACCCAGCCATCTGATAGGCGGGCAGATGACAGCTCTCCACGATAGCACCTGCCCCAACGATCCCAATCCCACGATTCAATTGTTTCGGTAATTTCGGGCGGTAATCCAAATCCAACCCCTGCATTCAATTCACCTCTTATCCATCCGTTTTTTTGTTGACCAACAACAGATGCTCACAGACGAGCACGGTCTCGCCATGGTGATTGATGACTTCCAGCGCTTCAGTCACAATCCCTTGATGCGCACGCTTGGGATGATCTTTCTTTTCTTTAATCGTCACATTCACCCGAATCGTATCCCCAATAAAGACCGGGCGAATAAATCGAAGCCGATCATATCCATACGACATCGCTTCAGGATTGATGACACCCGCGGTCATACCAACACCGACACTGAAGATTAATGTGCCGTGGGCAATGCGCTGTTTGAAATCTTGCGTCTTGCACCATTGTGCGTCCATATGATGCGGATAGAAATCTCCCGTCTGACCGGCATGCAAGACAATGTCAGCTTCTGTAATGGTTCGACCGACCGTCTCTCTTCGAGCACCTACCTCAAACTCTTCATAATAGATCGTTTGAAACATGATGCCGCTCCCTTCATAAAGCTCAGTCTTGGTGGAACACTTCTTCCATCGATGCCCACCATTCGCCTTCCTTGCGCGTCTCCAGCGGTGCTTGACAAGGCATGCAAACATCCCACCATTGTTGGGTCAGGGGATCTGCTGCCATCTTCGCCATATCTGCTACAAAGTCCGTCCCGATATACTCAAAGTAACTAAAGAGAAAACCATCCTTGTAGTAAATGGAATAATTGCGAATATGACATTCCGTAATTTTGCTTAGCACCCCGGGCCACACTGCAGCGTGCAACCGCTTGTACTCCTCCAATTTCTCGGCTCTGACGCCAATGACACTGCCGTATCGTTGCATACCCAAACTCTCCCTTCGTTCTACAATTTATAAAACTTTATAGCTGTGCCGCCCAAGATCGCATCAATATCCGATTGGGCGTAGTTCCCAATCGCCTTGTTCGTCTCATTCCACACTTTCGCATACGTGCCCGCCAGTTCTGCTACGGGCCAATCGCTGCCAAATAGGAGACGGTTGGCGCCAAAACATGACATGCCATAGTCAATGTAGGGTTTAATATCCGCTGCTGTCCACGTTTCCCAATCTGCAGCCGTATTCAAGCCGGACACTTTCGCGTACACGTTCGGATACTGTGCCGCACGCGCGAATTGCTCCGCCCATACACCCATTTCCTTCGCCTTGATCGGCGGCTTTGCAAAATGATCAATAACCATGCGCAATTGGGGTACCTTCTCTGCCACGTAGGGCACATGCTTGAGATGGTTCGGGAACACCCCCACGACATCGAACGTCATATCGAAGGAAGCCAAGATTTTGAGACCTTCAATCACGTTATCTCGGAGGAGCCAATCGGGGTCGCCTTCTTCGTGGATTAAGTGTCGCACACCTTTGAAATACGGATTTTTGGCATATTCCTCAAGCTTCTTGGCCGCCACGTTCGGAATGTTGATCGGGACCCAGCCGACAACCCCTGCAACCCAATCCCGCTCTGCCGCCACGCGCAACATGTATTCGGTGTCTTCATACGAATCCATCGCTTGCACAATGACGGTCTTGTCAATGCCTGCTTCTTTGAGGTGCGGTTCCAATTCATCCGCTTCAATCGTGCGGCAGATCGATCCAAACATCGGATCAAGCCAGCGGTAACCCACTTTCTCCAAATTCCAAAAATGTTGATGCGCATCGACTTTCCATGTACTCATCGTAACATCCCCTACTTCTTCTCAATTTGATCCTGCCATTGCTCCGGATGCCTATATTTTACCGTCTGAAGGTGCTCACAGTACAGTACAAGTTCACCATCGTTCTTGAACACTTCATAGCTGACTTTCACCAACCCCATTTCCTTGTACTTGGGTCGCTTCTCCAGGTGGGTTCGCACCGTATAGATCGTATCCCCGATAAACACAGGTTTAATAAATCGAAGCTTGTCATACCCGTAACTGAACGTATGGATGTTATTGTGCGCCATCAGTCCAAGGCCCACGCTGAAAACCATGGCACCCGCGACGAGACGCCGTCCGAACAAACCTTCTTCGCGCGCGAACGTCTCATCCGCCACATAAGGATGCAGATCCATAACCAAAGCGTTGAACTGCATAGACTCCCCTTCGGAGATCGTTCGCCGTATCGAGCGTATTTTCTCACCCACTTCAAACTCTTCATACATCCATGTCTCCGTGTTAAACACAGGGAGTTGCGCATGTTGCTTAGGAATACTCTTCATCTCATGATCTCCTTCACAATGTTATCCGTGTCTTGACCTAAAGTGGGAGAACCTATCATTGACGTAAACCGTTCTCCATCGATACGAATCGGACAGCGGGTCGTTCGCAATCGTGAACCATTCATTCTGTATACATCTTGTTCCATCTCAAGAATTTGATAAGCCTCCTGCTGCATCAGGCTGTTCCAATCGAACACTTCCACGCAAGGAATACCCGCCTCTTCTAAGTGGTTCAACCATGACGAGGTATCTTGTGTATGCATATGGTCGTTCAAACATCGATGAATGCTGTCCGTGTCTGTGAGACTTTGCAATGCGGGGCAAGCAAGGACATGGCTCAGTTTCTCCATAAATACAGCGTGATCCAAAGTTGTGCCATCCATGGCGATGTAACCATCCTGTGTTGCAAAAATACCGCCCGTAAACGAACTGCACACTTGACCCGTACCGTTCATAAACGCTGTAAGCGGTGCGCTCTGAACATCAAGAATCGACTCCATCAAGCTGATCTCGATATGAGCGCCATGGCCTGTGATAGATCGTCGGACGAGTGCCGCAAGGATGCCTTGCACCAAGTGCGCGCCCGCAGCCATATCGGCGATGGCCAGTCCGAAAGGCGTCGGTGGTCGGGACGCATGGGATTGTTGCAACATCGCCAATCCGGATAACGACTGCACGAGCAAATCTTGTCCGGGCTTCTGTGCCCATACCCCTTGTGTGCCATACCCCGTAATTTCACCGTAGACAATGGATGGATTTAACTTACACACTTGTTCATAATCAAGCCCGAGTTTCTTCATCACGCCGGGGCGAAAATTCTGAATCATCACGTCGGCCTTGCGAATCAACGCTTCAACGGCAAGTCGATCGTGCGCGTTCTTCAAGTCAAGCGCCACGCTCTCCTTGTTGCGATTGATGGAGTGGAATAGCGTACTATCGCCGTCCAATTCCAAATTCGAGATGTACAGCGTACGACAGATGTCGCCCACCTCCGGGCGCTCTACCTTGATGACGCGCGCACCGAAATCTGCAAGTCGCAAGGCAGCGGATGGACCGGACAAAAACTGACTGAAATCGAGAACAATCACGTGAGCTAAGGGAAGAAGATTCGTGCTCATAACTTCAGCCCAAACTCCGCCTCGATTGATGGATTGTCTGCACCCACGCGCGGAGAGCCTTTAGGCGAGGTGAGTTTCTCGCCGTTGATGCGAATCGGACAGCGTGTCGTGCGGATCGGCGTTGTCCCTTCTCGAGCTACTTCTTGAAGCATCTCCAGTGTCTGAAACCCTTCATGTTGGAGCAATTGCTCCCAGGTTTGTACCTCGGCACACCAATAATCTGCCGCTTCCAAGCGCTCTAACCAATACGCATTCGGTTGTGTCGCAAGATGATCAACAAGCACTTGCTTAATCTCATCACGCTTCGTAAACCATTCTTTGGGATCCTCATACTTCGCCAACGCTTCACACCCTAACAGCTCGCCTAACCGGATGACCGATCCCATCGCTAAGGCAAGGTACCCTTCCGATGTCTTATAAATGCCATAGGGTGCGCCGAGATAGGCGTGAGCGCTATTTACTGCGCTGCGTTGGGGCGACTGACCACCATCATTCAAATACGTGGTCAGCACTTCGAATTGAAAATCGAGCATCGTCTCGAGCAAGCTGACTTCGACCAACCCGCCTGCACCGCTCTTCCCGCGCCTCACAAGGCAAGCCAGAATCCCTTGCACGAGCTGTGCGCCTGTTAACATATCTGCCACAGCGAGCCCGAACGGCACCGGCGGTTGCGTAGCATCCCCATTCAGCCACGCAGCACCTGATAACGACTGCACCAATAAATCTTGTCCGGGCTTGTTTTTCCACGGCCCTTCTTTGCCATAACCGGTGATGCGCCCGTAGACGAGTTTCGGATTGATGCCTGAAACCACATCAGGCCCAAATCCGAGTTTCTCCATCGTGCCGGGACGGAAATTTTCGATCAATACATCCGCTTGCGCAATCAGCTGCTTCACCTTCGCCACATCGTCGGGCTGTTTAAGATCCGCTGCATAACTCTCTTTGTTCCGATTGATCGTGTGAAACAAAAGACTATCCCCATCGAGGGTGAGATTGTTCAGTTGAAGTTGTCTACACGCTTCGCCCGTGAGCGGCCGCTCGATCTTGATGACGCGCGCCCCCAAGTCTGCCAACCTTAACGCGGCAGAAGGGCCAGACAGAAATTGACTGAAATCGAGCACAATGAGTCCTTCAAGCAGCTTCATAGCTGATGTCCTCCCTGAGACTCGTGATACAGTCGATTCATCCCTTCTAGCACATGATCTTTATTCCCGCCATGCATCATATAATTTCGCACCAAGTCGCCTGCGTTATCTTGCAAATGCATATAACCGCTATAACGCGGACGCAAGTAAGCCCGATCTAACGCCGGCAACGTGGCTTGGAAATAGTGATTCGTCCGCCGATTCACTTCGGCATCAAGCCATGCAGCGCGGTGTCCAGGTTGTCCGCCATTCTCAACGAAGATCGTCCGCTGGATACTCGGACTCGCAGTGAACTGTACATAATCTACAGCCACCTCTTTATGTGCGCTTTGCATGGAAATCGCAAGCCCTGTGCCGCCAAGCGTGGACTTCAGGCGACCAAACCCTTCTATAGCGACAAGATCATCGTATTGAAGCACATGCTTGGCATAACCTGGACGCGCATAGTTGGAATACCCGTAGGCGAACGGGCAATACATCAAATCATCGGTACTCGACATCGTTTCGTATACACGAATCGGATTCCAATCAAACATACGCGGTGTACAATAAGAGGCAAGCTCTCGAAGCTGTTCAAGCGCAAGGTGCCCCATTTCTCTTGAGACGACATATGCTTTATCAACACAAGGGTCTTCCCCTTGTGTGCTGCACAACATGAAGAAATTCATCAGCGAATCGATCGGGATGCCGGGTAACGCCACTTTGCCGCCCTTCGCAAGCGTAAGCAAGTCGCTCCATGTCTGGGGCACAGGACAACCCGCCTGATCCATCAAATCTTTGCGGTAAGAAGCCACAGGTGTCGCCGCATCGATCGCCAAAGCGCTCTGGAATGCACCGAACACATAACTCTTGTGGGATTTGCCCACCGCGTTGGCCGCTTGATCTTCCAAAAAAGCAGTAGGCAAATAATTCTGTAAAGGCACCAAAAGCGATTTATCCGCAGCAAAACCTGCCCAAGGATGATCAATCACCAACAAATCATACGATTGTCCTAATTGTTCGATAGACATGTCTGCAAATTGTTGCAATGAACGCTTCTCCCATACAATCTCGACATCCGGGTGCATTTCGCAATAACGTTGCGCAGTTGCCACCACAGATACAAATCCGCGGCTATGATTCCAAGTCATCCCTCTTAATTGAATCCCCATCTACAACTACCCCTTACTCGGTATTATGGTAGTACCAATTATAAAACCATTTTTATCGTATCATTGATTTTTATGCACTGCAATAGGTATGATGAACCCAACGAAATGAAAAATAGGTGATTGCTCAGATGAAATTTGAAACGATCAAGAAAGTGACAGTCACGGAACAAATTATGGAGAAAATCGCCGGCACCATCGTGTCAGGCGAACTAAAATCAGGGGATAAACTCCCCAACGAGCGGTTGCTCGCCACCCAGTTCGGCGTGGCGCGCGGGCGAATCCGTGAAGCGCTTCGAGCGCTCTCCTTAATCGGACTTGTGACCATTCGGGCAGGTGATGGCACATATGTGAATGAACAAGAAAAGTCGCTGCCTGAAGAAACCATTACATGGATGTTCCATCGCGAGTTGCATGATCTTGACGAGCTGTATGATGCCCGCAAACTGATCGAATCTGCCGTTATTCTCAATGCCTTACACCACCTGAAGGCCAAGCAAATAGAACAACTTGAGCAATTATTGCACCAAATGTCGATCCAGTCCAAGACGGAACACACGGATATGTTCATTCAATTGCTCGATCAATATGATGCATGGATTGGCGAACATTGTGGGAATCGTATCTATAGTAAACTCATGCAGACGATGATCCACTTGCGCCGTGAATCCAGCTTGAAATTGTTGCGTGTTCCCGGCGCACTCGAACATAGTGTGGCGAACCGTTCCATCATCCTCCAAGCGCTCAAAACCGGTGACCCGGTACAAGTTGAAGCGGCGATCGACCACTTTTTTAAGGAAGCAAAGTCGTTCTTTAAAAATTTACAAATCTAAAACATGGGGTGAATGTAAAGAATGTCGCGAAAATGGTTAGTACGTGAAGGACCAAGTTGGGTGCAAGAAGGCATTGTATCGAGCGAACAATACGAACGAATTTTGGCAAAATATCCGAGTGATCGGCGATCGATCGGGTTATTGCCGATTTTCGGTGGATTGTTCTTGGGGCTTGGCATACTCAGTTTTGTCGCCGCGAATTGGCAAGGTTTGCCCGAGTTGTTCCGTATTCTGTTGTTGGTAGCCGCTATGGTAGGCAGTTACCTGGGTGGAGTCCGTTTGTTGAACCGAGGTAACCCGAATATAGGGATCGCGGTTGTCGGCATCGGGCTTTTCTTCTTCGGAGGCAGCATCATCCTGATCGGTCAGATGTTCCACATGATTGCCTTCAGCGCCATGTCCATCCTCATATGGGCAATTGCAGGAACGATCCTCACTTATCTCTTTAAGAGCCGTTATCTCGGTGTCCTCAGTCTACTACTGACTACAATTGCACAAATTTATAGTTTGCAAGGGTTTAACACATTCAGCATTCCGGCATTCGTCCTTCTTCTTGCTGGGCTGGGTGTTTATGTGTTCCAGCGTCAAGATCGCGTGCTCACCTTTCTATGGTCAAGCTTCGTTGTGATTCAGTCGCTGATGCTTGTTACCTCGTATCAATGGAATTTCGGGTGGTTTTTCATCGCGCTCCTCCTGCTATACACGCTGGGTGATTGGTGGGAAGACGTATTGCAACGTTGGGCCATCCAAATCGCCCCGCTTGCCGCAGCGTTCATCGTCAGTGTCACACAAGTGTTAATCAACATTCGCTCGGAGTGGCGAGAACAATTTGTTCCGGATCCACGTTGGTTTGTGCCCGTGATGGTCCTTCTCTTAGCCGTCTCGTGGTATGTGAAACGACTTCGGAACGATCAAAGTTCCATGCCTGCCTTGATGTTGTTCCTTCCCTACTTCTATGTGCCTGATGTGGCTGTAAGCATCGTGTATTTAGCCGTATTGTTCGTCTTCTCGCTATACGTGTTGCTGCGCGGGTATGCCAAGCAATCACGCGAACAGACAAACATTGGCACCGCGCTGTTCCTCATCACGACGATGGTCGCCTACTTCAAGTTAACGTGGAGTTTTATGGATAAATCGTTGTTCTTTATTATTGGCGGCTTGCTCTTGCTGCTCTTGAGTTGGCTTCTAAACTACCGTAATCGAAAAATGTTGCAGAAGAATGGGGGCACATCCGAATGAGCGCAACCATGAGAACGTTCTTCTATAGTTTTATATTGCTGCAAGTGTTGTTCTTGTTTGGGATGGCCGGTTCTTCCTATGCGACGGCTTGGTACGGGAAAGAGATTAAGTTGCACACGATCCCTGTCGATCCGCGCGATTATTTGTATGGGGATTATGTCATTCTCAATTATGAGATGAGCCGTGTGAATCCGTCGCTTTGGAACGGCTCGAAGCAATCTTTGCCGGAACAAGGTGACGTTGTCTACACGTTGCTGCGCTTGCAAGGGGAGTTGTATGAACCCGTTGCAATCTATCCCCAGCAAGTTGACGCGAAGAGTGACGAGATTGTGCTTAAAGGGATCGTACAGTACAGTTGGGAAGAAACAATTGCGATCCACTATGGCTTAGAACGTTATTACGTGCCCGAAGGAACAGGGCAATCGCTCGAAGAAGAGAACGATAATTTGATCGTGACCGTGAGAGTGGCGCCGTGGGGCCAAACGCGGATCACGAACGTTGACATTGAAGATTGAATAAATTGTCTTACAACTGCAACTCTTTCCAAACCTCTTGCGTCTATGGAGTACAATCAATTGATGTACATGGATGAAGGAGGAATTGAAGATGAGAGTATTCACCCTTTTCTTATCGTTTACCGTTGCTTTGTCGCTGGTGATCGGCATGAACACGAAGCATATCTTCGCAGCGCCAGACAACAGTATCCAAGTTTCGGTGGGCGGTTCACTCGTGAAATTAAGCGCTGTTCCGCGGATGGAGAAAGGCACCACCATGGTTCCTCTCCGAGATGTAGCCGAGGCGCTAGGCGCCAAAGTGACATGGACGCCTTTAACCAATGGGAAGTCCAAGATTGTGTTAACACGTGTAGGTAAATCCGCAACGTTAACCGTCGGTTCCAAGACGATGCAGACGATGAACGGTAAATCCGTTGCTGTAGATGTTGCCCCTTATGTTCGTAAAGGTGTAACCTTGGTCCCACTGCGTGCCGTCTCCGAATTACTGGGCGCTGTCGTAGCATGGGACAGCGTGGGTCGCATCGTTCGGATCAATGAACCGACGCAATTGCCCGTTATCGGATCAGAACAACGGTTGACAGAAATCTTGAAAAAATCAGAACAGACACTAGGGCTGATGCAACCCCGTGTAGGTATCATGCTCAAGAGCGCCGCCCCAGGGCAGGCCATGGCCGAGTCCGCACCGCAGGCCGTTGCGTCGGATGCAGCAGCAGCATCAGGCGACTTTTCCCAAACGAACGTCCAAGTGGAAGGCGTGGATGAAGCCGACTGGGCGAAGACCGATGGCAAATACATTTATCAAATTAGCCAGTCCCGCTTGCAGGTCGTTGACATCGCAAATCCGAAAGCGCCGAAACTTGTGGCCTCCATCAACTTTGCTACGGATGAAGGGTATTACCCACAAGAAATGTACACTGACGGCACCCGCTTAATCGTGATCGGGCAAGATCAACTGATGTGGCCGGCCGTTACACCAAAACCTGCGCCAGCATCATCGAATGCACAAGGCAAGATGAATGCTGCCATGGCGAGTGACGCAAGGATGGCAATTTGGCCCAACCCATACCGCAGCACGGTGAAGACGATCGTCTATGACTTAAGCACTGTAAGTAAACCCAAGAAAGTGCGTGAGATGGAACTGGAAGGAAACTACATCTCCTCACGTAAAATCGGCGGCGCCGTCTACATTGTGACAAATAAATACAACAACATCTATCCGATCATTCAAGGCGATAAAGCATCGACCGAGAGTGCCATGGCGGAATTTAAGCCGGTTTATTCCGATACGGCAGGCTCCGGGAAAGTGCAGCAGCTTTCTCTAGGCCAACTGCGTTATTTCCCGAATTCACCGGATACGAGCACCCTCATGATCGGCGCGTTCGATTTGAACAAGCCTGAAAAACCGATGCAAGTGTCCGCTTATCTTGGCTCGGGTCAGACGATCTATGCCTCGCTGAACCATCTGTATATCGCGGTAGGCAAGTATACATTCATGGGCGAGCAGACCAAACAAGAGACACAAATCTACAAATTCGGTCTCGATCAAGGCACGGTGACGTACAAGGGCGAAGGACTCGTTCCTGGAACGATTCTCAATCAATTTTCGTTAGATGAGCATGATGGAGCATTCCGCATCGCAACCACGAGTGGGAATATGTGGGCAACCGGCGAGGCAACCTCCAAGAACAATCTCTATGTGCTGGATGATCAATTGAAACGGGTAGGTTCCCTTGAAGGACTGGCGCCCGGGGAGCGCATCTATTCGGTTCGTTTCATGGGCAACCGCGCTTACATGGTGACATTCCGTAATGTCGATCCCTTATTCGTGATCGATCTCAAGAATGTGACTCAACCGAAGGTGCTCGGTGAGTTGAAGATTCCAGGATATAGCGATTATCTGCATCCGTATGATGAGAACCATATTATCGGTTTCGGGAAAGAAACGATTGAATTGCCATCCAAGGGCTGGGGTCCGGATGAGACGATGGCGTTCTACCAAGGATTGAAAATTGCCATGTTCGATGTTTCCGATGTCAGCAAGCCGAAAGAAAAGTTTAAAGAAATCATTGGCGACCGCGGCACCAACTCAGAGTTACTCTATAATCACAAAGCACTGCTGTTCTCGAAAGAAAAAAATCTGATGGCTTTCCCTGTAGAGTTGATGGAAATTCCGAATAAAAGTGAGATCGTGAAGGAAGGCATGCCGACATACGGACAATTCAAGTTCCAAGGCGCATATGTTTACGGAATCGATCTAAAGAAAGGTTTTCAGTTGCGTGGTCAAATTACCCATCTCTCGAAGGAAGATCTGACGAAGGCAGGTATGTACGGATATGATTATGCCAAGACGGTGCGGCGCATTCTTTATGCGGGCAACACGCTCTACACCTTGTCGGATCACATGTTGAAGGCGAATGATTTCAGTTCCTTGAATCCCGTTGGTTCCCTTGAGTATCCTGGAACAAAATAAAAAAGAAGAGGTTGTTCTCCACATCATGATCCATGACTGAGAGCAACCTCTTTCATTTTTTATCCTGCATGCTCCGTTCGCCTAGCGAGCCAATCCTCTAAATTGGCCACTCGCTCAGGATGTTGTTCACTTTTGACCAAGAAGCCGGCACCATGCTGCGGCATAGGATCTTGATCCGTAGGCTGGTATCTTAAGTCTACGCTCCATCGCACACCATCCGACTTGTTCAGTGTTGACATATGCAACACCCGATCATTAAACAAAATGGCTGTACCGGCCTTCACCGGAAGCGCTACGGTTTTCCCGCGCCCCAATTGTTTCTCATGTAACGCCGTAAATCCAGTGCCGGTGTACGTTTCACGATGCCACTCCAAGAGCTTCCTGTTTTGTGTGCGCGGCCGAACGTGCAGGCACCCATTCTCCAGTGTCGCATCCACGAACGATATCCACACGGTAATGACGGGGTTTGCATTCGAATCGGGCCAATACGATTTGTCCTGGTGCCAAGGCACGGCCCCAGCTGCTACTTTCGGCACTTTCGGGCGCGTGTTGTAGACCGGACTCGCAAAAATCTCGTTACCGATCAAAGAAGAGACGGCTTCAATGATCTTCGGATTGCTTAGCATATGGTAATACCCAGGAAATCGATCGCGCCACCCTCGGCCAAATTTTAAAAAATGTTGATCCGTTAACCCTTCAAACAGAAGGGCGAGTCGCTTTTCGAATGACGCATCCACGAGCTTATCTTTAATGAGCCCCTCCGCAAACAAATCATCCGCAATCCTATCCACCTTCTGCATCATCGCTTCCTTCACAGGCGCCATATCTTCGTCATTCAATAAATTTTCAAGCACAAGGTACCCTTCAATGTTATACCTTTCTACTTGTTCTTTGCTTAAAATTCCGCTATGCTGTATTTGTTTCATATCTCATCATACCCTCCTTAGATGCTTTCATATTAAAATAAAATGGGTGTGATGTATTTATGCTAAAATCTTTAATTTGTATTTTTTTCCGTTATTCTGCTTGTGGAGGTTCGTTGCCATGGAAACATTCTTGATGATGTCTCCCCGTGTTAGATATGCGGCATTCTATACGTTCAAGAGAGCACTTCACGAGTCACAAAGACAAGGAAGTAATTATGCCTTACATTTGATGACTGAAGGCAAAGGACAAATCACCGTGGATCAACACAGCTACACCGTTGAGAAAGACGACTTGATCTTCATTCAGCCAGGGATATCGCATCATTTTTCATTTGCCTCCTCCACCCCACGCTCAAGCTGTCTGAACATTTATGCGGAGCTGTGGCCCGAAGACCCTGCGAATTGGGAACCTCGCATGGGCAACAAATTAGTGCTTGCTCCACTAACGATGCCCCGTGAATTATGTACACCTCAACACGTATGCTCACCGGTAGACCAATTTCCTACGTTCAGTTCATTGCGGACGTCACCAGAATTGCGAGATCGTTTTGAACATATAAACAACATCTTTGAACAGGAAGAGGCCACGAATTACCGTGAACATTGGTTAAGCAGTCTCATGAAAGCTTGGTTAATGGAATGGCATCTGTTTCTTCAACGTCATGTCACCAGTGATTACCGGATCCGCCAACTGCTCGCCACAATCGAAACGAATCCGGAGCAACATCTAACAACAGAGGAAATGTGTGAACACACAGGGTTGGAAAAATCGCATTTTTACAAACTGTTTCATCAAGCTGCAGGGGTCACACCGAAGGAGTATATGTTAAATTATAGAATAAAAAAAGCCCGTTCACTTCTAGCGGAAACCGATCATTCGATCACGCGCATTGCAGAGATCTTGGGCTACGATTCGATTCATTATTTTTCAAGACAATTTTCTTTCAGTACGGGCATGAGCCCTACCCATTACCGGAACGAAGTTACTCGCATGCCTTAATTTGCTGTTGTTGGCGGCTGGGGAAATTCGCAACAATCATGCCCGCGGTAAACAATAATCCACCAACAAGTACCTGCCAGCTGAACGCCTCCCCTAAGAAAAGCGCTCCCCAAATCACGATAAAGACAGAGGTTGAATTAGAGACTAAGGTTGCGAGAAACAAAGGTACCGTGCGCAAAGCATAAGAAAACCATAAGAAACTCAATCCTGTAATTGCACCTAGTGCAATGAGCGAGAAGAGAGCGCCGATGTGAAACTCTTTAAATTCGAAGGTGCCTGGTAGAGGTATTGCGGTAATGACCGAGCACCAGAAGAACGTCGATACATTCATCGTGAGCGAATCGGTCTGTTTTGTCAGTACTTTCTGGCTAAACACATGAACGGCAATGCCAATACCCGAGAGAACAAACAACAAATTCACGAATCCGTGCTCTGTTACCATATCTGCGAATGAATTTCCATTCAACATCATGAATACGAATCCGACCAAAGCAAGCGATGCACCTGCCCAATGTTTGCGGCTGACGGTTTCTTTCAGAATAAAAACGGATGCAAGCAATAACAAAATATATGACACGGGTATGCCCACGATAAAACCATACGACAAACCGAGTACGATGCCTATATTCTCGAGAAGATAATTCGCGCTTTTCCCGAAGGAACCGGCCCAAATCCATCGTTCTCTGCTCAGAATGCGCAGGGGTCCTTTATGAATCCGATAAATCACGCCAAGGATGATAGCTCCGATAAAAAAACGCAAGAACGTAATTGTGCCGCTATCCACCATCAATGAAGCAATTTTTACAAAAATACCTACCAAACTCCACAGCAACGATACAAGAATGATAATGATGATGCCCACGACGAATACCCTCCATCATAACTTATGCAACACTTGAATGACATCAGATCGTGTCACAATCCCCGCGATGACTCCGTTATCCATCACGGGCAATCGACCAATGTCGTGCTTCGTCATGACATCAAGCAGTTGTTCTATCGGTGTATTCGGATGAACATAGACGACTTTCTTCTGCATGAACGCTTTAACGGGCGCATGTCCGAGACCTTGCGCAACGATTTTATCAAGATCTCTTCTAGATATGACCCCGATCAATTGGCCATCCGTCACAATCGGAAAGCCGCTATGCCCATGCAAAGAGAGCAACTTTGATGCTTCTTCCACCTTCAAATCAGGCGCGATGGTAAGTACCGGCGTACTCATGATGTCGCATGCATGCACTGCAGCTGTGACGATGCGTGACAAGGAAGTTTGAACAAGGGTGAATATTTCTTCAAGCGAGCCATTCTTCACTTGAGCAGAAGCCGCTTTGGCATGTCCTCCCCCACCGAACTGTGAAATCAAGGGAATGAAATTGATGCGGTTGGATGCCGCACGACCCACAATATAAACACTGTTTTTCATACGAGCGACGATGAGCACACCATCCGCTTCGGTGGTATCGAGCAGTTTGCGCGCTTGCGTAGACAACCCGCTGAGGAAGTTGTCCTGCGCATACGTCGTCACCACAACGGTGAGACCATCGATGGAAATCTCTTCGGCATGAAGCAGCAATTGGCGAAGCAATTGACGATCTTCTGGTTCGCCAGTCGCTTCCTCAAACCGATTGATCAGCGCCAAGTCCAGTTGATCCCGATACAGACCGACAAATTGCTTCACCGCAGGATTTAATTTGTCGGTAATGACCATCGTGGCATCGGAATACAGTTTTTTTGCAGCAACCATCGATGCCAAACCATCAAAATCAAGATTGACGTGAGAAATAATGATTCGCATCCGAACGTGACTAACCCTTCACGGATGCAAGCACTTCACTCACGTGTCCATTGACTTTCACTTTGCGCCATTCCCGCGCAAGTGTTCCTTGCTCATCAATGAGGAAGGTGGAACGCTCCACGCCCATATATTTTTTGCCGTACATACTCTTCTCCACCCAGACCCCAAATTTCTCACATACTTTCTGTTCGGTGTCTGCTAGAAGCAAGAAAGGCAAATTGTGCTTCTGGATGAACTTGTCATGCGACTTTAAATCATCTGGTGAAATACCGATCACGACCGCGTTCTCATCGGCAAATTCACCGTTGAAATCACGGAAGTCACACGACTCTTGTGTACAACCGGGCGTCATGTCTTTCGGATAAAAATAAATCACAACTTTCTTCCCGCGATATGCACTCAAAGTAAAATCTGTTCCGTCCGATGCGGGCAATGTAAAGTCTGCAACCACTTGTCCAAGTTCAACAGTTGTCATAAGAGAACCCTCCTGTAAAGAATGCGTTTTTTACATCTTTCATTATACATTTAGGACCCTGCGCCGCGGTAGCGCAGCACACCCGTTTTCCAAACATAGAGCCCTATGCTCATAAATACAATACCCACCACAGGGGTCAATAACGCAAACCGCGTCAGTGATTGTTCCTCAAGAAAGAAGGCCGCCGGGTAAAATCCAACAAACGCAAAAGGCAAAATCCAAGTCAATGTAAATTGCAGCAATTTGTTATAAATGGAGATCGGATACCGACCGTAGCTTTGAATATTCCACATGAGCGGCAAGATGCCCGTCGGTGAATCCGAGTAGAATGAGATCGCGGTTAGCGAGATGTAGATGCCCCCATAGATCATCACCGACCCCGCCACCAGTACAATAAATACAAGGGGATCCCACCAATCCAGTGTCACACCAAGCATCGGCCACGTATATCCCATGATCGCCATACCGATGATCGCGCCCGACAATGCAGAGGGATCCATATTCTCAAGCAGCAGCTGTGATAGATTGTGAACCGGTCGCGTAAGAACGCGATCCATCTCTCCTTTCACAATGTAGCGCTCTGTAAATCCCCACAAATTAAAGAATGCGGAGAAAATACCCCATGGCACCATGAAGTATCCATAGACAAAAATAATTTGTTCCCGTGTCCATCCATCCAATAACGCCGTGTGACCAAAAATCACCACAATAAACACGAGGTTCATCGCGAGAAACAACAGATCCGAGAACACCTCAATCCAAAAATCGGAACGATAGGTGAGGCGCGTTTTGAGATACGTTTTGAGATAATGGAGGAAAATGCCTGAAGTAAACATGTTCAACCCCCCTGTATGAACAGATGTTGACGCGCTCGATGCCAAAACCAGAAGATCGGGCCAATTAACAGCGCGAACCATAGCGCTTGCAAGCCGAGCGCTTGGAGCGCAGCTTCCCCCGCGGTCCGTCCTGTGAAGACACTTGCCGGCAAATACGTGATCGCTTGGAACGGTAACCATTGCAAGATAGACGCGGCCCATCCCGGGAAGAACGTCAGCGGAATGATAAGTCCCGAGAACAAGTCGACAGCGATTCGTTTCATCCGCATTAAACCTTCACTGTTCTCAAGAAAGAATGCGCTAAGCCCCACCATGATGTTGATTTGCGAATTGATAAGAAAACTAAAGATAATCATGATCAGGAAAATGGCCCAAATGGCAGGATCCTTCGGCAGTTCTAAAGGGAACAGGAAGCTGACGATGACCATACCTGGCGTGGAAAACATCAGTAAGCGGAACAAACCTTCACCCAAGCCTTGCATCATCTTCACGACGATGTATTGATAAGGCCGGATGAATTGAATCGCCACGCTGCCATCCCGAATTTCGTTCGATATTTCACGATCAAGATTGTTGAAATAGAACGCCCGCGCCATCCAAGCCACCGCGATATAGGTTGTCATCTGCGCGACACTAAACCCTGCAAGCGAAGACTGCCCCGCATAGATGGCGTTCCACACAAAATAATAAGCGCCGATATTAATGGCATACACAGCTATGCCGCTATAATAATTGACGCGGTAAGCCAGCATCATGATAAAACGGATGCGGATGAGCTCGATGTAAGCCGCTGTCATCGCGCTTCCCCCGTTTTGTAGATCTCTCGAACAATCTCATCCGTGTTCGTCTCGAAAATTTTGATGTCGCGAAGCTCCGTCGCGCTCACGACGCGCCCGATCGTATCCGACACATTCGCTCCCCGCGGCAGGGTCGCCCGCATCGCATATTCACTTTCTTGGCTCCAACGCACCTGCTGCCCCTCCGTAATTTTTTCCACCGAAGACAATGACAACGGATGGGCGAATTGAAAGACAATTTCTTTCCCGCGTCCCCAAGTATCCTTCAATTGCTGCAAGCCGCCGTCATAGATGATCTTCCCGTCATCGAGCATGATAACGCGAGAACAGAGCGCTTCAATATCCTGCAGATCATGCGTTGTAAGCAATATCGTTGTTCCATAACGTTCGTTCAATGACTTTAGAAACTCACGAATTTCAGACTTGACGACAATGTCCAACCCAATCGTCGGCTCATCCAGGAATACAATCGAAGGATTGTGAATTAACGCAGCGGCGAGTTCGCAACGCATCCGTTGTCCCAATGACAACTTACGCACAGGACGGCTCAGCAAGTCGCCAAGCTCAAGTCGCTCGACCAATTCGGTAAGACGTGCTTTATAATCTGCATCAGGCACGCGGTACACCTTACTCAATAAGTTGAAAGATTCAATAACACCGATATCCCACCACAGCTGACTGCGTTGTCCGAATACAACCCCTATGCCTCGCACGAAAGTTTCGCGTTCCGCATAAGGCACGTAACCATTCACTTTTACCTCGCCCGATGTGGGAACGAGAATACCGGTCAGCATCTTGATCGTGGTGGATTTTCCTGCGCCATTCTCACCGATATACCCGCAAATTTCACCTTTTGGGATTTGAAACGTAATATCATTTACGGCTAACACTTCGCGATATTCCCGCTGGAACAAATCGCGCAGTGCTCCTTTCAAACCTTCCCGGCTTTTTTGCACTTGAAACTGTTTACGCAGATTCGTGACTTCAATGGCTTGCACGGCAGAGACTCTCCCCAGTTCATTTTAAAACGTTCAAGTTTTGATGATAATAATACCATGACCCCTACAGAAGGGAAAGAAGATCATGTCTTATTGGAAAGCGGCTGTCATTGCCGCTATAATTTGTTTTATCGGCGGCATGGGATACTTGGCGTATGCATTTGTTAGCTTCGCGAATGACCCCGTTGAGGAATCTCGTTTTAAACAGTTTGAGACGCCCCCTGTTCCAACGTGGGAAAGCCGTGAACGCGTGAACGTCCTGCTGTTAGGCGGCGATTCCCGTGGCCTGAAGAAGCATGAAATCCCGCGGTCTGATACAATGATAATTGTATCGATCGATCCGGTGACAAAAGCAATGCATCTCTTCTCTTTGCTCAGAGACACTTATGTGAAAATTCCGGGACACGGAAACCGTCGAATCAACGTGGCCGTCGTTCTCGGCGGTCCGAAACTTGCGATGCGCACGGTAAGTGATCTTACGGGGTTAAACATTCAATATTATGTGTACACGGACTTTCATGGCTTCACCCACTTAATAGATGCCATCGGCGGTATTGAATATGAAGTGGAGAAGGACATGCATTATACAAGCAAGGCAGATGGCTCGGAATATGACATTAAGCTAAAAAAAGGGCGTCAACATATGGATGGCCATACCGCATTGCAATATGTCCGGTATCGAGCCGATGCACGAAGCGACTTCTCACGTACAGAGCGGCAACGCAAATTCATGATGGCCGTAGCCGAGCGACTGCAGACGACTTCTTCGATCCTGCGATTCCCGCGCATCTTACATACGATAGATCCTTACATCGAAACCAACCTCAACATTGGCGAAATGCTCAAACTTGGGGCGCTAGGATTTGAAGTGCGTGCTCTAGAGAGCAAAGACATTCAACTGCCCCCATCCCAACTACTCCTGGAAACGCACAGAGGCGGTGCATCGGTCATTGTCGTCGACAAAAACAAATTGAAAACATTCATTCAGAAAGAACTGCAATAAAGGAGACGTGTATTCGCAATGAACAAACGCAACCATTCCCAATCCGAATTGCTCTACGATCAAGCTTTACAACACATCGTCGGGGGGGTGAATAGTCCTTCGCGCTCATTCAAAGCGATCGGTGGCGGCGCGCCGGTGTTTATGCAACGCGCATCCGGCGCTTACTTCTGGGATGTCGATGGGAATCGTTACATTGATTATCTTGCGGCCTACGGTCCCATCATCCTGGGTCATGCACACCCTGCACTGACGGAGGCGATCAAACGATGTGCCGATAACGGGACCTTATTCGGCACGCCGACGGAACTTGAGGTTTCATTCGCGCGTTTACTCAAAGAAGCCATCCCGACGTTAGAGAAAGTGCGGTTCACCAATTCAGGCACTGAAGCTGTGATGACGACCATTCGGGTTGCCCGCGCGTTCACCAAGCGCACCAAGATTATTAAATTTGCCGGCTGTTATCACGGACATTCAGATCTCGTCTTGGTGGCCGCCGGATCAGGCCCCTCCACACTCGGTGTGCCCGATAGTGCAGGGGTTCCCCAATCGATTGCCGAGCAAGTGATTACGGTGCCCTTCAATGATCTCCCCTCGCTTCAAGCTGCATTAGAGCGTTGGGGTGAAGAGACGGCAGCCGTCATTGTTGAGCCTATCGTTGGCAACTTTGGGATTGTTCCGCCGGCGGAGGGATTTCTGGAAGGATTATGTCGAATGACTCGGGATGCAGGGGCATTGGTTATCTATGACGAGGTGATCAGCGCATTTCGTTTTCACTGGGGATCGGCACATTCTTATTTGGCATCTTCTTCGGGTCAAGTAGACCTGGTCGCTGCGCGTGCTACGCAACCCGACTTAACCGCATTGGGCAAAATTATCGGAGGTGGACTCCCCATCGGCGCCTATGGAGGCCGAGCGCATATCATGGAACAGGTCGCACCGCTCGGTCCTGCTTACCAAGCAGGCACACATGCCGGTAACCCGATGAGCGTATGTGCCGGAATGGCATGCATCACCGAGCTTAAGCGGCCTGGAACGTATGAACAGCTGGATCGACTCGCTTCTCGTCTTTCAGATGGCTTGAACGATGCAGCGTCATCTGCAGGTGTTCCTCTTACAATAAATCGCATGCGCGGTGCCTTCTCGACACACTTTTGTGAGCATCCTGTGCGTAATTATGATGATGCCCAGCGTGCGGATGGTGTTCGCTTTGGACATTTTTTTCGCATGATGTTAGAACATGGTATTTGCTTAGCCCCGTCCAAATATGAAGCTTGGTTTCTCACAACCGCCCATACAGACGCAGATATTGACGAGACCATTCATGCAGCACAACTCGCCTTGAATGATATTTTGCATCTTGCATAAATAACTCCCCCCATCGCGATGATGACCACCACTAGATTTACTATTAACATCCCCATCAACATCACCATCAACATCACCATCACTTTGGCCAGCTAGGGGATACTCCCTTTACTCCCTTTACTCCCTTTACTCCCTTTACTCGCTTTGGTTCACTCTGTACTTGGCTCAGCACCTTCGAGTACCAACCTCACACAATAAACTTCACCCAAGCCTTGTGATTTCAAACTGGTTAAATTTCAACAGATGTTTGATATTTTTAGAGAAAAGTTATTGTGTTAGGAACGAATGTTTGCTATACTTCAGTAAGAATATACGTTCGTATTTGTCTTTTTGGAGGTTCCTTTGTTTAGTTTCAATTTTATCCAACAACAGCACCAACGCCTTCGTGATCATAACCTCCCATTCCCTCAGCTTGCCATCGATCCACTGACAGATGCTCTGCCTACTGATGTTCAGTTAACAGACATTGAGCCAACAGACGAGGATCTCATTGACGTGCATCCCGCGGACGTCCATCCCGCGAACGTCCATCTCACAGGCATACATTTCACAGACGAGCATCCCGCAGACGTACTGCGAAATCGTGATCGACTTTCGTTCAATCTGTCGACTGATATGTCGCCTGCTTGCGCTCCCTTGACGGACGGCTCTACTGCGGATATAACGATGACTGAGGCGGAGGCCAATGCAACCTTCTATCGGTTAAAATGGCCCTGCGGTTATCGCTGCCCACGATGCGGTCATGCACATGCTTGTATAATTACTTCGCGACGCCTGCCATTATACCAATGCCGTGCATGTCGACACCAGACCACGTTAACCACAGGCACCGTTCTCGAAAAATCCCGTTTACCTCTTGTGAAGTGGGCGACCGCAATGCGACTGGTCTCCTCCCCTCACGGGGTGCGTGCCACGCAGCTCGCGAACATGTTATGCATTTCTTATAAGACGGCTTTTCGCATGCTTAAGATGCTCCGACGGGCGATCAGCGAGAACGATGCGCAACAACTGTTGCAAGGGCACGTGCATTGGGGGTCTGCAAGTTATGGATTCAATAACGGCCATCCTGATGTTCGCCACCCACAGGAGCATCCTGTAATGGTTGCGGGATCGTTCGGGCATTCATTTGAACCGCCCATGTTGCGGTTCATCGATTATTTGCAGTTGCAAGCGACGGGGGCCATTCCTTCTGAGCTAAGGCACCTGGATATTACCGACGTCCGACTGTCACCGGATGAACCCATCCCCCTTGCCGTCAAAATCCGAGTGATCCCACCAGAACACCTAGATCACAAAGATTTACACCGGGGCTCGGAACGGACTTGGGTGTATGGACAAATTGAACGTTCAAAAAGTCATGTGCAGAAGATCAAACAATTTCGCTATAACAGATTCGGGGAGTTGTCGCGGATGTTTCGCCGAGCTAAGCAGTGGATCAATAAGACGTTCCATGGAATTGGGCGAACCTATTTGCAGTTGTATTTTGACGAATTTTGTTTCCGTTACAACACCCATGTCCGTGGTGGGCCGGTATTTGAGACATTGATGAGTATCGTAATGCAGGGTCGGCGGGCGGAGGCTAGAAATATGAATCTAGAAATATCAATCTAGAAATATGAATTTAGAAGTTTGAAGCAAGCAGTTTGAAGCGCATACAGGGATCAAAGGTTTGAGTGCGAGCATGTGTTGATTGAGCGTTCTTAATGAATTAATCTCTGAAAAAGATAATATATGTCAATGGCACAATACACGATGCTGAGTTACCTACATAGTGACGCAAAGGAAACACAAAAGAAACTTATACAAGGATAAGCAGAGTAACGCGAAAATAGAAGAAAAACACGAGGCGCAACACGAACACCAAGCAACATGCCACAGAGCATTCGTTGCTTGGTGCTGAGCGGTGACTCGTTGCCGATTATGCTCGAAAACTTTCAGGGTCAAGTCGTTCGAAAGATTCAGGGATGTCACCGAAATCGGGGATCGGCAACATGACCCCATCGCGTAAGGAAGATTCATGCGCGATCAATCCCGGTACGACATATCGCGCCGCTTCCCAAGCATGAATCGGCGGTTGTTTATGGGTGTATACTGCTTTCACAAAGTCATCTACCAAAAATTGGTGGGAGCCGAAGTGACCATTCGGCTGACCTTGGAAAGTCAGAGGAAGGCGCTCAGCATGGTGTGCTTTTGCAATCTTTGAATGAAAATCATGGATCAAGGCATCATGTAAGTCCTCACTCATTCGGTCGAGACTTACATACACATCTTTACATTCGAGCAAGTCAGTGACCACCTGTTGTTCCCCCCTTTCCAACGTTGTCCATACCGAACCGCCAGCATGCTCCTCAAAACTACCTTCCGTACCAAACATGCTCATATACACACTATTTGGGCCAGACCAACCCACACGTCGAAATTCATTCACACGCATCATCCCTCCATCAGAGGTGCGAATCAGTGCGCTTTGGTTGCTGTAGGGATTGTTCCACAAGTTTGCCCCCTTGCGAAAAATACCATCCTCATGTTTGTCTATGAAACCTAAACATGATACATGCGTTGCTTTCGCACCCGTCACGGATAGGATCATACCTACCGAGTGAGTTGGATAGTACATAGGCGGAATTCCGGCTACTTTCTTCCAGTCTGCGCCGCCTGAATACTGGAACGCGTCATAGAATCCGTGAGTCATATCATGCAAATACTGAGCTTCACCATAAACGAATGAACCGAATTGTCCGGCTCGAAAACGATCCCTACACAACACTGTGGAGGGATAATAATAACTTGTTTCTCCACTCATATAAATCAATTTTGAACGTTTGATTTCATTGATGATTTGTTGAATATCTTCGAGACTTTGTGCCATAGGCACTGCGCAATAGACGTGTTTACCTGCACGCAACGCTTGCAGAGTTTGTTCTCCGTGGAGATGACGTTGCGTAAAGATCGCAATGGCATCCACATCACTAGCGAGGAGTTGTTCAAACGAATCAAATACGTGTTCAATTCCAAAGACGTCAGCAAATTTTTCCCTGCGCTCCGCAATAAGTTCAGCAATATACACTGCATCTACATATGGATGTGCCTTAAACAAAGGTACAAACGATCTTGCGAATTTACCTGCTCCCAAAATACCGATTTTTAATCCCAAGCATCATCACCTCAATATGAATAGAAAACCTTTGACAAAACTAATTTTATGACATAACGTTGCTATTGTCTGTGGATTTCATCAACAATCTGGTTTCCAATATTACGATTTTGAAAGGTAATGACGAATGGTACAACCCCCACACTATGAGTCGTCGTACTCCGATTGGATGAACAATTCCTTCCCACCGTTTATCACACTTGCACACTTATTTCATGCCCCTGTAGGTTGGGGTATATTGAATCGCCGACTTAAGGACTATGCGCTACAGTACGTTGTGGAGGGCGAAGCGGAATATGAAATCGAGGGGATTGTCTACCTTACAAAAACAGGAGATATTATCATTCATCGTCCCCATGAACTTCACACGCTGCGAATGAAACCAGGAAAACCTTATGTATGTATCTCTTTGGTTTTTCATATGGGTGATGCCAAGTTCCCGCTCGAACCCTCGTTACAAATGCATCATTATTGTGGGAATTATAAAGATCAACTGACAGAAAAACTGTTGTCAGAATTAATTGTTTCTTATCGGAAGAGAGGTCTGGAGCATCAACTGAAGTGCAAATCGTTATTTTTACACATTTTATCGGAGATTGAAGCACAAATAAATTTGCATTCTGCAAAAATAGATACGAGTAAAAAACTGAATCGGATGGTGTTAGTGAAGAATGCGATCGTAAAGAACTTTGATCAGGCATTGGATTATGCGTTATTGGAGCAAATTGCGGGGATCACAAAAAATCATCTCATTGCGAGCTTTAAAAAAACATTCGGCATTGCACCTGGCCAATTTCAAATTATGTTGCGCGTTCAGAAAGCGAAAGAGTTAGCCATTCATACTGGTTTATCGGTGGGGGAGATTGCAAACCAAGTTGGATACAACGATGTGCATACATTCGGAAAAACATTTAAAAAGAAAACGGGCTACAGCTTGACTCAATATTGTTCAAGTCTTGTAGCCAAATTGAAGTAATCAAAATTACACCGTATGAAGCGGCGTGCGACCGTGCAGCGCATCCACTAAATTGCGAGCAGCCAGCATGGCCATGTCAAGCCTTGTTTGGGCCGTAGCCGAACCAATGTGCGGAAGTGCCACGACGTTGGGCATTTGAAGTAAAGGATTGTCTGGCGCTACAGGTTCTTGCTCGAATACATCGAGTCCTGCGCCGCGAATGCGACCGAGTTGCAACGCTTCGATGAGCGCTGCTTCATCGACCGTCTGGCCCCGTGACGTATTGATGAATATGGCGCTCGATTTCATCTTGGCGAACTGCTCACGCCCGATCAATCCGATAGTATCAGGCGTCAGGGGCGTCATCAATAGGACGAAATCCGCTGTGGCAAGCAGTTCATCCAAGGATTGATACATCACGCCCAGTTGTTCTTCTGCCTCGTATTTTCGCGTTCGGGTATGGTAGGTGACGTTCATGGAAAAACCAAACTTCGCGCGTCGTGCTATCGCTTCTCCAATTCGGCCCATACCGATGATACCCAGATGGGCATGATGAACATCAACGCCGAACAAATTCTCGTTGTCATATTTGTGCCACAAACCGGCGCGCACATAACGATCAAGTTCGGCAACACGCCGAGCTGTGCTCAAAATTAAGGCGAATGCCAGATCAGCGACGGTCTCATCAAGCACACCTGGCGTATTCATGCCGATCACACCGCGAGCGCGCATGGCCGACAGGTCAAAATGATTGTAGCCTACGCTCATCGTACTTACCGCTCTTAATTTAAGGGCACAATCTAGCAGCGCCTGGTTAATTTTGCGACCCGACACGAGCAGTCCTTCAACATCAGCGACAGCTGCTGCTACTTCTTCTTGAGACATCGGTTCGCGCTTATCCCGAATCGTACAATGACAATGCTCGGCAAGATAGGCTGCGACCGGAGCAGGGATCGGTTGATCGACGAATATTCTGGGTTTTACAGACATGGTGGTAGCTCTCCCTACTGAAATGAATGATGTGAACATTGTGATGCAAACCATTCCCAACCGCTGCCTACATCATGCGGGTGATGTGCATCTGAACCGAACACGACGGGAATCTCTCTTTGAATACACGCTTGCAAAAACCATTCGGGCACATACACCAACCCGCAAGTCGCTTTTCGTAAACCCGCGGTATTCACGTCGATGCCCACCCCCGTCTCTTCAAGGATCGGCAACAACCGATCGAGTCGTTCCTTCATCTGCGCTGGATCGATGTTCGGTAGCACGTTGCGAAACTTCTCAATCAGATTGATGTGGCCTATACGCCGCGGCACTTGGATATCCCATGATGATGCATGCCGAATGGCCAGCTCTACATGGTCATAATAAGCGTTAACGACCTGCTCCATCGAACCGTAATATTGCAACAGATGGTCACGAAAATCTTCGGGTTTATAGTCGATACAGCGCATCCCCCCGCGACCCGGTAAATAATGTACAGAAATGAGGAGATCCTCGATCTCCTCATGCACTTGTGAAATAATCTTTTCTGTGAACGATTCATTCCCGTGCAAATAATCGATCTCCAGACCTACAAGCACATCCAACCGATCAGCATACTGCTGCTTTAGCGTCTGCACACATTGGATATAGGGGCGTAGTTCGGACCAATCCATGGCCAACTCACGCATAAGTTGCGGGTCGTCAATCCAACGCTCGGGAACAGGAGGATGCTCGCTTACCGTGTAGCGTTCAAAACCAAGTTCTACTGCGCGTTCTAAATACGCTTCCAAATGTACCGAACTGCCGTGTTTACAGAAATGTGAGTGCGTATGTCCGTCCCATTTTGCCATAACATCCTCGCTTATTGCTCCAATTGATTGAGTTCAGTGAGCAGTTTCATCATGTTCTGTACGGTATCAAAAACCGGCGCTTCGGCTAGCGCCTGCAAATCGATCTCACCGTTCTCAATCTGCTTGACATACGTGTCAATCTCTTGCTGGAAAGTATCGTTATACGTGAGAAGTTGGTTGTGAATCTCTTCAGCAAAACCAGGCGGCACCAATCCACTAAAAGCGACTAACCGTTCTTTCATCGTCAAAAATTGTTGCTTTAATGTCTCTAACGTGTCTTTATTAGCTATGGCTTCTGTCGCAAGTGCTGGAATTTCATCAGCAAATTGGTTCGCGTCATTGATCAAATCCGTTGCTTCAACCGTATAATTGATTGTATTGCTGACATCCTCAATTACGGAACAACCGGTCAACACAACGATCGCGGTTATCATGGCCAAGATAAGTATTTTGCTGAATTTCATTGTTCTCACTCCCCCGTCATTCTTGATACTCCTATCTAATCATACTTCATTCAACCTCTTCAAGTTTCAAAAATGTTGCTGAATACCCCCACTTGAAGTGGATCAAGAAATCATGTATAGTCAACGCAAAATGCCATAGATGGAGTGATTATGGATGGAGATTGGAGCGAGTCTGTTATTAGAGTATGGTTGGACCTTGTTAGTACTTATTGCTTTAGAGGGGATCCTCGCCGCGGATAATGCGTTGGTCATTGCCGTGATGGTGAAGCATCTCCCTGCGGAGCAACGAAAGAAAGCCATTTTCTACGGGCTAGCTGGTGCATTTATTTTCCGTTTTGCCTCGTTGTTTACGATTTCGTTCCTGGTCGATGTGTGGCAAGTGCAAGCGCTTGGGGCACTCTATTTGCTGTTTATTGCCGCCAACCATCTGTTCCGAAAAACTGTGGTCAAGAAAGCAGAGCTCGATGCAGCGGGGGCTGTGAAGGGGAATGGATTTTGGATGACCGTCTTGAAAGTCGAATTGGCGGATATCGCGTTCGCAGTGGATTCGATTCTTGCGGCTGTAGCTTTGGCCGTGGCGCTGCCCGAATTGGGTTACGGCACATTCGGAGGCATGGACAGCGGTCAATTTGCGGTGGTGTTAACAGGAGGGATTATTGGCTTAGTTGCGATGCGTTTTGCGGCGAACTGGTTCGTGAAGCTGTTAGACCATCGTCCAGGGCTTGAGAAAGCCGCGTTCCTCATTGTCGGCTGGGTCGGCGTCAAACTGGCTGTTTACGCAGCATCCCACCCGGGACTCGCCTTGTTGCCGGAAGCGTTCGCGAAAAGCGCGCTATGGAAGTTGTTCTTCTGGGCCGTGTTGCTCTCCATCTTCGCTTGGGGTTGGTTCTCTGGCGCGAAGAAGGGCGAGAAATCGGCAGCTTAACGCTTGTTTACTGTAGCAATGCCATAATAGATGTGATACGTGACCGGCACGCCTTCGGGTGTGCCGGTTTGTTGGATATACGCAGCGCTCATGGCTTGAAACAGCTGTTTGGCAAAATGTTCCCGTGCGTTGGACGGGCGAACGAGGTTGGCTCCGACTTTCTTGATCGACTTCAGAAAGTCGAGCGGCGTGGCGTGTGTCACTGTGACACGCCGTTCCTCCA
>JBILCM010000146.1:0-3219 GCA_044353165.1 Paenibacillus sp.
AGGTTGAAGATCACCTGCAATGCCTTCACGCCTGGCACGGTCAAACAGAACAACCCTTCCTCCACGGTCTCCACACTGACACCGTAATGACGGATTTTCCCTTCTGCCTTCAATTTTTCAAGCACTTCAAAGACGCTTCCATCCTTGAGAATATGCATGGGCGGGCAATGGATTTGGTACAAGTCGATGCGCTCTCGCTGCAGCCGCTTCAAACTTTGCTCGCAATACTCACGAACTGTCGCCTCCGCGTACGTCAACGCATCGTGGATATTCCCAGCCCGACAAAACTTCGTGGCGATGTAGATACTATCCTCTCGCCCACGAGTCGCTTGTGCCAACAACGATTCGGCATGACCTGCTCCATACACATCGGCTGTGTCAAAAAAATTAACGCCTTGCTCCATCGCTCGCTGTAAGCCGAGCATGGAATCGGCGTCGTTCTTACTTCCCCAACTGCCGCCAATCGCCCAAGTTCCAAAACTGATTTCACTAACCTGCAGATCGGTGTTGCCTAAAGTCCGGTAGTTCATGGGAGTGCCTCCTTATGCATTTTGATGCCAAATTGATGTTAGATTGGTTCGATATTGAATGAAGCGTAACGCATATTGGATGCTTGTTGCAAATATGTTCGTTGTTCTTGTCAAAATGGTTTAAAATAAGATACAACGTTCATTACAACGACGAAGCAATCAGACGGGGGGAAACCGCATGCCGCAAATTGGGAAGGTACAGATGGGAAAATGGACTGCCAAGTTGACTACAAAATGGAATCCTGGACTCAAGATGCGGATCAAGTTCACCAGTTTTTTCATGATCGGCATCTTGATTGTCAGTGCCATCTTTAGCGTTGCTCAAGTGACAGAATTCACTTGGAGGCCCATTGTTTATGGAATGGTCATTGGGAGCTCGATCGGAGGCCCGATTCTATATATAGAGTATTTTGTTTTTAATGGGGGGAACGTCCGTATTTTATCGCGCGTTCCTTTCTTGGGAGCTTTGTTCATCCGCGTGTTGGTCTACATGTTCTTTATTCTCTTCGGCGTTGTAGTCGTTGGTAACTTGTTATTAGGTGCAGGCGACAACGACATGGGTTTGAATATTTTGTTTTCTTTAATTATTTCTGTAATCGTCAACTTGGTGCAATCGGTCAATCAATTGCTGGGACCTCGTGTGCTCCGGAATTTCATTCTCGGCCGCTACCATCAACCGCGGGAGGAGCGGCAGTTTCTCTTGTTTATTGACTTGGCGGGATCGACTACAATCACAGAACGGATTGGGAATCTGAGGTATCATGCGTTCTTGCGGCGATTCTTCATGGATGTGACAGCAGAAGTGATGGATTGTGGGGGAGATATTCACAAGTATGTAGGTGATGAGGTCATCATCACGTGGTCAGAACGAGCGGGTGCGCGTAACGGTAACGCCCTTGGGTTTCCGCTCGCCGTGGCGCGGCGTATTGAAGCTGCTGCGGCATCGTATCACCGGGAGTTCGGTGCAGTGCCTGTGTTTCGCGCGGGCTTGCATTATGGATCGATCGTCGCGGGTGAGATTGGCTTGTGGAAACAAGAGATTGCCTATATCGGGGATGCCATGAATGTCGCCGCACGGATCGAGCAAGCGGCGCGTACATTAGGCCAACCTTTCTTGGCCTCAGAGGATGCTGTTGCAGCCAGTGCCCCGCCGCAAGGCGTACGCTTGAACCCGTTAGGTGTGGTGAGTGTGAGCGGTCGCGTCCAGCAAGTGTCATTGTATGCACTGGAGCAACAGGAATAAAGAAATGAGGTGAGGCATAAGCATGGCGATGATCATAGGGGACGGCATCATACAGTATGAACGAGCGATGATCGCTGATTTGCAGCAATTGGTGCGCATCCAAAGTGTGTTGTCAGAGCCAGCACCGGGTTGTCCGTTCGGTCATGGCAGTGCACAAGCGCTTAAGTTTATGCTGGATCGAGCCGCTACATTCGGTTTTCGAACAGTGAATGTGGACGGGTATGCTGGACATGCCGAAATCGGGGAAGGCGACGAAATCGCGGGGATCCTCGTGCATCTGGATACCGTGCCTGCGGGTGAAGGATGGATGACGGACCCTTACGACGCTGTCATTCGTGATGGAATGATTTACGGGCGAGGCGTCATCGACAACAAAGGGCCTGCCGTCTCAGCGCTCTATGCATTGAAGGTTTTACAAGAAGCGAGAGTGCCTTTCCGCCGGCGATTGCGGGTGATTTTTGGCACAGCGGAGGAAACGTCCCAAGACGATATGAAGGTGTATTTTACACGTGAGCCTGTCCCGGATTTTGGATTTACACCAGATGTAGGTCCCGCGATCTATTATGGGGAGATGGGCATTCATGACGTCCGGATCGAGCGCAACTTCGACCCGGAGGACCCGTCGCCGATCATTCGGATGTATGCGGGGAGCGCTCCGAATGTGGTGCCGGACCATTGTCGCGTAGAACTGTGCAAAGATCGCCTGCGAGAACTTAAGCTATGGCAAGAGATCCTGTCGCGTATGACTCACGAACAACCCGATCGGTACCAAATGGACGAAGGTGAACATGGACAGACGATGACGTTAACGACACGCGGCAAAGCTGCACATGGTGGGAACCCGCAGCAAGGGATCAATGCCATCTCCTTGATGCTGGACTGGCTGAAGCCGCTTACGGAGGAGCGCACTTTGCTATCATCGACACGGGCGTCTGCAGTGTATGGGTCATCATCAATTCACAAGATGCTGAATTGGATTCACCATTCCATCGGCTATGAGTTGGACGGATGCTCCTTAGGCATCGCTTGCCGCGATGAGCCGACGGGGGAACTTATCGTGAACATGGGCATGATTCAACTCGACCGCACACGTGGCAGCATCACGCTCAACGTGCGTCATCCGGCACAAGTCGAACCGAGTTTCGTCACACAAGGACTGGAGAGGGCAATCGCAACAACGAAGATGCAACTGCACGTTGAAAGTTATTTGCCGCCGGTGTATGTTCCGACAAATCATCCGCTGATCGTCAAACTCGTGCGCGCCTATGAGACCATCATGGGTGACCCCCCCGCCTTACGCACCACTTCTGGGGGCACCTATGCCAAGTGGATGAACAACAACGGTGTCGGCTTCGGTGGTGTCTGGTCCGAAACATTCCCTCATCAAGCGGGTGAATGCATGCGCATCGACGAATGGATGAAACTGAGTCGTATCATCACCCAAGC
>JBILCM010000147.1:0-3214 GCA_044353165.1 Paenibacillus sp.
CTTTCCCGGTGACTTTACCGGGGCTTTGCCCATGGACTTTCCCGTGGTTTTTCCCGAGGCTATGCCCATGGATTTTCCCGGGGCTTTGCCCTGTGCTTTTCCCGGAAATTTTCGGGATGACTTTACTGCCTTCCGGGTAGTTTTCGTCGTCTTCGGCTTCTCCTCGATACTGAATTCTTCGATGTATCGGCGTTGCAAAGACTGCCCAATACCTCGCTCTATGGTTTGCAGACCGATGCGATCTTTGGGCGTTGCCAACGTGATGGCCACACCCACATTCCCTGCCCGACCGGTTCGACCGATGCGGTGAATGTACGTTTCCGTGTCGAGCGGTACATCATAGTTAAAAACATGCGTGACGCCTTCCACATCAAGTCCTCGCGCGGCAATATCTGTTGCGACCAGAATTTGCAGCTTCGCCTCACGGAATCGTCGCATCACCGCTTCCCGCTTCGCCTGAGTCAGATCACCATGCAACTCATCAGCTTCAAAACCTTCCATAATGAGTGCTTCCGTCAGTTTTTTCGCGCGTACCTTCGTCCGGCAAAATACCACGGCCAAATAAGGACGAAGAATTTGCATCAGAGTAAACAGTGTTGCTTGCCGTGCGCGATCTGTTGTTTCGATCACCCATTGGCTGATTTCATCCAAAGTGACACGCACAGTTTGAATACGGACATCTTCGGGTTTCGTCAAATATCGGGCTGCTAAATCACGCACGGGTCCGGGCATCGTCGCAGAGAACAACATCGTCTGTCGTTGTGTCGCCGTGCGCTGAATGATCTCTTCCACTTCATTGAGGAAGCCCATCTGCAGCATCTGATCTGCCTCATCCAACACCAACATACAGACACGGCCCAGATGCATTGTTTCCCTGCGCAAATGATCAAGCAAGCGACCCGGCGTTGCAACAACGATCTGGCACCCGTTACCGGATTGCAGCTTGTGAATTTGCGCAGTCACATCTTGCCCTCCGTAGACGGCAAGCACCCCTGCCCCAATCAGTGGCGCTAGTTTTTTGGCTTCCGCCGTAATTTGAATCGCCAATTCTCGTGTTGGCGTGAGAATCAATGCTTGAATGTCCGATCGTCCCGGCTGAATAATCTCGAGGATCGGCAACAAGAACGCCAACGTCTTCCCCGTGCCGGTCTGGGCTTGTACGATTGCATCCTTCCCTGATAGCAACAGCGGGATCGCTTGAAGCTGCACAGGTGTAGGTTGGGTAATACCTTCATTGCGTAATTTCTCGGATATGTCTTTACGAATACCGAGTGTTTCAAAAGTTGCGGTCACATGTCATCCTCAATTCGTCTCTCGTTCTGATACACAGTTTACCCCATATGCCCAAACAACACAAAAAGAAGGGAAAATCCCTTCTCATGGTTGGTATTTATTTTCCACCACAGCAGTGTCTCATGAAATAGTACAGAAACCATACCGCATGATTCTGTTCATCATGGGAAGCGTGGTGGAACGTGTCGTGGATCTGTTCGTCCTTCGCTTTCCTTGAAATCTCATTATAAAAATGCGCTGTCATCTGTTCATCCTTCATGGATGTTTCCAAGCCCTTTTTATACTCCTTGGGACACTCTTCAATTTGTTGCGGCGTAGGTTGTTGTCCCGTAAGCCTCACATAGATTTGGCTGAACTCCTGCAGATGTCGCTGTTCATCACGGATAATCTCCATGATTCGATTCTTCTCTTCTGTAGTTGGCGCCATCTTGGCCAAGACTTCATAACACCGAATCGCGCTGTATTCGCCATTGATCGCCTTGGTGATGTCCTGAATCAGTCCCGCATCCGCTTGCGGTGCTGCATTCCTTGTATTGTAGGAATGAAACTCGGGACCCCCGTAGTTTTGATAGTTGGCATTGTACGCAGGGTTATACGCCGGATTGTACATGGCATGGAACGTAGGATAATAAGCTGCGTTGTATGGTGCGCTATACGGATCATAATTCATCTTAGTAGACCTCCATCATGATTAAGATATGTATAGCCTATGCGGATGGCCTCGGTTGGTGCATGTTCACCAATACGCATAATTTCCAACATGATGGCAAATACTTTCAACAGATCTCAAGCTATCTTGAACATGTGAAAGCGGTAAACATGATGAACAGAGAAATCACAATTTTACAATTGTATATGATCTTCATCATTTCTATGTCGTTGAATGACCACGTGATGTTGATCCCTTATTTGCTTGAGGCGGCCGGAAGGGATGCGTGGATTTCATTACTGCTCGCGTTCGTTATGATGTTGCCATTCATGCTCCTTATCATCTCTATCCAAAAAACAATAGGTCAGGAAAACTTCTCATCCTGGATGAAGCGCCACTATGGGGCTACGCACTATGTCATCAAATGCATAATTGCACTCTGGTTTTTTGTAAACTCATTCATAACGCTCAAAGATGTGGTGAATTGGACAAAAGTCTCCTTCCTCGAATTGACACCTACTTATGTGATTAGTCTCTGCTTTGTGGCTGCATGCTATTATTCGACAGTACAAGGTATCCGAACCCTTGCCATCGTTGCGAGTATTTTACTTCCGGCTGTATCTTTGCTCGGGTTTGTTGTAGGCATCGGGAACATACCTGAGAAAAATTATGGACTCTTAAAGCCGATCCTTGAGTATGGGATTACGCCTGCATTGAATGGGACAGTCTTCGTGAATGCGGGGATCATGGAGATGGTGGTTCTGTTGTTTTTGAGCCATCATGCCCGAGGTCGAATGAAGCTTTGGCACCTGGTAGTTATCTTGTTTTCCTTGATCGGTGTTGCCATCGGACCCGTAACAGCATCTGTCGCCGAATTCGGATATCACGATGCGATCGGTCAGCGCTTTCCTGCTTTCGAACAGTGGCGATTGTTGCGAATCGGTCGATACATTGGGCATATGGATTTTCTTGCTATTTTCCAGTGGCTCAGTGGGGCGTTCATTCGCATATCACTTGGTTTATTTTTAACGATTGAACTTCTGGGCATTGAGCAGATTAAACAACAGAAGAAGCACCATATGGGAACATTATTCGTATCCCTGTTGCTATTTCTGCTCACGCTAATTCCATTAACGGACATCCAATTCACAAGATACTTGAAAATGTACCTCCCTATATCTCTCATCGTCATCGCAGGTCTCATGCTGGTAATCTTAGGATTGAGTCTCAAATCAAAAATGAGGAGATCCCGAACATGACCAACTCTTCAGA
>JBILCM010000067.1:0-11209 GCA_044353165.1 Paenibacillus sp.
CTGCTAAAGCTTGTGCACCGCCAATGCGGCCGAGAGCCCATGCGGCTGTACCGCGGATGACGGGTCGCTCATCTTGTTGCAGCAGCATGATCAAATCCGGCACCGCTGAGTTGTCGCGGAAGTTGCCAAGTGCGATGATCGCGTTGCGTTGGATTGGCTTCTTGCCGCGCCAAGCCGCGGCGCTATTGCCGAATCGCTCCTTAAACGCACGGTTACTCAGCGTAAGGAGCGGTTTCAACAGCGGCTTCACTTGCTCCGGGTCCGGCTGCAGCGCTGCGTGCTGTGTCCAGTTCATCCCGCGATTTTTCGGACATACGACTTGGCACGTATCGCAACCGTACAAGCGATTGCCGATCTTGCGTTTCAGTTCGTCATCGACGAAACCTTTGGTCTGTGTCACGAATGAGATGCATCGGGATGCATTCAGTTCGCCAGGCCCCACGAGCGCTCCTGTCGGACATGCATCCATACAGATCGTGCAGTCGCCGCAACTATCGAGCACGGGCTGATCTGGAGGGAACGGAATATCGGTGATCATCTCGCCCAGATATACCCAAGAACCGAACTCCGGCGTAATGACTGCGCAATTTTTTCCGTACCAGCCGATCCCAGCACGCTCTGCCACCGCTCGGTCCACGAGCGCGCCTGTATCCACCATGGACTCGATGCGGCAATGCGGCACTTGTTCCTTAATGAATGCGGCCAATCTGTCCATCCGCTCCCGCAGGACCGCATGGTAGTCTTGACCCCAAGCGGATCGGCTGATGATGCCGCGATACGCTCCCGGTTCCGACTTCGGCGGGGCATCCAATTTCGCGGGATAAGCGATTGCAATGGAGAGAATTGAGCGCGGTTCTCCGCCCGGGAAGCTGAAGCGGGGATCGACGCGCTTCGCAAGATCCGGTTCTTCGAAGCCTGATTCACGGCCCAATTGTCGATGGCGTTCGAGCCATGTTTTCAATTCATTGAATGGTTCTGCAGTGGTGAACCCAATTTTATCTATGCCCAGCTGAATCGCATTCGCCTTGATTGCTTCTTTCAACTCGAGCCATGCATCATCCCGAGGACGGATACTCAAGCCAACTCCCTCCCTGCTTCGGTGATAAGAAAACCCGGTCACAAATAGTGCGTGCCGGGCGGTTACGGTTGCATTCGATTTTCCCACAGTCGGTAATAACGAAGGGCTTCACCATCCTGGAAAGGCGGCTTGTCTCCCTTCAATCGGTCAATCAGTGCTTCTAACCCCGATTGGACTTTCGTCTCAACGATGCCCGGATATTGATATTGAACGCGGTGGCTGTGATATTCTTCCTCATCTACGATATGATAGGAGCCATCAGGCAACCGGATCGCGTCCAAGTCATAGTCAATATAAGTAATCACATTATCGTACTTGTAGAACGGCGAAGCGACATTGCAATAATACCGGACACCGCTTGATTCAAGCAACGCCACGATGTTATACCACGCACCTGGTATGAAGAAGGTCACTCCGGGAACTTTGCTAACCCATTCTTTGCCATCCGCTTCACGAATGCGTGTCCCATGATTCACAAGGACGTGCATATTTTCTTCAGCATGCAAGTCATGTAGTTCGTGGGAGGGCACCGACCAATTCTCGTACCATATTCGGTGAATGTGTCCATTGTATTTGAAACTCTTGATGACCATTAGATTCTCTGTATCTTTCATCCATGACACCTTCCACGATTTCAAAAGCAACAATGAGTCGAAACAACTCATAATTTCACTATAGTATAATTACCTCTTGGCTACAATGCTGAGTTTCTTCCATGCCTTCGTAAATTGTTGAGCACCAAATCCAAGCGATTCAAAAACAGGTAACGCCAATGCATTATGTTGGTCCAGCGGAATCAATATGCGCTTCACCTTACGTTGTTCGAACCGTTGTTGCATGGAATGTATCAACTTCCTTGCAACTCCCCTGCGGCGGTGTTGAGGATCCACGGCAATCCGATAGTGGTAACCCACATCATGATCTATTGTGCCAATAGCCAAACCAATAATTCGTCCATCGTAAGAATAGGTACTTCGGTCCATGACGGGGGAATTTTCCTCCACCTCGGCCACAAGCACGAGACTGCTGTCCCAAGACAGTTGACGGCCGAATGCATCGAGTGTCTCTGTAAAGCATAATTCAGACAGTGCGTTACGCATGACATCCGTAACTTGGGCGTAATCAGATAATTGAAAAGGTCTTACATTCACCATAATGATCTCCCATATTCCATATACAAATGAAAAGCGAAAAAGTGTGAGGATACAATTTCGACAAATTCACGCAATTTCCTGCCTATTTCGGTATTTTTCGCAAAAACATTCGAAGTTTCTACTGTTTCTTATTGCAAACGTTTTCTTTTAAGCGTTTACATGGTTTCTTATCCTGTTCTTGAGTGAACATCCCCCTTCTTCTAGAGTTGATTTATTGAAAAAAATAGGGGATAATATCCATACTGTTCATACAACATTCTAGGAGGTTAGCGCTCTATGTCACACCAATTACCACCCTTGTCTTATGCGAACAATGCTTTAGAACCACATATCGACGAAACGACGATGATGATTCACCACGATCGTCACCATGCCACGTATGTGAACAATCTGAATGCTGCTCTGGAGAAATATCCTGATCTCGCCGACAAATCCATTGAAGATTTGATCGCTGATCTGAATGCGGTGCCAGAAGATATCCGCACTGCTGTGCGCAACAATGGTGGCGGGCATGCGAATCACTCGTTGTTCTGGGCTACCATCGCTCCGAACGCAGGCGGTGAGCCAACAGGCGCATTGAAGAGTGCCATTGATGCTGAATTGGGCGGATTTGCAGCGTTCAAGGAAGCTTTCTCGAAAGCGGCAACGACTCGTTTTGGCTCAGGTTGGGCTTGGTTAGCCGTTACGAAAGAAGGCAAGTTGTTCGTCACTTCCACGCCAAACCAAGACAGCCCGATCATGGAAGGGGCAACACCGATCCTAGGTCTTGATGTGTGGGAGCATGCGTACTACTTGAAGTATCAGAACAAGCGTCCAGATTACATCGGTGCGTTCTATAACGTCATCCATTGGAATGAAGTAAGCAAGTTATACGAAGCTGCGAAGAAGTAAGAGCGCCTTGCATCACATATGCTCCCCGCTGTAGACAGGAACCCGACATACTTCCTGTCACAGTACGGGAGCTTTTGATTTTTATAGGAGTCCGAAATATTGCACGATGTTCCGATGGATCTCTTGTCTGATTGCTTCATCGTGAACAACACCACACAGCGCACCGATTCGTTCTTTACTGATGGTGCGAATTTGATGAATCATGGCGACTGAAGGTTTGGGGAGGGAGGTCGCTTCCATCGATAAAAAAACCTCCGTCGGATAAATTTTCGTAAGTTGTTTCATAGAGGAGACCGGGATTACTGTGACATTGGGGAGAACTTCGTTAACCATGTCATTGGAGATCACAAGCACGGGTCTCGTCCCCGCCTGTTCTGACCCTCGAATCGGATTCATGTCCGCCCAATATAATGACCATTTCTTTACCATTCGGCTATATTCCCATCAGTTTCTCGATCCGCATGTTTGAATGCATCCCCGATTTGCTCATTTCTTCTAAGAAACTCGGGATCGCTCATCGCCTCCTGCAGTTCTTGCTTATACGTATCTTGCTTTTGTCGAATGAGATAAGTTTCAACCGCTTCTCTCACGCCCGCATTGACGGAACTTATTTTTTTCTGACTCGTCAGAAGTTTCAGTTGCTGAATATCGGACTCAGGCAAAACCACTGTGTATTTCACACCGTCTTGAATGGACTTCATTCTTGACATGCAATTTATACCCCCCTATTATGATGGTATTTATTATATGATGATGGTGTTGCGATGACAAGTCACGATGAGCCCATGGGGACTGAACAAAATTACAATTGAATACACCCACGTCGAGGAGCTGGATCGATGAATTTTACCTATAATCGGAGGGTGAAACACTCGGGGAGGTAAACGCATTGCTTTACATTACATTTGCGCGAACAGGAAGACAGGTATCGAGGCTAGGATTTGGAGCCATGGGCTTGAATGGATCATTCGGTAAACAAGATCGTCTGCGCGCTTTTATTCCAGAATATGCGGATAACCTGGCTGAACTAGCCATAAAATTTGTGTTACATCACCCCGGCATCACGACTGCGCTCACATCTATGCAAATACAGGAATATGCGGCACAATATATCGATGTTTTGTCCAAAATGCCACTACCCAAGTCACAATTTGAGTTTATGAAAGTGCGCCACCGATGGGTCAAACATGCCACCCATGCAAGGAGGAACAAATGAGCATCCGCTTCACACGGGAGACATCGAAAGTATTATGGTCGGAACTGTTCCCTTATGAGTTCAAGATGCGACTCTCATCAATGCCCGTCGCATACTTGCCATTGGGAATTTGTGAACCACACGGATTTTCTTTGCGTTCATTAGAAAAGGAAGAAAGTTCAGGCGGAAAGTTTGCCTTGAATGAAAGCGCTATGGAGGCAACAGCAGATTATGGTCGACAAATTATACAAGGCTGTGTGGTTTCACTGATGGAGCTCGTCCAATCACTTACACCTGAAGACCTAGCGCCAAGGGGAATTTCTATGTTACGTTATGAACATATGGAGTTGATTTGGAAAGAAATTGTAGGTTCGGATGAAGTCTGGGCTACGCTTCAACCCAGATCCGGTCAACCCCCCGTATCGGAACAATCGAAGTGGAAGCCTTATGAATACGCGCGTCTCAATTATCTCAGATAATACTGCAACCAAGGAGCACTTCACCATGTATGAACGGGTCATACTCGCTGACGAGATTATTTTTAAACCGCGCACAATCACATTAACTGAACACGAAGTCCACACTCACGATGCGCTAGAGATCAGTGTTCTGTTAGAGAATGAGGCTCGTTATCATCTCTCGGATCGTGATTATGATGGTAAACCCGGCGATGTGTTTGTGTTCCGACCTTTTGAGCCTCACTATAACCTGATTCGTGATTCATCGAAGCCAGCGCATTGGATTATGATCTTGTTCTCCCCGACGGCCATACGCTGGTTTCCTGAAGGTTATAAATTACTCACGCCATTCTATACCATGGAGCGATTTACGCCTCTATTGGATGGTGGCAATCCCTATGCGCAACAAATCCATGCGGCTGCCAAATTAGCTGTCGAAGAGCAATCTCGTCAGTTGCCAGGCTGGCGAACGAAACAAGTTGGACTGTTGATCGATATTCTGACATCGATTTATCGCGCCTTCCTTGCACAACGCCAATCCGTCAACGAAACATCGGAGCCCGACTCCACGCCGAGCCCCGGTATTTTAAACGTAATTCCTTACCTATTGCAACATTTTCAAGAAGATATCGATGTTCAAGATGTAATTCGAATGTCCGGACTGAACAAAACGTGGTTTTATACCAAGTTCCGCGAAACGACCGCCCTGTCTCCGCAAGATTTCATTCATCAACTTCGCATGCAACATGCATCCCACTTATTGCGATATTCGGACCGAACGATAACGGAGATTGCCTTCGAATGCGGATTCCATTCCCTAAGTTATTTCAATAAATTGTTCAAACAAATGCGTGAGATATCACCAAGTGAATACCGTAAAAAAAATCAACCCGCCCCAACCTCGAGGAGGTAGAGCGGATGGATCAAAGGTTGATTAAGATCGGTGTACTCATCATCAATCCTCGTTCATCCATAATGTTTATAAAATAGGCTTTGCTAGTTTTGGGAAGTATAGCACTTATCGTCTTGTGATCCTTGTCGAGTTTGAGATTTTCAACAGACCAGTCTATTTTGAACCAGTCACTGGCATCCGAAGCGTAATATAAATTTGCACCCGTCACATCTGTTTCAGACGAATACTCCACTCTCATATAATCACCGGATACTTCATATCTTGATATTCTCGGGAGTTCTAAACCATCTTTGACGATGCTATCAGCAAAAGCATATATTTCTTCTGGGGACCACCCATGTGCGTGGCTATGATTTAATCCATATTGTATCGATAATCTTGAATCACTTTTTATGGCTGTGTGGGATTTTGAAAAATGATAAACCGAGCAACCTTGATCATTGCTTCCCGTTATCCATAACATGGGCATCCTTATATTATGAAAATAACTTGAAGGATCCCATAATTGTATGATCCTGTCGGCTTCACTTCCCAAAACCTTGAATGCATCCCCGATAATATTATCCATTTCATACAAATAACCACACCCATAAACAGGGATACAAAACTTAAACCTTGAATCAACACCAGCAACAAGGCTGCCAACAACGGCTCCCCAGGATATCCCCGTCAATCCGATGCGTTCCTGATCTACCTCAGGGAATGATGCCAGCAGAGAGTTTGCCAGAATGACATCCGCTACTGCATGATACGTCCATTGGTCTTCCACATTTTTCTGGTAATCCAGAAAATGACCGAGTTTATCAGGTCCGCCAAAATCATGCTTGGGCCATCTATTATCTTGATCTTTTTCCCCAGGAATACGTCCCTTAAGATCCATTGCAATTGCAGCATAACCCCGCTGTACCCATAGGTTTACCCAATGACTAAATGCAGTACCATTACCACCACCATGCACTAACACAATACCCGGGACTTTCTGATTATCTAGTGCGTTAGGAATTCCATAATAGGCAAAGACCTTTGTTGGATTGCCCTCATAATCCAATCCATCATAAAAAATTGCTTTCATTCCATCTTTATCAAAGTCTTCAGCTGGGTAAATGTTGGGGGTTCTTGTCAATAATTCTAGATCCCAAGGCATCTTGCTTTGTTTGTTATTAAGATCTTCTGCATCAATGTTCATTTTCGCCCGTCCCCTCCATCTCCAACCTTCCTATTTCAAAATATGAAAGATTGATACGCTTTCATTATCATTGGGAACGAGAGTTCAGGTAAATGTACGAACTCCACTTTTTGTTGCATGAAATCAATTTTTTTATGAAATTGCACTGCATTCATTGTTTCTTGGAGCAGCCATCGCGTTTGAGATGCTCACGGGTGCTCACTCATTCTCCTGCATCAACTTGTAAATTTGTGCGTATCGTTTCACTGTTCGCTGTATCTTTTCGGTTTCTTTCAGAATGTTTAACTGTCTTGCTCGATGATGTAAATAACTCCAGTCAATCGATGGATAGAGTACACCCATCATTCGCAATGCCCATTCTTTAGAACCTTGATCATTCGTAGCAACGAAACTATGAATTCGATCCAGAATGAGATCTTCGAATCCTACGGTATATATCGGTAATCTGGTCTCGTCTACGATGAATTCTCTCACGTGTTCCATGGAGTCTTCCATTCTTCCTGATGGGAACTCTATATATGAATCCAATTGCGGATGGTAGAAATCTTTGCCTTGTTTTTTGTAACCGAGTTCTATAAGAATGTGGGTATATGCGTCAACTTGCTCTGATTTCATGTCGAGATCAATGGTTTTATACATCTCTGACGTATACAACGAAACGACACAACCACCAACCAATATCGGTTTGAACAAACGGTTTCTTTCGAAAATACGCGTGATCACACTTGCAACAGCCAATTGGCGCCGGAACATATTGGGAATCAACCGCAACTGGCCTAACCGTTCTATATCCTCCTGCAATATCACAATACTCATACATTGTTCCTTATATCTTTGGCCAACGGGAATTTGGAAATGTCAAAATTACGCTTGGCAATCTCCAGTTCTATAGCGATGACTCTTCTCCGTTTGAAGGATGACCTTATTTTTGTAGAAGGTAAGTTGCCCATAAACCGTTTGCTCAGAAAGAAATTAGAACGATGATCTAGTGATAGACTGTCACTCACTTTACCGGCTCGTATCATGAATATACCTCCTAATCATACCATGTGAACATTATATCATATGTTAAATCGTTTCTTGTAATTCAAGGTGAACGCGTGACGCATCCTGCACAATCCGCGCAAACACACTTGGAAAAGGAAAGCGCGAGATCTCGTCTAAGCGAACCCAGCGATACGACGGTGGAAGTTCGTGGTCAGAGGCATCGAACATACGGCATTGGAATACCCGCAACCGCCAAAGGATGTGGCTGAAGGCGTGTTCGAATACGCCCCTTGGTGTCAGCCCATCGACACGCCCCCCTGCGAGATTGCCAAGCCATCCTGCAAGCAACTGTGCGAGCGCGGCGTCTGCGAGTGTGGTCGGCCACGGATTTGCATCATTCGGTACTGCCGTATCCGTGAGCGGAACATGCGGCAGTTCCCACATGCTCGCGAGCAGCCCTGTCGAGGGACGCTGATGCATCAAGATGCTGGCGCCATCGGCGCTGACCACGTAGGCGCACGCGCGTGTTTCAAGACGCGGCGGTTTCGCCTTCGTCTTGATGGGTAGCGTCTCTTCTTTGCCTGCGAGCCGGCCAGCACAGTGCTCCATGACAGGGCACGTGAGACAATGCGGTGACTTCGGTGTGCACACAAGCGCCCCCAGCTCCATTAATGCTTGGTTGAAATCCGATGCTGCCCCTTCGGGGATCAGCTCATACTGCAGTCGCTCCATGTACGAGCGAGTGGCTCCCTTGGCAATGTCCTCTTCGATGCAGAAATAACGGGACAGCACGCGCATCACATTGCCATCAACAGCCGGTTCGCGTTGATTGAACGCGATACTCATCACCGCGCCTGCGGTATACGGGCCTACCCCTTGCAAAGTCGCAAACTCCGCCTTGGTGCTCGGGATTTGCCCGCCATACCGCTCGCCCACCTCGCGGGCTGCCGTCTGTAAATTGCGCGCACGGGAATAATAACCTAGCCCTTCCCACGCTTTCAACACCTCTTGTTCTGGCGCCTCCGCCAATGCGGCCACATTCGGAAACAATGCTAGGAATCTCTCATAATAAGGGATCGCTGTCTCCACACGCGTCTGTTGCAGCATCACCTCAGACACCCAGATATGATATGGGTCCCGACTGTGGCGCCAAGGCAAATCACGCTTTTGAACTTGATACCATGCTAATAACGACATACTAAAATATTGCATCGTGTACGGATCATACATGAGAGCCTTGTCCTCTCCTGGTTGTGGCTAGGCGCCTAAAGTTTGTGTTTCAGTTGATGCCGAACGCGGGGTTAGCGTCGGGCGCTGAAGATACGTCCCCGCTCGCCAGAGTGATTCTAGCGGTCCCATCGTGTAACGACGCAACCACCACCCACTCCAAGCCACTTGGATCGCCAACAAGACCACACTGTAGACGAACATTGACCACAACGGCCAATCTGGCGTGTTCCTGAACAACACCGTCACCAAACTCATCGTAACTATCGACTGTGTCAAATAATTGGTGAACGCCATCCGCCCCACAGCCGCAAGCCAAGCCCATCTCACCGTGCCTGCAACTTGAATCAATCGAACCAGTGTGCATACATAGAAGACGGCCAACGTTTTGCCTGACAAATAAATGTAATGTTGCACGTAGTAAGACTTATAGACATCATTGTTCATAAAATACATGACCATCGGCACCAAGAATACGACCGAGACGGCAAGGGAAATCCATTGCGCTCGCGCCAACGTTCGTTGCGTCAGTCCTTCCCCTGTTGTATGCGAGAACCAACCACGCTTGCCTGCATACATGCCCAACAAGTAGAGCCCTAGAATTTCCGGAAGATACACAATCATACTTGGCAAGCCTTGCGTGATGAAATAATCGATCCGTTCTTGCAATCCAGGAATTGCCGTGAAGATGGGGTCCTCAAGCAGTTCGGGGGATAGAGTCGCTGTAATCCATGCGGTTCCCGCCATCAGCACCACTGCCAATGCGAGTAAACTTAAACTCCAGGCCAGTATAGTTTTGGCTTGTCTGCGATAGAACAACAGCAGTAAGAAGCCCGACAAGGCATACATCATTAGAATGTCCCCGAACCATATGAAGAAAAAATGTATCGTGCCAAATACGAGGAGCCACACCAATCGTCTGGCCATCATCCGCCTTGGTTGTGCACCGCGGCGCTCTGCACTGTTCATAAACAAATAGAAACTGAGGCCAAACAAGAATGCAAACAACGTGTAGAACTTCGTCTGGATGAACATGTCATACAGCAACCGAACGACAGCATCAAACCCGGTTGTCCCTGTGACGAATGCCACACCGTTGCCGAACATCTCGGGCATGTTCACGAAGCAAATCCCAAACACGGCAAACCCTCGTAGAATATCAATCGTATCGATTCGCTCATTCGCCTTCAGCTGCTCCACACAATAAACCTCCCTATGATCCATGAAGAAAACTAACTCTATTATATAAATGAAAACACAAAGAAAAAAGCCCTTACACAAGTTCATGGGATCAATCCCTTGTGTCAGCGGGCTTTGTTCAATTCAAATCTTATGCGCGTTCCATCTCACTGTTATTCCAACGGCTCAGTTCGAACTTCGGTAATATACTGGACATGTTATAATTGGATTCGAATGCAATGCTAAGACGCAGTTTTCCTTGTCGGATCGCAAATTCAAATTGGATCTCTCCATGCGTCCACCCGACTTTGTGATTTAAAGCTTGGATAGCCATGCGCCGAAAATCGTTGCGCTGCAGCTCTGACAATCCGCCCGATGATTGGAACGGTCTAGTTTTACTCGTTTCGAAGGGATCATGTCGAATGCCAAACTTGCCAATGACATTATTGCGGATTTGCACGAAAACAATGCCAGATGAGAGATTCGCGAGTTCGTCACTTAATTGACCGAACGCTAGATTAAGCTGTGTCGTTAACGATTCAGGTTCCGCCGTCAAATTCATGATCCTCCTCATGTCAAAACGTATGTAATTTATCCTTATTATAGTAGATGACCCTAGGAGTGGCAATCATTTTTTTGCAAATTGCAAAAAGATTCGACATATTCCAACAAGCGCATCATTGAGCAACCATCCCTAGCAAACGATCCATTTCGGCCTGTTTTAAAGCGTCATAGCGTGCACGGTATTGCGTAATAATGGCGGTGCTGTGCCCGTTCGCGCTCAGTTGCAATTGTGTGCTATTGAGCAAGTTATCGAAGGAAGCATCGCATGCATCCAATTCTTGTTGGCCCTGCAACAACAACTTCGTCCGTTGGGCGTCGGTCTTGGCCGCAAAGTACTGATCCGCCATCGAACTAAGCCGCATCTTGCAACGTGCAAT
>JBILCM010000068.1:0-11201 GCA_044353165.1 Paenibacillus sp.
GCGGCCGCGTCTGCAGACAGACGCGCCTGAATTTCGCGGCCGACCGCATCGGCGGCGCCATCGACTACGCACAGCTGCCCCTGTGGGGCATAGTGTGCGTATTTGGTGCCGGGGGAGCGCGGTGCTTCCCCGGGATCCTCCACAGCAGCGGAAGGCTCAGCTGCTGTAACAAACCCGGCGGCGCGCAGCTGCTCGGCCGAAATCCCGCCGGGCCGCAGCACGTGCACGGCACCCGCCTTGTCGACCCGAACGACGGTCGACTCCAAGCCCACGTCGGCAACGCCGCCATCGACGATGCCGTCAATGCGGCCCCCGAGATCATCGCGCACATGTTCCGCGCGTGTAGGGCTGGGCCGCCCTGAGCGGTTGGCGCTGGGCGCCGCCACCGGCACTCCCGCGCGTGCGAGCAACTCGCGCGCAATCCGGTGCAAAGGTACGCGCACCGCCACCGTATCCAACCCCGCTGTGACACGCGGGGAGACCGCTCCCGGCCGCACCGGCAAGACGAGCGTAAGCGGTCCGGGCCAGAACTGCGCCATCAAGCGGCGCTCAATCGCATTCACGCCATCGGTCAAGGCGATCGCTGCGTCCATCGTAGCCGTATGCACGATCAACGGATTGTCGGACGGACGCCCCTTGGCCGTGAAGATACGTTCGACCGCCTGCGTATTCCGCGCATCCGCGCCCAGACCGTACACCGTCTCGGTCGGGAAGGCGATGAGACCGCCGTTGCGCAAACAAGCGGAAGCCTCCTGGAGCTGATCCGGGAGGCGCTGTTCTTCGTCGATATGCCAGAAAGTTGTCGTTATTTCCATCATGTACATTCATCATCTCACGATCAAAACTGCGAAAATAGTAAATCTATTATATCATGTCAAGCCCACCATCGCTCAACCTTCTGTGCCACATCTTGGATCCAATCCACGATAAAGAATCGATATTCCACATTCCACTTCGGGCTCTGCTCATCTGCATCGAGTGTCTGCGCATCGCCGTTCGCCTCTGAGAGTTTCGCTTCAGCCGGCTCTGCTTCTTCGGTCGGCGCTTTCTCCACAGCAATGCCTACAAAACAGAGCGGCGGGAACAACACGCACCACCAGTTTTGGCCCGCACCGCGGCCCAAAGTAATCCGCAGCGCCTCATATTCGCCTGCAGGGTACACACGATCCCCATATACCTTCGTAGGGAAAGGCACCCGATCCAACTCCACCTTCACCGAATAATCGAAGCCCGCATCGCGCACCAATGCAAGAACCATCTCCTGGATCTTCGGCAATTCCCCTCGGATTGTGACGCGCGCCGTCTCGAGCGACGCCATGCCGACAGCCCACCGATTGACCTGCTCCACGACCGCATCGCGCACATATATCTTCAATAATTGATCCCTTGGCGCATCCGAATGGGCGAGAATACGCAATCGGATCGATGCCTGCGGGATGATCGGCGCGTTAGTGCCGTTGCTCGTCATCTGAATCGCTTGCACCACGGCTGCACTCGAGATGCCTTGTTCCCACGACATGACCAGCACGAACATCATCGTATGAATATAAAGAACATTTTTCCAGAATATGAATTTCCTGCTCACCGGAACGCCCCCTCACACTGATATCCACAGTATGACCCGCTCCGGTATTCTATAAACCTAGCAATCTATTGTTTGTTCGTCTGCCACGCGATCACATGGCGTTCGATGGTGGCGAAGTCTTGCACAATTTCGACCTGGTCCCACTGGCGTGTAGCCTCCATCAATACTTTCACCGCTTGCGCCTGTCCAAACCCGACCTCAAAGCCGACCAGACGCGGCCAACATCCGTGCGCCTCCATCTGAGCGACCAACCGCCGATACAAATCCAGTCCGTCTTCCCCGCCATCAAGAGCCAGATGCGGCTCAAAATCGCGAACTTCCCGCTGCAACCCGTCGATATCGCTTGAAGCAATATACGGCGGATTTGACACCAGCACATCGATCCGCTCCGCACCCGCGCGATCGCGTTCGCTCCATATCGGCGCAAGCAAATCACCTTGGTACCATTGCACCTGGTGTCCAACCCCGTTGCGCGCTGCGTTATCTGCCGCCACTCGCAAGGCTTCGGCGCTAATGTCGCTCGCCATCACGTGCCATGCCGGCCTTCTCGCCGCCATCGTGACCGCAATCGCGCCGCTGCCCGTTCCCACGTCCACTGCCTTGACGGGGTGTCCTTCTCCCCACAGGCGATCCGCATGCGTGATCATGCGCTCGACCAACAACTCCGTCTCCGACCGAGGAATGAGCACATCACGATTGACCCGGAACGTGAGACCGCAGAAGGACGTCTCCCCCACAATGTATTGCACCGGTTCCCCGGCGGCACGGCGTTGCACGAGTGCCCACAGCAACGCATAATCATCTTCTTCGATCGGATCGCTCCATAGCGAGAGCAGTCGGGTTCGAGACACCCCGAGCACAGCTTGCAAGAGCCGTTCCGCGGAAACTGTATGCTCCTCCACGCCTCGCTCCAACAAAAAAGAAGAAGCCCGCATATAGGCTTCCCTCACTTTCCATTCGCTCATGCCGTAAATTCCCCTCTCTCCACCAGCTCCGACTGTGCCGCAATCGTTAATGCCGAGACGATCTCATCGATGTCCCCATTGAGCACCTGATCCAGCTTGTGCAGTGTTAAGCCAATCCGATGATCGGTAACGCGGCTTTGCGGGTAATTGTACGTGCGAATGCGTTCGCTTCGGTCGCCGGTTCCTACCTTGAGACGGCGTTCCGAATCGTATTTTTCCGTTTCTTCTTGCTGCATTTTCTCATAAATCCGAGCTCGCAACACACGCAAAGCCATATCCTTGTTGGAATTTTGCGATTTCCCATCCTGACAGGTGGCTACAATGCCGGTAGGGATATGCGTCACACGCACCGCGGATTTGGTCGTGTTGACCGACTGACCGCCGGCGCCGCTGGAGCAGAACGTATCGACACGGATATCCGACTCACGGATCTCAATCTCGACATCTTCCACCTCCGGCATCACAACGACCGTAGACGTGGACGTATGAATACGCCCGCCGGATTCGGTCTCAGGGACCCGCTGGACCCGATGGGCGCCGCTCTCGAACTTGAGCTTGCTGTAAGCGCCCTTGCCTTTCACCGTAAAAATGATCTCCTTAAACCCGCCCAGATCACTCTCATTCGCTTCCATCAATTCCGTGCGCCAACCGTGCGTATCGGCATATTTGGTATACATGCGGTACAACTCTGCAGCGAAAAGCGCCGCTTCTTCCCCGCCCGCCGCGCCGCGGATTTCCACGATCACGTTCTTGTCATCGTTAGGGTCCTTCGGCATCAACAAGCGATGAATTTGCTCTTCCAGTTGTTCGAACTGCTCCGTCAGCTCCGACACCTCGAGCTTGACCATCTCCCGCATGTCATCGTCGAGCTTCTCAGCCAGCATCGCCTTGGCATCGTTCAATTGTTCAGTCACCGATTTGTAGGTGATATATGCATCATAAACGTCTTGCAAGTCGGATTGTTCTTTGGAATATTCGCGCAACTTCTGGCTGTCGCTCGCCACGTCCGGATCGCAAAGCAACTCACTCAGCTTATCATACCGGTCAGCAAGCGCTTGTAGACGATCAAGCATGTACGGTTCACCTCTATCATTGAATTGTTGTCATCCTGTAAGTATATGATGTCCAAAATTCAAATGTCAATTTCAATTCGTGCTTTTGGCCTCCAAACGCAGTACAACAAACAAGTGGCGTTATTCAATCGTCGACTACGGTCATGTGATCGATAATTTTTTTGTCACCGGATTCATGTGCTTCCATCGCCTCAATGTAATTTAATTGTAGCGGTGAACTCAAGATTTGGGAACTAGGGTCATCCCGTTCGATTTCATAAGCGCAAGATGATACGAAGATGTGTAAAACTTTTTTTATATGCAATACTTTAGAAAAACAAAAGTTACCTGCCGAGTTGGAGTAATTGGTACATTCCATTTCATCTCATCTCATTCACAATATTTACCTTTCACATTTAAATTACATACCGGATGATCATGAGACAGACGGAAGTTTTATCAACAGCCTCATCATTCTAAAAAACAAATAACCTACAACTACGCCCAGTGTATTCAGAATCACATCGTCAATATCCGTTACTCTGTAAGTTACCCCGATCAGCATAGAAATAGTAAATTGAAGCAACTCTATGGTCATTGCAATGAAAAATCCATAGGACGCAATTTTGGGGTAGCTGATGATTTTCCTGATTAGAAATGGTATATAAAATCCCATGGGTAATGTAAGTAATATATTCCCACCTATTTGCGTAATCATCGTCTGGTCGTTCATGTTGGAAAAAGGAATGTAATTATTTTTTAGGAACTGATCAGATTGCATTTGCATGATGAGTTCTTTTTGGATGGGTATCGGAAAAAGTGTGAGCGACAAAACAAAAAGAATATATATAAATAATGAGAAATACATAACCAACTCTATCCATTTTCTTTTTTTCAAAAAATAATATGCGAGTGGGATGCTTACTAGAGATGCGATTATATAAAACCCTGCCTCAAACTCTAACATTCGTATCGACCCCGATGATTTTATAGATAAATGCGTCATTCACTTCGTCCACACCCACTCGAACAGCACACCGCCTTCAACGTTGGTGAAGCGGATGCTCACGCCATGCATATCGGCGATGCGACGCGCGATGGCCAGCCCAAGACCGAATTGCCCATCGGGTCCCTTCGCGAAGGGATCGAACAATCGTTCCATGGCTTCCGCCGCAATTGGGGGACCATCATTAAATACGGATAGTTGCACTGCACCTTGCTCTTGTCCAACCACCTGCTGATGTAAATTGATTTTAATTTCGTTACGCGCATAACGTGTGGCATTGTCCAGTACGTTCTCGAATGCGGCCAACCATTGGTCGCGATCACCCTCGAGGGTGATCGGTTCAAGCTGAACGTCCCACGCCAGCTCCGGTGCTTTCGTGCGCAGTCGACGGACGGCGCTGTCGATCACTTCATGCAGATCGAACGACACGGTCTTCATCGGTTGCCCTGCCAAATATTGCAGCTTGGTCATATAGAGCAGATCGCGGATTCGCTTCTCCAACCGCTCTGCTTCACCTTGAATGACGTCCACGGACGCTTCCAGATCACCTTGAGGGTAGACGCCATCGCGAATCGATTGTGCGTAACTTTGGATCACCATCACAGGCGTCTTGAGCTCGTGGGAGACATTCTGTAACATCGCTTGTTGCGCTTCATCTTGCGTTTTTAGTCGGATGCGCATCCGATCGATCGATGCTGCCAGTCGGCCGATTTCATCCGATCGATTGACCGTAATGGGATCGTGCCAATGACGATCGGCAATTTGGGTCACAGACCGATCAAGTTCGACCAGCGGTCGTGACAAATACCGCGCCATCCAGATCGATGGCAATACGCTAAGCAATATAACGATCAACATTAACAATCCAAACTGGCGATTGAGCGTGGTCACCAAATTTTGGCGATACGTATCCCTCATATAAGAGACCAGGTACACATCCCTCTCAAGCAACTGTGTGCGACGAATCACATAGAACATGTTTTCGCCATCAAAAGGTTCCTTGTATTGTTGAGCTTCTGCGGTCTGCACTAACGCTTGTTGGGAAACACGTTCCAAGAATACGCGGGGAATGTCTCTGAGTGGGCCGGGCCTAGCGCCATTACCGTTGCCTCGCGGTCCGCCTAGCCGCGGCATAAACAACTGTCCGCCTTGCAGTTGCAAGATCTGCCCGTCTTGATCGACCAAGAGATGGCGCACCGTCCGAGCATCTGGGTTCGGTGGGATTCGTCCGGATTCCGCGAAAGGCTCATCAAGCCGATCGGCCATAGGTGTGCTCAATAGATTCTGTTGCGCGCTCTGAATGACCGCAAATATTTCGGCTGTGAAGAATCTGTTTAGCAAACTAGGCAGCAATAGTGCAATCAACAACATCACTACGAGCGTGATGCCGACGAATGCACCCCAGATTTGTACCCATAATGGCCAACGTTTCATGACGATTTCACCAGCCTGTAGCCAAAACCATAGATGGTCTCAAGCGGGAAGTCGGGCATCTTCTTTCGAATGCGGCGAATAAGATCATCCACAACACGGTCGCTGCCAAAATAATCGTCCCCCCACACAGAGGTTAACAGCTGTTCTCGTGAGAACGCGAGGCCCGCACGCTCAGTAAAAAAACAAACCAATTCAAACTCCTTCGAGGTGAGATCGATCCGCTCCTCTGCGAGCCAGACGGAACGTTGCTCTACTGCAATGCAATACGGTCCTGCGTAGCGATGTGCTGCCGTGGCACTCATCACCGGGGTCCCCGTCTGCGTCGCACCGCCCCCGTTACTCGTCATCCCGGCATCCTGTCTGGTTCCTCCGTAGACGCGGCTAAGTATTTTCTTCGCACGAATCATCAGCTCCCGCGGCAAGAACGGCTTCGACAAGTAATCGTCGCTGCCCATCTCTAGCCCCACAATTCGATCAAGGTCTTCATCCCGCGCCGAGATGAAGATCACAGGCACGGTGGCATCATGGACCTTGATTTCCCGAATCAACTCAAACCCGTCCACATCCGGCAACATGATATCTAGGATCCACAAATCAGGCCGCTGATGGATCGCATCTCGTGCAGGTTCCCCACGCTCGAATGCGGTGACCGCCCATCCTTCTTTCTCCAAATATGTTGCGAGCAACCGATTCAAATTGGGCTCGTCCTCCACCAGAAACACGCGATAAGTCATCCCCGGCACCCCTTGATCTGGAAGAAGGACATGTCCCTGGACACGTCCTCCTTCTTGGTAAGTCTATGCGATAACGATTATTTTGCTGATTTTATTACTGCAAGACGCTCTTTCATTTGGGCTGTTTCGGCTTTGAAATCTGCGAGCAAGTTCGTCAAGCTGGTTTTGATCGCTACGGCATCTTTATTGGTGACTGCCGTCTGGAACGCTTCATGCAACGCACGCTTCGCTTCATGCTGTGCTTTATGCTGCTCTGGCGTCAGTTTGTCGCTTGGCGGTGTAGCTGGTTTCGCTGGAGGCTTGCCATTAGCTTTGAGCGCTTCGAATTCTTTCGCCAACGCGGCCCGTTCTGCGAACGCCTTCTCCCAATCTGCTGTCAAATTCGCGGCATACTTCGCTGTCAACAAACTGATGTATTGCTCCATGTGAGCAGGTGCACCGAGCATGACGCCTTTGCCATGACCCTTGCCAGGTCCGCCCATAGGGCCGTGCCCTTTACCGTGCATTTTGCCATGCATTTTGCCGTGACCGTGCTTGCCCATGCCTTCCGCTTTCACCGTGGCTGCATCTTTCGTTGTTGTGGTTTTGGTTGCATCCGCCGCCAACGCCACGCTTGGAATCGCTAGTGCAAGCGCTACGACTGCAATCAATAAACCTTTGCCTCGAATATTCATCCTCATTGCCTCCTTTAGAATCAAGTGTTGTCTTTCTGACATCCTTAGAATAATGCAAGTTTGTCAGAAAATAATCACAAGATCATGTGAAATTGTGGTATGAGTTTACACGTTAAAGCGGAAATGCATCACGTCGCCGTCCGCCACCACGTATTCCTTGCCTTCAAGCCGCAGCAGCCCTTTCTCCTTCGCTGCATTCATCGAGCCGCTCGTGATCAAGTCTTCATACCCGACCACCTCTGCGCGAATAAATCCACGTTCGAAGTCGGTGTGAATGACACCCGCAGCTTGCGGTGCCTTCATCCCCCGCCGAATCGTCCACGCACGAACTTCTTGCACGCCCGCCGTGAAATATGTATAAAGTCCCAGAAGCTTATATGCCGCGCGGATCAGCCGATTCAGACCGGATTCCGCAAGTCCCAGCTCTGCTAGGAACATCTCCTTGTCTTCGCCTTCAAGCTCTGCGATCTCCGACTCCACCTTCGCGCTGATCGGCACGACCTCTGCGCCTTCAGCAGCCGCAAATTCTCTTACGCGAGCAACATAGGGGTTCCCTTCCGCATTGCCCGCTTCCGCTTCGCTCACATTCGCCGCATACAACACGGGCTTCATCGTGATCAGATGCAGATCGCGCAAATACAATCGCTCCTCATCCGTCAACTCCACACGGCGCGCAGGCTGGTCCGCATAGAGCGCATCCTTGATGCGTTCAAGCGCGGCGGCTTCAATGACAAACTTCTTGTCGCCGCCCTTTAAATTTTTCTTCGTGCGATCCAACCGTTTCTCCACAGTCTCCAAGTCCGCAAGAATGAGTTCCAAATTAATCGTCTCAATATCGCTGATGGGATTCACTCCGCCTGACACATGCGTGATGTTCTCATCCACAAAACAACGCACCACATGCACGATCGCATCCACTTCGCGTATGTGCGCAAGGAACTTGTTCCCAAGCCCTTCCCCTTGGCTCGCGCCCTTGACCAAGCCCGCAATATCCACAAACTCGAATGCTGTGGGCACGATCCGCTGCGGATGGACAATGGCCGCTAGGCTCTGCAAGCGCTCGTCCGGCACTTCAACCACGCCTACATTCGGATCAATCGTGCAGAACGGATAATTCGCTGATTCTGCCCCCGCTTGCGTGATTGCATTGAATAATGTTGATTTCCCAACGTTCGGTAAGCCGACAATCCCTGCTTTTAATGCCATCTATGTACAACTCCCTGTCTTATGCTTCGCGATAGTTTATCCTTGTCTATTATATAGTATAATACGAACAAGTCTATACTTTGATCGGTTATCCACATATTCACTAACAACCTGTTAACAAAGAATGCTTGTTCTTATATTTTATCCACAGGACGATACAGAAAGGACCTCTAATACATGCTGAATGAACCGCCAACACTAGATGTTCTGTGGATGAAAGCAGCCATTGCTGAAGCGATGGCCGCCGAAGCGATCGGCGAAGTGCCGATTGGGGCCGTCATTGTCAAAGATGGCGTCATCGTGGGTCGCGGACACAATCTGCGTGAGACGACGCATGACCCCACGGCGCATGCAGAGATGATCGCGATCAAGCAAGCGAGTGAGACGCTACAAGCTTGGCGTCTGACGGATTGCGACCTGTACGTGACGCTAGAGCCGTGTCCGATGTGTGCGGGTGCAATTGTGCAGTCCCGCATTCGTCGTGTGGTGTATGGCACGACCGATCCCAAGGCAGGCTGTGCCGGCACTTTAATGAATTTGTTGCAAGATGATCGCTTCAATCATAGGACGAGCGTGGCATCCGGTATATTGCAGGAACAATGCTCCGCTTTGTTGTCCGGGTTTTTCCGCGCACTGCGCAGTAAGCCACCCCTAGCCCACCCGCATGATGGCGGTTGACGCTCATTTTGGGAACGTGCTATCATATGTAAACATTATGCGCCCGTAGCTCAGCAGGATAGAGCGACAGTTTCCTAAACTGTGCGTCGGGGGTTCGAGTCCCCCCGTGGCGCGCCACATTGTATAAACATTAACGCGATGATTGAAATAGGGCTGTCGATCAATTTACCTGTCGACAGTCTTCTTCTTTTCCATGGAGACCATTTTAATTCGAACAAGGAGGCATGAGAAGCTTGAATAAAGGTTTGAGATATGTATCTATAACTGTTCTACTTCTCGTTTCAGCCATATTGTCTATCATGATGGTCTTCATGGTCATGAACGAAAATAATCATTCCAACTCCGTAAATACGGACGAGCCAACATATGTCGTTTCAAAGGGAAAGCACTTCACTTATCGTGATTTTTCTGAGCTCGATGGTGATACGGATATTATCATTCGAGGAACAAAAACCGATGCGATCGAAACTATACTAAAGAAAATAGGAACAATCATGATATAGAATTAAAAAAGGGCGACAGCATCACGATTCAAGAGAATGCGGCGATTGACGGGAAATTTGTATATAGTACGGTTGGGTATCAGTTGATGAATGACAATGAAGAGTACCTATTATTCCTAAGAGAAAGCCTAACGGACCCTAGGGTATATATCATAAAAGGCGTTTTTTACGGTAAAGTGCCACTCCGTGAACCAGAAGCGGTTCAGTTCAAAGGCGATGCGGAAAAAATACAAAGACTTCAAGATATTTTCAAAGAAGCACGCAATAAATACAAGTAAACCTCACACTTTAAAAAACGGGCGATCAGGTGTCTATTCCTGATCGCTTCATTGTACAACTTGACACGGAAATAATAATTGCGTAAGTTAATTTCATCACTGTTTCCGTTTATATGTTTAAACATATAAACATTAATTCAACATAGGAGCGATGTTCATGAAAACAGCGTTGATCACAGGTGCTTCGGGCGGGATTGGATTGGCGTTGGCGAATCGTTTTGCTAAGGATGGTTATGGGTTGATTTTGATCGCGCGGCACCAGGGAACATTGGAACAAGTAGCAGCGGATTTAGGGCAAAATTATCGTGTACCGGTGCATATCATTGATGTGGATTTGAGTGAGGTTGATGCCCCGCAACGTGTCTTCGATCGCGTGCGCGAAATGGGCGTTCATGTAGATGTATTGGTCAATAATGCGGGGTATGGGTTGTATGGACCATTCGCACAGACCGATCGTGCAGATGAACTGAAGATGATTGATTTGAATATCCGGGCGTTAACGGATCTTACCAAGCTGTTCTTGCCGGCTATGCTGCAGCAACGTTCCGGCGGCATTATGAATGTGGCCTCTACCGCTGCATTCCAGCCTGGACCGCTCATGGCGGTGTATTATGCGTCCAAAGCATATGTGCTGTCGTTCACTGAAGCGTTGGCCAACGAGTTGCAAGGCTCCGGTGTCACCGCTTCCGCTTTCTGTCCAGGGCCTACCGCCACAAAATTCCAAGAACGCGCGAATATGAAAGGTTCGAAATTGCTTCGGATGGGCTTGATGGACGTGAAACAAGCGGTCGATGTAGGTTATAATGGATTTAAACAACGCACAACGATCGTGATTCCCGGTTCGCAAAACCGCTTCTTGGTCAACCTCATTCGTTTCTTACCACGCCGATGGGTTACAAGTATCGTCCGGTCGATCTCAGATAAGGAGTAACTGATCTCCATGACAATGCAGCCCATAGAGGCGTTCCGCCATTGCATCCCGCTGTTCCATGCCTTCGCCGATCCTGCAAGACAAGATATCATTGTGCTGCTCAGCGAACATGAACGACTGACGGTGAATGCGATTGCGGAGCATTCGACATTGTC
>JBILCM010000069.1:0-11143 GCA_044353165.1 Paenibacillus sp.
CTAGGACCAATTGTTGTTGCGAATAACGAACCGGTTGGGGTGCAAAATGGTGCGCATCACTCTCGAAAGCGATCAATTGAAAATAACTATGTTCGGCCATATTGCGCAATGCGATGGCGACGGCCCGCTTAGCTTGCGTCAGCTTCTCACCACTCATCGACCCGGAAATATCGATGAGGAATGTATATTCGACCGGTTGCGGCGCGATCTCTTCTGGGCCTGAGTAACTCCAGTCGGGAATAATATGGATTTGCGCATGAGACACCGCATCGAGCCCACGATGACCATCCGTGATGAAGGAGCTCTCATCCTCCTCTTCGAGCATGGCCGTCAGTACGAAATCCCGATCCAATCCATGATCATCGCGAGACAGATTGATTCTCCAATCGCCGCGCTCGAGTGAAATTTCGATCGGATGCGTTGGGGACGACACTTTCTTAATGCCTGCCGAGGCGGACAAGGTGATGACTAATTTCAGCGGATACGTGGCTCCTCCTCTAGGAGGGGCGATCACGCGGTGAGATGGTTTGTACCGCGGCGCAATGACGGTCGGCAACATCCAGCGCAATTCTTGATCGGTGGCGGTCAGCACTTGGATGTATGTCAAGGTGATGGAGGCTTGCTCGCCCGGCAGCAGATGGCCCAGGGACAGTTGAAACTGATTCGAATCTTTGTGCTCCAACAAGACCCCGGTGTCGCCATGCTTAATCGCTTCTTGATATTGGCGGTGCGCCTCTTCCTTCTCACGGAACTCGCCTTTAATTTCTTTATCCCCGATCCTCGCATGAAATCCCGTCACTTGGGCATCTGTAGGGAGTGGGAAAATGTAGATGGCTTCAATCGTGCGCTTTCCTTCATTCATATACTGCTGGGTCACGGCCACTTCTGCGTAATGCGCATCAAGACGAGCCTTCACCTCGACAAGTTTGAGCGGACAAGTGATTGTCACGGCTCGTTGGTCACGAATACCGGCATGTTCGATCATGGGTTACCCCTCCTTTAATAATTTCTCAGCATAGGCATACAATTGATTGGCAAGTTGTTGCGCCTTCGGATCGTTCGACGGTACGTGGATTTCCACACCGTGTGCGATGGTGATACGTTGATAAGCAATCCCGAGCTTTCCTTGTTGCTGCGGCGTGGAAGTCCCGTTCGGTAATTCCGGCTCGGAAGGGAGTCCCCATCCGTTACCATCTTTAGGAATTGGGGGTGGTTCTGTCCCGCTTCTACCGATCATCTCCTGCACTTGCGCATACGTCATGCTCGTTAATTGTTTTTTAATCTGTTCGAGTGGCCAGAATGCATCTTGCCAACGCTTAATGAGCAGAATACGCGCAAGATGCTCCTCACGATACGTCGTGCCTAGCCCCGCGCCATCCGGTGGCGGCAACAATCCGCGCGCCATGTAATAATGGATGGTGCGCCGCGTCACACCCGACTTCTCCGCCAGCTCGCTGATGCGATATTCTTCACGTCCCATCTGTTGCACCCCCTCGTCTCAACTTCGTATGGCACTCATTATACTACTGTTACGTAATGGTGTAAAGTTAGGAGTAAAAAAGAACCCCGTGGGGGTTTTTGCGTATCCATCCGGGGCCGCTGTTAATGTTGTATTTTGGAAACCTTTTTCCCATCGATTCGCAGTTCTTCAATGGTCGTTCTTCGTTGCTCGCTAGATCTTGGCACCGCAGAACGGATCGGCACTGCTTGCTCGCCCGCTTCCTGCATACGCGCTGTTAATCTGCGTTTCAAGTCTTCCGCAACCTCGCGGTACGAATCAATGCCCACCAGATTGACCAACTCGTAAGGGTCCGCCTGCAGATCGTAGAGCGCCTCCTCCATGTATTCTTCGGCACTCGGTGCACCCCATCCGTTCTGTCCGGGCGCAGATACCGCATATTTCCAGCGAGATGTACGAACTGCCCTGCCGATCTGGGATTCGCTGATTTGGATAAAAACTTCTTCCGGCCAATCCTTGGCTTCCTTGCGGACGAGCGGAACGATCGATCGTCCTTGCATCGAAGCAGGAACAGGGATGCTAGCTGCGTCAAGAAGCGTAGGCGGGAGATCTATAAGACTCACAAGCTTCCGCAGTTGTCCGCCTTCCATAAAGCCTGGACCGTACAGGGCTGTCGGCACTCGGATGGAACTGTCGTGCGCGCTTCGCTTGTATTCGCCATTGCGCGTCTTGAAGTGGCAACCGTGGTCTGAAGTATAGAGAATAATCGTATTGTCCGTCAAATCAAGACTCTTTAGGGCATCCATCAGTCGTCCTAGTGCTTCATCCAACCGTTTTACCATCCCATAATACCCGCCAAGATGCTGAGCCGCAGTCCCACCGAGCGCCTTCAGATCCGGGGGCGTCCATCGGTCGGTATACATGGCTTCGTATCCATCCGGTGCGGGATAGTTGTCCAAGTGATTCTGATGATGTGGTTCAATAAAAGAAATAAACAAAAAGAAAGGATCATCTTTGTTTTGATCAATGTAACGTATCGCCGCATCGGCTAGCGCATCCACCCGATAACCAGGCAGCTTAACTTCCTTACCCTCGTTGTCATATACGACAGTGCTGTAAGCGTCAGAGGAGAATTCAAGCAGATTTGCCGCTAACCAATACTCATAACCGCCTCGATCCTCTTGGGGTACGGGTTCCTGTTTCGAAAGATGCCACTTCCCGATATAACCTGTGTGGTATCCAAACTCCTTGAAGTAATGTGCCAATGTTCGTTCTTGGTGTGGAAGCGGAATTCCATTCTTATAACAGCCCGTTTCCGTCGCATAACGACCTGTCTGAAGGCAAGAACGAGCCGGACCACATACGGGCTGGCAGGTGTAGCTGTGGAATACGTTCGTTCCTTCCCGCGCCATCCGGTCGAAATTTGGTGTCAACCCCAGAGGATTCCCGTGTATCCCTGTAGTATCCGCACGCTGTTGATCGGTAAAAAATACGATGACATTCGGTTGCTGTCCCGTGTTTCTTCTCATATCTCCACTCCTTATCCCCTTGTTTAGCTAAAGTATAATGACTAAATTGGGATTTTATTAGGGGGAATTCAACGATATAATAGGACAAAATGAAGACGGAGGCAACTCATGGATTATCGATGGCACTCATCCTCGGTGCGAGCGTTCGACATCACCTTCCACTTCGCCTTTGATTGGCAGCGTGAGGCTGATTGGAATTTTACGAACTACCGCGTTCCAGCCACAACGTTCTGGTATATTCTTGGGGGAGAACGTATCCTCGAAGCAAGAGGGCTTCGTGTTCCCATACGACCAGGCCAATTCATCGCTTTGCCGAACGAAACCTCCGTCTCTACCTATCACGCAGGACCGCACGCCCCAATCCAATATTTATCAATGGGCATTCGTGCCTTGAACAGCGGCGTTGACTGGATTGTTCGATACGGCATCCCTCTTACAATGACCCCTGATGATAGCGTTGTTCAAATTGAATTTCTACAGATATGGCGGCAACTAGCCAATGTTTATGCAACAAAGGAACCGCAGTGGCAGAACACTGCCGAACAGGCAGCATTTAATTTATACTGGGAAGGCCGAGTCAAGCAGTGGCTATCTTGCGCAACACGGCTCGCATCCCCCTTCATGTCCAATCCGAATCCAGAAGTCGATGAGCGAATTCGGGAAGCATGCGCATACATACAAAGCCGCTATCATGAAGATGTGAAAGTACAAGAAATTGCCAAGCACGTCGCGCTCAGCGAGGGGCATCTTCGATCGTTGTTCCGCCAAACAATGTGTATGTCGCCTAATCAATATCGGCTACAGGTGCGCATGGATCGCGCGAAGGAATTACTCATGGATCGAAGCCTTTCCTTAGCCGATGTTGCAGACCGATTGGGTTATGACGATCAAAGTTATTTCATTCGTTTGTTCCGCCATCGGGAAGGGTTCACACCATCAGCCTACCGCAAGCGGGGTGTAACCCACGAAATATAGGGATGGTTCGAACATGATATGCCACCTGTATCGATCTAATTGTTCGTTAAATGGACCTTATCATCTTTCTCTGGAATACTCACTCAGCGTATGACTGATTTCTTGCAGAGAATAGGTGCCTTGAGCAATATCAACTATAAACTCGACCGCATTTTCGCAATCCATGTGCACTGAGTAACCATTGAGTAACAAGAAAGATTAGCATCCGCTCCAAAGAGACTTTGCTCAGGTCGATATACTGCGGATTCGAGTAAACCGTGATCTTTCACGCCTGCTTGCTCTATGTCGTTCAGAGTAGGTCGTCATGTCATCGATGTTCAAATACAGCAAAGAATGCTTCAAGCACTTCCTGCCTAATGTTGTTCGGAATTTGAATTTCACCACGGTCATTCTCATGAAATTCGATCTCATCACCCTGCACGACATTCAGTTTCTCAGCTAACCTGTATCGGTATCTCAATACCCGTATTAATAATCTCCGCCACAATGCCTAATCGCTCATCGTATTCTTTGTCAGTGAAAGCAACTGGCTCTAAGTCTATTTTATACTCCATCGCATGCATCAGCAGAAAAGTAATTCCTTCTACTCGGGTTTTCCCTTCGAAGTACTCCGAAAAGATAGCTAGATCGACATCGCTGGTAGGATTGCTGTTCCCTTGAGCGTAGGATCCGAACAGGACTACTTTTTTGATCGGAATTTGTTTACCAATTTTATTAACGAATGCGTGGATAACGTTTGTTACATCTTGAGAGATTGGAGCCATACGAACACCTCCCTCGCTGTTTGCAATATTTCGTTCGCTTTTTCTTTGGATACTGCGACCGAAAGTTTTTATCTGTAGGATGGGTACCGCTCTGAAATATAATAAGCGAGTAACTCAGCAAAAAAAGGTGCATATTGAGATTCTCGTTCTCATACCCGATCGTTATTCTCAAAAACCGTCATAAAAATCGTATAGATATTATGCGTTCGAGGCGGCTCTTGATCCAAAAACCACACATAAAGACCTTTAACCAGTTTCTCGATGGCTTGTTGGCACATAAACGCAACATAGAGATACCTTCCTGATTTTAACATTGCATCAGCCGTATCTAAGTCATATTGATCGATATCCGCCCAATGCTCCTATTTATCATGTTTGTTCAATGTGCTACACACCTCCATACACTGCATTATACTAATTAAGCTTGTATAATACCTCGGAAGTCAGGTTAGGAGAGTCGAATTCCTGTCCGAAGATAACGCAACTTGTACTTCTACGTTTGTAGTCGCGGTTTTGTTGTCCCTCAAGCAAGCGCCTTCTCCTCTATTCTAAGGAATATCTTGCAAGAACCCGTTTAATTTCATCGAATGAAAGCACCCCTCTGGCAATATCAACGATAAACTCAACGGCAAATTCCCGCTCCATCGTTAATTGATAACCATTTATCCGTAAGAACGATTTCGTAACCAGATAAGCGGTTCTCTTATTCCCATTATGAAAGCAATGATTCTTTACTAAAGATTCCAGTAATGCGGTAGCCTTATCAAACACGTTCGGATAGGCATCCTCCCCAAACAATGATTGCTGCGGCCTATGGATTGCAGAGTCCAACAATGAGTGGTCTTTCACACCTGCCTGCTGTGCATCGTTCATTCTCTTCATCATAAAGTAATGCGCCGCAATTACCTCTTCTTTGGTCAGAAATATTATCATCGTTAGCGATCCCTCAGATCATCAAGAATGCCCTCGTCCTCCTGAAAGACGTCATAGAAAGCCTCTAAAACCTCAGGACGCACATTCTCGGGCAGCTTGTTTTGCCGAAGTTTCCTTATCAGAATATCGCCGTGCTGATTCTCAATGAACTCAAGCTCTTCTCCTGGGCTCACGCTGAGTTTCTCCGCAAGTTCTTTAGGTAAGCTCACGCCTAGACTGTTACCCATACGACCAATTTTGCGAGTGTACCGCTTTTCCTGCTTTTTTTCTTTCACTTTGACCACACCATCCACTTGTTATCTCCTCCTATAGTATGATCAACTTACAACTGTGAATACATCAATAAATACTAACGTTAATACGTACTAACATTATAACTGTACATTCAACTCTTGCATAGCAAAAACCCGACCTCGGGAGGTCGGGTTCTACAACGTAATGGTATGGAGGCGAGGGGAGTCGAACCCCTGTCCGAAGATAACGCCACACAAGCGTCTACGGGTGTAGTCGCGGTTTTGATATCATCTAGGTAAGCCCACAAAAAGGAGATCCTGAAAAAACGAACACTGAGCAGAACAACATTTGAGACAAGGCCTCTCGGCAAGTAGCACTTCGTGCTCCACTTCATCTCAACATGTTTGACCTGCTCAGTGCTGGTGTTGCATAAAATAAACTGACACGTCGCAGCCATTCAGAGGAAGGCCAAGGCAAGTAGCACTTCGTGCTCCACTTCTCTCCGACATGTCTGCATTAATATATTATGTGTCTACATTGTTTATTATACTCCAAAACAACGATCTTATCAATAGATTATAGAACGCTAACACCAGTCATTCTATATAGTCGATGCGTTATTTTAGGCTTTAAGATTGAATAGAGCGCACTGTACTTCCTCACTTCAATCGGATTCTTTTTATGAGCAAACTCCATAAGTTTATAATACTCAAGAAATAAATTTGCAACAAAGTCAACGGCTTGCAACAATCGATTATTTACATTTGGATCATACACAATTTTGAAATTGTTCCAACTGTAACTGGTATTCCATTCAGGATAATTAATACGTACAGAAAGATATTCGTGCAACCGACTCACGGAGTCAACACGACTAGGAGATCCATCGATTATCAAGTTAACATGCTTATCGCTAGCATCATATGGAATTGAAAGGCGCTTTACCACTTTACTCAGAAAGTAATTCTCACTTTGCTCTTTTCCTTTAGAAACAGCCCCTTTTACAAATGTTTTCTGATTACTAGTCACCAAACTTTTGTCAACTACTAAATAAGAAATTCTAACCGTGGAGAATCCTACGAGGCAATGAAAAACAGCTTCCATCTCCTGAAACGTGGCATCTTTCCCTTTTTTCTCACTGTAACCAGGGGAGTTGCTAAACCCACTGAAAATCGAATCTAGTGCACTGGCTAAACTTTTATCTTGATTATACAGAGAAATACCAGCCCAAACATATACCTTTCCTTGACCTTGAATATTCCCTGAGTCATCCATGTAGATGTGCATTATGTAAACTCCTTAATGTAGATATTTAAATTGAGTTATTTGTATTGATTAAATTCGATAGAATACAACCTTTCCCTGCTTATATTTGAACGAACTATGTAGAGAAGATGATCTTGTATTAAGAGCATGTAGAGCTTATCCTGCAGCTAAATGTCGATGAAAAGCAAAAATCCACAACCTCATGCGGTTGTGGATTTACATGGTGGAGGCGAGGGGAGTCGAACCCCTGTCCGAAGATAACGCCACACAAGCGTCTACGGGTGTAGTCGCGGTTTTGATGTCATCCAGTCGACGCCCCGGAACCGGCTTCGCGCTGGATCAGCCCGATTGTCTTCTTCCGTGAGACCCCAGGCGGAGACCTCACGGCGTATCCCACTAAGGTTGAGCCCCTATCCTAGCACATGGGCGATGCTAGGTAGAAGCACGCAAGCAGGTTATTAAGCTGCTAAAGCGTAAGAAGGTTGTGCTTTGCCATTTATTATGGCTTTCGCGTTGATGAAGCGGTCGCAACCCCGCTACCCGCAGCTCATGCTCGAACTATCCCCGTCGAATCCAAGAACGCCCCCGCAGTAAGAATGGTGCCAACTCATTATATCATGAACCGCTGCTCAAGCCTATGGAGAGCAGTGGGACTTGCACGGAATCAGAAGGGGTGATGCCATCATCGCCTAGCGTGCCACTTTCTGTCGTTCCTTCATTGCCCGCTGCATGTCGCGCTCAGCGTCTTTCTTGGCTGCCGATTCGCGCTTGTCATAATTTTTCTTCCCCTTGGCCAGACCGATCAACATCTTGGCAAAGCCGTTCTTGATATACACCTTCAGCGGTACAATCGTATACCCTTCTTGCTTCGACAATCCCAACAACTTCGTAATCTCTTTCTTGTGCATGAGCAGCTTGCGCGCACGCGTCGGGTCGGTCGGGTTGTAGCGATTGCCTTGCTCGAACGGTGAGATGTGCATGTTGTGGATGAACGCCTCACCGTTGCGGATCGTCGCGAAGCTGTCAGAGATGTTGGCTTTCCCTGTTCGCAATGACTTGATCTCGGTGCCGCTAAGCACAAGACCCGCCTCGTAAGTATCTTCAATATAATAATCATGCGACGCCTTACGATTCTGGGCCAATTGCTTGCCATCGCTCTTCTTTGCCACGCTTGCCACATCCTTGCAACAACGTTCACCGCATCTGGTGGAATACCATCATACCAACAGCGGTGGATGAAATCAATGCTTTTTTGCCGGAACACCCGGGTTCGGGAACCCGTTTATTTGCGACGCTTCTTATGATGACGTTTGTTCGTTCCGAACACTTCACGGCGTGCAGGGGCGGGCGTCAGTTCGCCAGAAACTTCCGTGTTGGCCATGGCAAGGGATGGAGTTCGCTCCGTGGCACGCCCTGCTGTGCGTCCGGATGAACGGCCTGCAGCTGTGGTACCAGATTCCCCGGCCCCTTTCGCCACTGACGTTGAAGTTTTACCTTTCGCCCCAGCTGTGCGAGGCTTGAACTCCTCTTGTCTGCGTTTCTTCCGATTGGGCTTCTTCGCCTGGCTCAGCGGTCCGCGATCCCTGGGTCTCTCACCGGGGCGCGTCTTCGTATTCACAAGCCCGAAGTCGATCGTACGCTCATCGAGATTGACGCGAGCAACACGCACACGAATCTCATCGCCGATGCGGAACATGCGTGACGTCCGCTCCCCGATCAGCGCGAGCTGCATCTCATGATAATGGTAGTAATCATCCGCCAAGTCACTGAGCCGGATCAAGCCTTCAACGGTATTCTCAAGCTCCACGAACATGCCGAAAGATGTCACGGACGAAATAATTCCATCGAACTCTTCTCCGATCTTGTCCAGCATGAACTCGGCCTTCTTCAGCGCGTCTGTCTCCCGCTCCGCATCGACCGCGAGTCGCTCCCGATCCGAAGATTGCTGCGCGATGTCCGGCATCCGGCCAGCCAAATATTCCATCCGATGATCCGGCAACGCCCCTTGATTGATGAGCACTTCGCGAATGACCCGATGAATGATCAAATCCGGGTACCGCCGAATCGGCGAGGTGAAATGCGAGTAATACTCCGCCGCCAACCCGAAGTGCCCGAGTGGTACCGCATCATACTTAGCCTGCTTCATCGACCGCAGCATCACCGTGGAGATGACCGTCTCTTCCTTCGTGCCTTTTATTTCCTCAAGCAACGTCTGCAGCGCGCGCGGGTGCACCGAATTGCCCTTGCCCCGGATCACATAACCGAAATTCGTGATGAACTGCATAAAATGCAGCAATTTCTCTTGATCCGGATCCTCATGAATACGATACAAGAAAGGCACTTTCAACCAGTGAAAATGTTCCGCCACCGTCTCGTTCGCCGCCAGCATGAACTCTTCGATGATCATCTCGGCGATCGAGCGTGGTCGTTTCACAATCGCGGTAGGTTTCCCCTCCGCATCGACCAACACCTTCGATTCGGTGAAATCGAAGTCGATCGCGCCGCGGCGCATCCGCTTCTCCCGCAGAATGAGTGCTAGCGCCTTCATCTGCAAGAAGTCCGGGATGAGCGCGGCGTACCGCTCGAATACAGCCGCCTGATCCGTCACGGCAGATTGTTCCGTGTCAGCTTCAGCCGAATCCATCAGCGGCGCAGGCTTGCCGTCATGCTCCACCAGAATACGCACATTCGTGTACGTCATGCGCTCCACCGTGCGAATGACCGATTGAAAAATTTCGTGCTTTACCATGCGCCCGGTCGAATCAATCTCCATCTCACACGACATCGTCAATCGATCCACTTGCGGGTTCAAGGAGCAGATGCCGTTCGAGAGCCGATGCGGCAACATCGGGATCACCCGATCCACCAAATAGACCGACGTACCGCGTTGGTACGCTTCTCGATCGAGCGCGGAACCTTCCCGCACGTAATACCCGACATCGGCGATATGCACACCGAGTCGATAATTCCCATTCGAGAGTTGCTCCACATGGACAGCATCATCCAGATCCTTCGCATCTTCCCCGTCGATCGTCACAATCCGCTTGTCACGCAGGTCGCGTCGACCGGCCAACTCTTCTTCGCGAATGGTGTCAGGCGCAGCTTCCGCCTCCGCCATGACCTCCTCCGGGAACGCCTCGGGCAAGCCGAACTTGCGGATAATTGCGAGAATATCGACGCCGGGATCGTCCTTGTGCCCGAGAATTTCGGTCACTTCCCCCTCCGCCGCTGCGCGCCCATCGGGATATGTTACTAGCGTCACCACCACTTTCTGGCCGGTGACCGCTCCCTTGATCTTGTCCTGCGGGACGAAGATATCTTTCTGAATCCGCTTATCATCCGGGATGACGAACGCATAGGACTCATGGTTCTCGATCGTCCCCACCAACTGCTTATGCGCCCGCTTCACGATACGCGCGACTTCACCTTCGAGCCGCGTGCCGCCAGGCCCGCTCCGTCCGGTCACACGGCCGAGAATCGTATCGCCGTGCATGGCGCCCTTCAGATCATTCGCATGAATATAAATATCCGCGTGCTCTCGATCCTCCGGGATCAAGAACCCAAACCCCTTCGCATGCGCTTGCAATCGGCCGCGAATCAAGTTCATCCGCTCCGGTACGCCATAGCGGTTCGTCCGAGTACGCACAATGTCCCCTTCATGCTCCATCTCATTAAGCATCTTGACGAGTGCCTTGAACGCTTCCGCACCTGCAACCGCATAATGACTTTCCAACTCTTGCACCGTCATCGGCTTATAAGCCTCTTCACGCATATATGCCAACAATTGTTGTTTATCGATCGTCAACATGATTCACTCACCTCATTTTCATTCGTACCTAGTGTATCCCAATGCGGAAAAACAAAAACAGCAGGCGGCCGAAGTCACCTGCTGTATGTTCTCGTCGCTCTGGTTTCGATGCTCATGAACCTACGACGTAACCAACCACAATGGTCAGAATGAAGAACCCTGTAGCCAACACCAT
>JBILCM010000070.1:0-11124 GCA_044353165.1 Paenibacillus sp.
GTCCCTGCTGTAATCATCGTCTGCTCTCTCCTTCACTTATCAACTTTCGATATCATCGTAACCCATGTCTGCATAAGCGTGTATAAGGCAAACCAATCATTACTAGCACAAATCAATCTTATGAAATCATCTGAAAACATACATAAATACATGCCATCGCACAAATCAATACATCATGCTACAATCGCTTCAAAAGGAGGGATTTGATACAATGAATATCATCATCGAATCGTTAGATATCCAATATTTTTCAATCAAACATTACAATCTCGACTATACATGGCACATTCGGGAACGGAAGATTGAAGCTTCGGTCTTCTGGTATATTGAACAGGGAAAGATGAGTGGTAGAGTTCGCGGTAAGGCTTTCACGGGTACAACAGGGGATCTCATCTGCATTCCTGCAGGGTCCTTCGTTTCCTCACGTGCGATTTCAGATGAATTGCGTGTAATCAGTATTAATTTCCATGCGGCTATCCGGTATGTTCGTTCAAGGAGTTGGGCTGAGTTCATCACGATGCCTCTTCCTTACGCTTTACCTGAGCAATCCCTCGTCCCTCCATACATGAAAGCAATGCTTACTATTGCCGATACCGCCCCTCCTGCGCAACAACTCCTATTGCAAGGACACCTGCTGCTCCTGTTCGGAGAGTTGATGAACCACCTCTTGTCTACCGATCTTCCCGTCCACTTGCAACATGGAACCCTTGATCCGCGAATTCAAGCCATCAGTGAATACTTAGCAAACCATCCCGCTCAGATGAAAAGTGTAGAACAGATGTGTACACTCGTTGACGTCAGCGAGCCTCATCTGCGGAGGTTATTTTACCGTCACACAGGATTGTCTCCCATACGTTATATGCAAGATTCCAAGCTGGACCAAGGCAAGAAACTGTTGCAGCATACTGATGATCGGATTTCTGAAATTGCGTTGTCGCTTGGATTTGATGATAGCAATTATTTCGCAAGACTGTTCAAAAAGAAAACGGGGTTTACCCCTAAACAATTCAGGGATAAACACCGCGGGTTGTGAGTGAAATACAAGTCGGTATATGTTTTCAACAAACCGAAAATGATATACTAGGTATGAGGTGATGATCATGTCAGGAATGGAACTGTTGAATCATTACAAACAAAAAATAAAACTTATCGGTGAAGAAAATGGCATCTCAAACATTCGCATATTCGGGTCTGTCATTCGAAATGAGGATGGTACAGATAGCGATATTGATTTATTAATTGAAGTTGATGAAGATCGTACATTATTTGATGTCATCCGTTTTAAATACTCCGTTGAGCATTTATTAGGACGTGAAGTTGACGTGATCTCAGATCGAGCTGTTCATAAATCCTTAAAGACCGAGATCATCGATAAGGCAATACAATTATGAGGGACGACAAAGTATATCTCGAACACATTCTAGAGAGTATAGACTATATTGCATCGTTCGTTACGGTTGGGAAGGACGAGTTTTTCAATTCAAGATTAATTCAAGATGCTGTCATTCGTAATCTTGAAATTATAGGGGAAGCAGTTAAAAATCTTTCCAGTACGATACGTGCGCAACATCAAGATATCCCTTGGCGGGAAATGGCAGGCCTAAGAGATATATTAATCCATGAATATTTTGGGGTAGATCTACATACAGTTTGGGGGGTTGTTGAGAAAGAGCTTCCCCGATTAAAACCAGCAATTCAAGCTATATTGGAGCAATAACCCAAAGAAAACGGGGTTTACCCCCAAACAATTCAGGGATAAACACCGCGGGTTGTGAATGATTCATTTTCCTCTATTTCACACGATGGAGTTTCTTGCCTGCACTTCCGACCAACGCTTCTTCCCAGCGGCGACACCAAGTGTCATAATCGCGAGTCACGCTTTCCGGAGACTTCGCACTGCGTACCGGGAATTCGGGGTGGAACGGCCTTCCTGTTGGTTCTCCCGTCCGTTGGTATCGCAGATCCAAAGTCCACCGCACAACGTTCGATACATTCGGTGTTCCACGGTGCGGCGTGTATTTGTTCATCACAATCAATCCACCCTTGTAACATTCACCCAACACCGGTTCGACATTCGGAAGCTGTGCGGGTACAATCGTCGTTCCTCCCTCTGCTTGATGTTCAAGAAGCCCCTCACGAAATACATTCGACATCAGTTCCATGCAACCCGTCGCACGGACCGCATCCACGAGCGGTAACCAGAATGTGATGATCTCTGAATCATCGGCTTCTTCCAGTGTAACACCCGCATCTTGATGCCATGGCACGTTCTGGTATGGATTGAATTCTCCTCGCAGTGATGCCTCTGGCACTTTCCCCCGCAGATGTTGAATGGGATTGCACGTGATTTCGCTACTTAATAAACTTTCGGCTACATCAAGCAGTGCATCATTGTGCAAGAAGTCGAATAACGCTTTAGAACGCCACTGCATAATGTCCATCTTTGCGCCAATTTCTTTACTTTGTTCATATAACAAGGCATAACGTCGCTCGAACGGCTCATGCTCATGCAACTCGGTTATTTTGCCCTCGGCTTGTAATTTTCGTGCTCGCTCATCGATAAATCCATTGATCGCATCGATGACGGGTTGTAAATCTTTGTCCCCGAACACGCCATCCAGAATAATAAAGCCATCTTCGCGATATTGTTTCACTTGCTCCACCGTCAGTTTCATCGTGGGCACCCCTTCGTTGTAGTTATTTTCATTTCTCATTATAGGGTCTGATTCATTCGAAAAGGATTGTTCTTCTGTGCAAAAATGTTGTTATAATGTGTTTGTACGGTGAAAATAAGGAGAGATCTAAGATGATCCATTATCGTACTTCTTACGTGTATCATTATCGCAATACGACAATAGGTCATTACAAAGAAACGTTCCATGCCCACCGCGAAGCTGAGTTTTGTTATGTTCACGAAGGTGTGGGGGATTTATGGATCGAAGGGAAACATTACGAAGTGGTGCCGGGGACGTTGTTGTTCTTTCAACCTTTTCAGTTGCATCGGGTGCGGATGGAAGTCACAGAACAACAACCTTTTGTTCGAACAGTGCTCACTTTTGAACCGGAGTGGTTGGAGACAACCCAGGCAGCATTCCCAGGATTACGAAGCTTTCTCTATGAATTGCTCGACCCCCATCAATTTGTGCCGTTGTTGTCCGGCTGGAACGAAGCAGATTTCATGATTCACCATATGGAACACAGCGCACGGTTGATGCCCTCGTTAAGTCTTCCTGAACAACAAGAAGAATATATCCAATTGTTACTCACCCTATTAAGACTCATCCGAGCGAAGTGGGTCATCTCCAAGGAGAAAGTGACACGTGTTGGCAACCCACGCCCTGATGTTGTGCAGCAGATGATGTTGTGGGTAGACACACATTATGCTGAAGAATTTCACATGAAGCAGATGGCAGAGGATCTGCATCTGACCGCCAATTATTTATCCCATCTGTTCCGCGATGTGACAGGCAACACCATCACGGATTATGTGATGGCACAGCGCCTGCGCCAAGCGTGTCACCTCTTAATGACGACGCACAAGACCATCCCGCACATCGCCAGTGAGGTTGGCTTGACGAACGCCTCCTACTTCTGCCAGATGTTCAAGCGCAAACAAGGGATCAGTCCACATCAATATCGCTTGCTCTACAGACGTGATCATCATCGCATATAGTTTTCGTTGCCGATATCGGGGTCATCTATTATGCTAGTGTTGAGGTGAATATCATGGGGAAGAGCAGCAAGCCGCTATTTTCACAGAGCCCAATAGAGACGATCGAGCAACTGCAAGATACGTTCTTCCCGCCATATATTACGCTAGCTCATCTGTTCCATGCCCCATCCAGTTGGGGTATACGCAGCCGCATCCTGCATCAATACCAGCTCCAGTACGTCGTCAACGGGGTTGCCGAATACCGTATTGGCGATCGACTGTATGTGACCAAAACCGGGGATTTGGTTTTTCATCGGCCCGGCGAGCATCATGCCGTCCACACGGTCAAGGGCGAGCCTTATGTGTGCTTGTCGATTGTATTCCATTTTGGCACACAGCCGTTCCCGATCGATGTGCTGCTAACGAGTGCTCACCATATGGGCAACTACCACAACACCGAAGTCGAACGAAAACTAACCCAGTTGGTCGTGCAGTATCAACAACCCGGTTTGGATCATAAGTTGCGTTCGCAAGCCTTATTACTAGAAGTTCTCGCAGATCTAAATCGGAATGCGGGTCAATTCGGCCGTAACGAGGTCGAGTCCGACCTCATCCAAACCGCGACCACCGCGAAGATGGCACTTGCCAAGAAATACATTGCTGAACATTATCGTGAACCTCTGAGTATTGGCGATCTGCAAGCGATCACCCACCTCAGCCAAGATTATCTCATCGAGCGTTTCAAGCTGACCGTTGGGATGACACCGATTCAATATCAAATTCATCTGCGTGTGGAGAAGGCGAAGGAACTTGCGGTGCAAGAAGGACTCTCAGTGAGTGAAATTGCGCATTATCTCGGATACGCCGACGTGCATACGTTCGGCCGTATGTTCAAGAAAAAAACTGGCTCCAGTCTGAGCCAGTTCTGTTCCACCTTATTCACTGACGCACCCAGTCACGACGAGACACTGACAGAGTAATGTAACCCTTCTCGATGCCATGAAGATCATCTTGCCTTTGTTTCCGCTTCGAATTGATCCAATTCATCATGCGAAGTGAGTACGGTGAATCGGAGATGATACGTCTTCGAACCTCCCGGTGGAATTTCTTCCAACCATCCGCGTTCGCGATCTTTAGCACGTCCCTCAACCCCGCTATTCATCGGTTCGAATGCCATCACATATTCCCCATGGCCGTAGTGAAGCCAATTTCCCACCCGAGGAAGTTGCGCTTTCGGATATTCGAGCTTAATGCCCAACCCAAGCCGACGATTGATGATGCCCATCTGCACCATCCCCTGCGGATCGGCTTTGAGATCCAAATATAGATAATCCTGCGATGCCCCATCATGAAGGGACATCGGTGCTGGGATCTGTTTGAAATCCTCAATCCGATGATCACGTACATTATCAGAGAGCGGTGTAACCGATGCAGCTTGATAAACCAGAGTCGCCCCCTCATCGATCAACGGATACCCGAATGTAAAATGGTACAAGATCGCATGCGGTGTCGATTGATTGTGGTGGTTCGTGAACACATCGGTGATCTCAATCGCCGGAGCATTGTAGGTGGTTCGGATCCGTCGACGAAGACTCACATTCGGTCCAAACAAGGATGCTTCACGCACTTCACCGGCAATGACCATCTCATAGGTATCCTCTGTCCATCCTGTTTCAACCCGATGGACGGTAGCTCGCAAGTTGGAATGGCGCCCGTGCAAACCCAACGCCTCGCCTTGGTCCACGTTCGGGCGACCGGTGTAGGTCGTCCCGCATGTGACCAGAAGTCCTCCATAGAACGCTCGCAAAAATTCGGACCCTCTGGCATAACTTTCAGACGGTGCCGTGATCCCGCCAAAGCTACGATAATGAAGCGCAATCCCCTTGTAGAAGGTGTCTGCAATATCAAGCCCTCGGTTTTTCAACACGCTGAACGTCAATCCCGATCCATTATAAAACTCAGCCACTTTCACGCCTTCACTGGGTCCGTTATCAAACGTGTATTCCTTGATGCCGCATAGTTGATTCATATTGATCAGTTTATCGTTCACCCAAATTCATATTCCTTCCATTGTGAGTTTGGCGATACCGGTTGCTGCCCTGGCCGGGGCGAGGAGGACTTCCAACTTGCACGATCAGCTACGATGTCACACCACAAATTCTCTATCTGATCATACGTGATCTGGGGTAATGGAGCTTCTCCCTTCAATAGACCTGCCGTCTCCATCACGATATCGCTAAGTCGATCTAGCGCTTGATGCATAATTTGTTCTCCATACGCAGCCGTTGCTTCACAATAATCGGCTCCCAGTGCCAGACGTCGTTGTGAAGAAGCATCTCCCAGAGTCGATGAGCCTGCGAAACCGCTCATATCTCTCGTGAAATCGACCAAATCCGGTCGAAGGTATAACAATTGGGACAGTTCATACTTGCCCGCGTGATCCCCTTGGAACGTACCTGCTACCAATTCCGGATCGGACATCACGACGACGCGCACGCCCGTAGCCGCCGAGAACCGATCAGCTGCAAATCGCAGATCATGCTGATTGCCTCCGCTATGGCCTGAGACCACAACCACGCCGCGAAATCCCGTATTGGCGAATGCGCGCAATTGGTAGAGCAAATAGTGAAGCACGATGCCCGGCGGCATAGACGTCATATAAGGCTTCCCTTCCCCTACTTCGTCTTCCAGCCAACGCGCATGAAAGCCTGATTCATGAATGGTATATCCCACCGTTGGCGCCACGATCCCGCCACACCGGCGCGCACTCTCTTGACACAACCATTCCGCCTTGATCGTGTCTAGTCCCAGCGCGCTCACTTGCCCATGCGGCTCACACAATCCAATAGGCATGTATACGATCGGACATGCTTGCTGTCGCACCTCAAATTCCCACGGCAACAGCTCCGACCAGTGTACTTTGGGTTTATTGCTGTTCATCATACCAACGCTCCATTCATCCCAGCGCCTTTTGAATCTTTTCCCGAATAAATGGGTTCTCATCCAATCCGTCCATATACGGACGCGCTGTTGCAGGTAGCGGTCGAATGATCGTGTAACCTGGATCTTTGCCCTGTTTCAACAAGGCCATCATGACCTCGCGCAATGCCGCGAACAATCCTCGTGTTGGCTCTGGCGTATCTCCCTTCATTTCTTGATGCAATGCCGGCAAGGCATGATAAGGAACCATAGGGAACATGTGATGTTCAATGTGGTAATTCATATTCCAATACAAGAAGCGCAACACCGGATGTAAGTACATCGTTCGTGAGTTCAATCGGTGATCCAACACATCATCGAACAAACCCAGATGCTGGGTCATGCCAAATAAGAGAACTAGCAAATTCCCATAGAACGAAGGCAGAATGACCAGCATGAGCGGCAACATATTGCCCAAAACCACACTCCATACGACCATGCCCACAAAGATCAACATATACACGCGTGCTTCCCAGAACACTTTCTGATATTGCGAAGCAGGAATATATTGCCCTTCTTGACGATCGACTTTGCCGAAGGTGTGCAAAATAAATCGTTTGATCTCCATAGGACCTCCATACAGATGAAAGATCTGCATCAAGATGATCTTCCAGATCGGCGGTCGCTCCGTCATAATTTCCGGATCCCGACCTATAATGTAGGTGTCTCTATGATGTCTGGCATGGCTCCATCGCCAAGGCGTTGCCGATCGTAAAACCATGAATGAAGCTATCTGATAGACCGCCTCATTCATCCACCCGGTCTTGAAGGCGGTATCGTGTCCACATTCATGCCAGCGGGAATCTCCTGTCGTGGCATAAATCAACCCATAAATGATAAATACAGGTACTGCCCACCACGTTCCCCACGTGAGCACACCCAGGGTTCCAAATCCCCCTAACAAAGCGAACCAAATGAGCGTATCACGAATGGCCGGTCCGTCTTTTCGCTTCATGAGTGCTTTTAACCGTTCTTTCGGAATCGGGGACTTATACCACTGCGCGGTCACTAACCCTCTTTGTGCCGCTTGCTCAGTTTCTGGACCTGTTAAGCTGTAATCTCTTCTTATTGCCTTTGTTGTCATCGTCTGTTCACCTCTGCAATATCGAATTAAGACCAAAACTTGTTATCGTAAAAATTGCGTATCCAACGGTGATATTTGAAGATTTCATCAAATACAAATGAAGGCAACGGTGACTTATCGAGAGCAGCAATGTTCTGATTTGCATACTGCGGTACATGCATGGATACTAGCGCAGTGGTCACACCCGGATGATAAAGTACATATTTAATGGCCAACTCTGCTAAATTGTCGGCATATTGTGGAATGTATTGGCGCAGACGATCCACTCGCTCCATGTACATCTCACGCGGTACAACAGCGAAGAATGACTTCCGGTAGTCACCGTCTTCAAACTTCGTTTCTGGCGTGAGGAACCCTGTTAATCCACCTTCGTCCAAGATGCATCTTGCCAAGAGTGCAATGCCTTGCCGCTCGCACAGCGGCAGCAAGCAATCGAAGGCTAACGGATCGAAGATGTTGCAGACGGTCTGTACGGCATCAATCACGCCGCTCTTCACAATCGGGAGGGCAATATCATGGCGTTGATCCGGAATGGAGATGCCGATGTAGCGCACTTTGCCTTCTGTCTTCAATTGATTCAATTCTTCTAACCAATAATCTGCATCATCCCATTGTGGCCAATATTGATGCAGTTGAATGAGATCAACAGCTTCAACCTGAAGTTCCTTCAAGGAACGTTCTGTACTTTCACGCAACCAACCCTTCGGGAATGCCTCTTCAATCGGTACGTGCGTCCCCCAACCTGCGCCGCCGGGATACAAGCTTTGCACCTTCGTCGCCAGGAACGGTTTCTCCCCGCTCCAAGTCTTGAGCGCTTTGCCAAGAATACGTTCCGCATCCCCATACGCTCTGGCTGTATCGACAAAATTGACGCCTTGCTCTAGCGAATGATGAACAGATCGAATAAGATCATTCTCCGTGTAAGTACCGAAAAAACCACCTAGACCCATCGTGCCAAACCCGATGCGTGACACCTTTTCCTTCCCTGCTCGAAAAGCTGTATATTGCACAACAAAAACCCCCTCAGCGATCACTTGACCTATACAATCATTATAGGTTCGAGTGCTTAGGGAGTATTTAGAATAAATCTGTAATTTCGTTGCCAATATCGGGGTGTTTGACGTTCAACGACATTACGAATAGAGTGGATATAGGATCTGCCATTGGATCCATATCATCTGGAAGGTGTAACCGGAATGAAGCCCAAAGTCCACACGATCGACGAATACATTCAGCAATTTCCTGCGGATGTCCAAGAGATCCTTCGAACCCTAAGGGGTGTCATTAAGGAATCATCGCCAGCCGTGGAGGAAAAGATCAGTTACCGCATGCCCACGTTCGTGTTGCGTGGAAACCTGGTGCATTTTGCGGCGTACAGGCATCATATTGGATTTTATCCCGCTCCAAGCGGAATCACTGCATTCGCAGATGAGTTATCGGCCTACAAGTTTGCGAAAGGCTCTGTGCAGTTTCCGCTTGACCAACCGCTACCTTACGATCTCATTCGACGCATCGTGAAATTCAGAGTCGCTGAAAATTTGCGCGAATGAGCCTTTGGGTCTACCGCTTCCCACACCTCAACCCAAAGCTTGTTTCAATTCTTCGCTTGAGTGATTCCACATGTCCTCGTTATTCTGGATCAGGCATTGCCGCAACGCAGCTTTCTCCTCGGCGTTCAACCCCTCCAACAAAATACGCCGCTTCATGGCATAATCCATCCGATTCACGTGATCCGCGAGAATTTTCCAACCCCGGCGCGCTTCCTCATCGACTAGCATCTCACATGCTGTGGCGCCAGCGTAATGGGCATTCTCGCCTAGCTTCTTATCTACCGCCACCCATACAATCCAACAACGCCTTCCATGAGGAACATCCTCTTTGTTCATCGAAAATTTAATGCCGCGCTCCACTTTACTCTTCGCATGCAATGCGCCCAAATCAATATAAGCTTGATCTCCGTCTATGATGACCGAAGATAAATTGTTCAAATCGATGGCGCCTGCACCAAATCCCTTATGCTCTTTCGTGCTGACCACGTTCAACGCGTTGATTTTTTTGCCTCCGAGTTCCATGCTACGCTCACCCTTCGCCAATGGTATTTCTTTTATTGTAACCGAAATAATCCCCGACGGACAAACATATACATCCACTATTACGATCCTTGAGGTGCAAGCCATGTCGAAATATCATCTGTATCGCATACGAATCATCGGCCTCGGACTACTCGCTGCAGCGGGTTGGTTTGCATTATGGACGATTTGGGATCAGCCCCCTCTTAAGGAGAACATCCCTGTCTTAGCTTCTCCCATGGTTACCCCTGATACGGTCTCAGTCACACCCCTGCGGATGGGGCGCACATCCGCGCAGTCTTTAAGCCAACATGTTGTGGCCTACAATATTCAAGTGTCGCTGGATGCAACACAACGAACACTTCATGGCTCACAGACGCTGACTTGGCGCAATCCCGGGCAGCAGCCGGTGCAAGAGATGTATTTTCACCTGTACCCGAATGCATTCACATCCGCCAAATCGACGTTCAATCGCGAATCCAAGGGTAAATTACGTAGCGATGAACGCACGGAACATAGCGTCGGATCGATGCACATCCACTCCATGACCACCGCCGATGGTCTTGACCTAACGTCCCGCATCACGTTCGTACAACCAGACGATGGGAACAAACACGATCGCACGCTGGCTCTTGTGCAGCTTGATCACGCTGTAGCTCCGAATGCAACAGTGACGTTACATGTTGCCTTCGAAGTTAAGCTGCCCGAAGTCTACGCGCGCATGGGGTACAAGCATCGCTTCGTCATGGCAGGTCAATGGTTTCCGAAAGTGGCCGTTTATGAGCCGGCGGGACGTCGAGGCCGCGCTCATGAAGGCTGGAATGCGCATCAGTATCACGGCAACTCCGAGTTCTATGCGGATTTTGGTTCCTATCACGTGAGCATCGAAGTGCCTGAAGACTACATCGTCGCGGCCACTGGGTCTCCTGTGCGACCGCCGGTCGCCCAAGCGGCAAACCGGACGAAGACATACCATTACGCCGCAGAAGATGTGCACGATTTCGCCTGGGCTGCTTCGCCTGACTTTGTGTATGTTGAGGAACCTTTCGCTGCGCACAACGTGCCTGGCTTGAAGATCAAGCTGTATTTGGACCCCCGTCATCGCGCAATGAAAGATCGATACCTGTATGCCGCCAAGAAATCACTTGAAAAATTCAGTGCATGGTACGGACCGTATCCTTACAATACATTGTCCATCGTCGTTCCGCCTCCGGGGGCCGGAGGAGCCGGCGGCATGGAATACCCGACACTGATCACCGCTTGGGCGGCGGATACCGATCAAGCCGGTTCTGAACTTGAAAGTGTCGTTGTCCACGAGATCGGTCACCAATATTGGTACG
>JBILCM010000024.1:0-31541 GCA_044353165.1 Paenibacillus sp.
GTCTGATCGGATCGAACGGTGAGCAGGTTGGCATCGTTGGAATACGGGAAGCGTTGCAGATCGCTGTGGAAGCGAGTATGGATTTGGTGAACATTGCGCCAACGGCAAAACCGCCGGTGTGCCGGGTGATGGATTACGGAAAATTCCGGTACGAGCAGCAGAAGAAAGATAAGGAAAATCGCAAAAATCAGAAAGTTGTTGAGTTGAAGGAAGTGCGTTTTAGCGCAACGATTGATGAGCATGATTTCCAAACCAAACTTCGTAATGTGGTCAAATTTTTGAAAGAAGAAGACAAAGTCAAGTGCAGCATTCGCTTCCGTGGACGTGAGATTACTCATGCCAGTGTCGGGCAGAAAGTATTGGAGCGTGTAGCTAGTGAAGTGGAAGAATTCGGCATACAAGAACGTAGGCCCAAGCTGGAAGGTCGCAGCATGATTATGATTTTGGCTCCGAAGTAAATTAACGACAACTAGGAGGAACATCGGATATGCCTAAGATGAAAACGCACAGCAGCTTAAAAGATCGTTTTAAAATTACGGGTACCGGCAAGGTGAAGCGCTATAAAGCACATAAGAATCACTTGCTCTCCGGGAAGAGCCCTCGGCAAAAACGTGTATTATCCAACCAACCGCTCTTGTATGAGGGCGATTACGCTCGTTTGAAGCAGCAACTGAAAAATTTAAAATAGTCGTTGTATATACGAACTACTAACTTAGCAACCAGGAGGAATTTGCCATGGTAAGAGTGAAGGGCGGGTTTGTCACGAACCGCCGACGTAAGAAATTTTTGAAATTGGCCAAAGGTTATTTCGGTGCCAAGCACCGTTTGTTTAAGAAAGCACACGAGCAAGTGATGAAATCATTGCTTTACGCCTATCGTGACCGCCGCCAGACGAAGCGTAACTTCCGTAAACTGTGGATTGTACGGATCAATGCAGCTGCTCGTCAGAACGGTCTTTCATATAGTCGGTTGATGTACGGTCTTAAACTTGCAGGTATTATGGTCAATCGTAAGATGCTAGCGGATCTTGCGGTGAACGATATTGGCGCGTTCAACACGCTTGCCGGCAAAGCCAAAGCGAAAATCAACGCCTAAAATTGCCCTTGACGCATATGTTACACAAACATATAATATACTTTAAACATATGTTTATCGGCTAAGAAGAGGACGAAGCTTTACGGGCTCTTGTGTCCAGAGAGCGCAGGACTTGCTGAAACTTGCGCCATAACTCCCGTTTATGCGAGCTCACCTCGGAGCTGTTTTTCTGAAAAGCGTAGCAGATTGTTATATCAATCTTATGCTTAGTAGGAAAAATCGGAATTGCACACGTTACTGTGCTTCAGATGAGAACATTTCACATCTGATTGAGATCGTCGTCGTAAGATGCCGATAAATTTTGGGTGGTACCGCGAAAACAACCCTTTCGTCCCATAGCAACACCATATGATGGTGTTCGTGAGATGAGAGGGTTTTTATATTTTTAACCCGTTCGTCAGTCAAACGGTAATTGATTATGAATGGAGGGTCTCTTGTGAGCGTTCAACAACTTGATGTTGCAAAGCTGGATAGTCAAGAACTGCGCAATCGTCTGATGCAGCCCGATGTCGTCTCGGGTTCTGAAATTTTACTTCGCTCGTTGTTGCTCGAAGGTGTAGAGTGCGTCTTCGGTTATCCGGGCGGTGCTGTGCTTTATATTTATGATGCCATGTCTCAAAACCCCGACTTTACACATTTGTTGACCCGCCACGAGCAGGGAGCCATTCATGCCGCTGATGGGTATGCGCGCTCGACCGGCAAAGTTGGCGTCTGCATTGCGACGTCTGGACCTGGTGCCACCAATCTCGTGACGGGCATTGCCACTGCATTCATGGATTCTGTGCCGCTTGTGGTGATTACAGGCAATGTGGCGACATCGATGATCGGTACGGATGCATTCCAAGAAGCGGACATCACAGGCATTACGATGCCCATTACAAAGCACAGTTACCTCGTCCGGGATGTGCGGGATTTGGCGAGAACGATTCGCGAAGCGTTCCATATCGCGAATACAGGTCGTAAGGGCCCCGTATTGGTCGATATTCCCAAAGACGTTTCGGCCCTCACTACAGCGTTCCATTATCCAGATGAAGTGAATATACGCGGTTATCATCCGACGGTGATGCCCAATAAGGGGCAAGTCAACAAGTTGCTGCAGGCGATCGAAGAAGCCGAGCGTCCGGTCATTCTGGCTGGAGGGGGCGTCGTTTATGCAGGGGCGCATGAGGAGCTTCTAGAGTTTGTGAACAAGACGAGAATCCCTGTGACCACGACGTTGCTAGGTCTGGGCGGTTTCCCAAGCGCGCATGAACTATGGATGGGTATGCCCGGGATGCACGGTACATGGACGGCGAACAATGCGTTGCAAAATTGCGATTTGTTGATCGGGATTGGCGCCCGTTTTGATGACCGTGTGACGATGAAAGTGTCCGCGTTTGCGCCGAAAGCGAAGATCGCGCACATCGATGTTGATCCAGCCGAAATTGGGAAGAACGTGCCCACAGCCATTCCTTGCGTCGGTGACGTGTTGATGGTGCTAGAGCTTGCGAACAAGAAAGCGAAGAAAGCGAAATCCGAAGCATGGATTCAGCAAATTCTGCAATGGAAAGAACAATATCCGTTAAGTTATATAGACTCCGACAAAGAGCTGAAGCCACAGTGGGTTGTTGAACTCATCAACACCACGACAGGCGGCGATGCTTATGTGACCACGGACGTCGGTCAGCACCAGATGTGGGCAGCGCAATATTATCGGTTCAATCACCCGCGACGGTGGATCTCCTCTGGGGGTCTTGGCACAATGGGTTTTGGGTTCCCGTCTGCGATCGGTGTACAAGTAGCTCATCCACAAGCCGTGGTGGTGTCGATCAATGGCGATGGGGGCATGCAGATGTGTGCGCAGGAGCTTGCCGTCTGTGCGATCCATCAAATCCCAGTGAAGATTGTGGTCATTAACAATCACGTCCTTGGTATGGTTCGGCAATGGCAAGAAATCATTCACGGTGAACGATACAGCCACATCGATCTCGCGGGTAGTCCAGATTTCGTTAAGTTGGCGGAAGCCTATGGCGTGAAGGGTTTGCGCGCGGATAACAAAGCGGATGCGCATAAAGTATGGGAAGAAGCGCTTCAAACCGCGGGTCCTGTTCTCGTGGAGTTCGTCGTTCGCCGCGATGAGAATGTGTATCCCATGGTGCAAGCCGGAACAGCCATTGATCAAATGATAATGGGGGACGCACAATGAGCTCGCAAAAACATGCCATTTCTGTCCTCGTGAATGACCAACCAGGTGTGCTCCAACGTGTCTCTGGATTATTCGGACGTCGAGGGTTCAATATTGAGAGCATCACCGTCGGTTCTTCTGAAGAACCTGGACTGTCGCGGATGATCATTGTGACATCGGGAGATAATGCAACACTAGAACAAGTCCAAAAACAATTGTACAAGCTCATCGATGTCATTAAAGTGGTTGATTTAAGCGCCAACGCCATGGTGTCTCGCGAACTTGCGCTCATCAAAGTAAACGCAGAACCGAGCATGCGCCCAGAAATTTTAGGCGTTGTTGACACATTCCGCGCGAGCATTGTGGACATCTCACCGACCACAGTCATTGTGCAGACGGTCGGTGACACCGCGAAGATTGACGCCATGATCGAATTGTTAAAACCATATGGCATTCAGCAAATTACGCGCACAGGCGTAACCGCGATGACGCGCGGGGCGAGCAAGTAAAGAACAACGGTTTGAAATCGACTCTTACGAGAGTCCTTCAATATAACTTTCATTTTCTCAAGGAGGAATTATTCGCAATGGCAGTAAAATTATTCTACGATAAAGATGCAAATCTAGGCGTGCTTCAGGGGAAGACGGTCGCCGTCATTGGTTATGGAAGCCAAGGACATGCGCAAGCACAAAACTTGCGCGACAGCGGTGTGCAAGTCATTATTGGACTTCGCCGCGGCAAATCATGGACCAAAGCTGAGAACGATGGTTTCCAAGTGTTCGAAGTGGCCGATGCGGCTGCGCAAGCGGATGTCATTCAAATTTTAATGCCGGATGAAACACAAGCGAAAGTTTACAACGAAGAGATCGCTCCTCGCATTAAGAGTGGTGCGGCGCTGTTGTTCTCGCACGGATTTAACATTCATTTTGGCCAAATCAACCCGCGCAGTGATATCGATGTATTGTTGGTTGCGCCCAAATCTCCAGGACACCTGGTTCGCCGCGTGTACGTGGAAGGTTTCGGCGTACCGGGTTTGATCGCTGTTCATCATGACGCAACAGGGAATGCATTCGACATTGGTATGGCGTATGCACGCGGTATTGGTTGTACGCGTGCGGGTGTCATCGAGACGACGTTCAAAGAAGAAACAGAAACCGACTTGTTCGGCGAACAAGCTGTACTTTGCGGCGGTGTTTCTCACCTTGTGAAAGCAGGTTATGAGACGTTAGTCGAAGCGGGTTATGCGCCAGAGATGGCGTACTTCGAGTGCTTGCACGAGCTGAAGTTGATCGTTGACCTGATTTATGAAGGCGGCCTCGCCACGATGCGGGACAGCATCTCCAACACAGCAGAATATGGTGACTATGTAACCGGTCCACGCATTGTAACCGATGAGACGAAGAAAGAGATGAAACGCGTGCTTGATGACATTCAATCCGGACGTTTCGCTAGAGACTTTATCCTTGAGAACCAAAGCAATAAAGCATTCATGAACGCTACGCGCCGCCGTGAAGCAGATCATGGCATTGAGACGGTCGGTAAAGAGTTGCGCGGCATGATGGCTTGGATCAAGAAATAAGTGAATTTAGCTTGAACTTGACGCTTATTGTGAAGTAAAATACAGAAATAAAGTTACAGACTTGGATGAGGAACAGTAAGACATTCCCGCGCCCAGAGAGCTGCCGTATGGTGCAAGGCAGTCGTCGGTCGTGTCTGAACTCGCCTCGGAGTTGCTCGCTGAAGGACAGTAAGCGAAGCCGGAACCTGCCCGTTATCGTACAGGAGGATGAGCAAGCGAATGTTGCCCATCCATGAAGGGCATATTCTGCGGAATATGAATCGGAGTGGTACCGCGTAAGACGACAGTCTTTCGTCTCCTGAGTTATTGGGAGTCGAGAGACTTTTTTCATTGATCGCCACACATCAGGTCCAGAAAGGAAGGGATATTCATGAAAAATGTAGGGAAGTATGCTAGGGGTTATTTCATGCCTCCCAAGACGAGCCTAGATTGGACGAAGCAAGAATATATTACGCAAGCACCGATCTGGTGCAGTGTCGACTTACGAGATGGCAATCAGGCACTCATCGTGCCGATGAACCTTGCGGAGAAGCTCGAATATTTTCAATTGCTGGTCGACATCGGTTTCAAAGAAATTGAGGTAGGTTTCCCGGCTGCATCTGAGACGGAATTTACCTTCTTGCGCACATTGATTGAACAGCAACTGATTCCAGAGGATGTCACGATACAAGTCTTGACGCAATCGCGAGAACACATCATTCGCAAGACGTTCGAATCGTTGCAAGGTGCGCCGCGCGCGATCGTGCACCTCTATAATTCCACATCTTTGGCGCAGCGTGAACAAGTATTCCGCAAGTCGAGACAAGAAATTATCAACATCGCCAAGACGGGAGCGAAGTTATTCCTCGAATGTGCGGCCAAGACGGAAGGGAACTTCCAATTCCAATATTCACCCGAGAGTTTCACCGGCACGGAGATCGATTTTGCGCTAGAGATTTGTAACGAAGTGCTCGATATATGGCAACCGTCGGCAGACCATAAAGTGATCATTAATCTTCCCGCCACGGTATCGATGTCGATGCCACACGTCTATGCGAGCCAGATTGAATATATGAGCCAACAATTGCATCATCGGGAGCATGTCATCTTGTCGCTTCACCCGCATAATGACCGCGGAACCGGCGTGGCGGATGCAGAATTGGGAATGTTGGCGGGCGGACAGCGAGTGGAGGGGACACTTTTTGGCAATGGAGAGCGCACAGGCAATGTGGACATTGTGACTTTGGCGCTGAATATGTATGCGCACGGCGTCGATCCAAAGTTAAATTTCCACGCACTGCCCACCCTATTAAAAGTGTATGAGCGACTCACAAGAATGCGCGTGCACGAGCGACATCCTTATGGGGGCGAACTTGTGTTCACGGCTTTCTCTGGTTCACACCAAGATGCAATTGCTAAAGGGATGAAATGGCGAGAAGAACAGAAGCCGACGCATTGGAGCGTGCCATATTTATCAATCGACCCGCTGGATATCGGTCGGGAATACGAGGGCGATATTATTCGCATCAACAGTCAATCCGGTAAAGGAGGCGTCGCCTACGTTCTTCAGCAAAAATATGGGCTTGAGCTGCCGACGGCGATGCGGGAAAGTTTCGGTTATAAAGTAAAAGATGTATCTGATAAATTGCATAAAGAGTTGCAACCGGAAGAAATCTATCATATATTTCTTGATATGTTTGTCAATAGGAATGAACCGATCGCTTTCGTTCGATATCATTTTGCTCGAAGCGACGATTATCACACCGTTGTCACGATTGAGCAAGATGGCAAGACCGTCGAATTGACGGGCAACGGGAATGGTCGACTGGATGCGATCATCAATGCGTTACAGACGAATCTGGGTCTTACGTTCTCCAATCTGCTTTATAAAGAACATGCTCTGGAGATCGGCTCCGGTTCACAAGCGATCTCCTATATCGGGATCACGGACGGACATGGCAATGTGCATTGGGGGTCGGGGATTGACGTCGATATTATGACCTCATCCGTCAAAGCATTATTCAGCGTGATCAATATCATGCTAACTAACACTCTAGGAGGCAAATCATTATGACCGATGTAAAAAAAATTGCAGTCATTGCCGGAGATGGGATCGGGCCGGAAGTCGTGAATGAAGCTATCAAGGTCATCCGCCGTACGGAGGAAGTGTTCGGTTATTCCTTTTCATTCGAACATGGCTTGTTTGGCGGGATCGCCATCGATGAGAAAGGCACACCGTTGCCTGAGGAAACACTTGCCATGTGCAAGCGGGCAGATGCCGTCCTGTTGGGTGCGGTAGGCGGGCCGAAGTGGGATAACAATCCGAAAGAACTTCGTCCGGAAACCGGTTTGTTAGGCATCCGCAAGGCGCTAGGTTTATTCTCCAACTTGCGCCCGGCTTATGTGTTTGATTGTATGTTGGATGCATCCACCATTAAACGTGAAGTGTTACAGGGCACCGATCTGTTGGTGGTGCGTGAGCTCACAGGCGGTATTTATTTTGGGGAAAAATATCGCCGCGAAGGACCGAACGGACAAGAAGCGATCGATACGTGTGTGTATAGTGTGGGCGAAGTGGAGCGCATTGCCCGTCAGGCATTCGACATTGCGATGAAGCGCGGCAAAAAACTCGCCTCCGTCGACAAAGCGAACGTGCTAGAATCGTCGCGATTGTGGCGTGAGACGGTCATCCGTGTTGCTGCAGATTACCCAGAAGTGGAGCTTGAACATATTCTTGTTGATAATTGCGCGATGCAGCTGTTGCGCCGCCCAACCAGTTTTGATGTCATTGTCACCGAGAACATGTTCGGGGATATCCTATCCGATGAAGCGGCGATGCTGACAGGATCTATTGGCATGCTTTCATCGGCATCCCTGGGAGAAGGCAGCTTCGGCTTGTACGAGCCCGTGCATGGAACGGCGCCTGACATCGCTGGTCAAGGCATCGCGAACCCAATTGCCACAATTTTGTCTGTAGCCTTAATGTTCCGCCTCACATTCGGATACGAAGAAGCAGCCACCGCGATTGAACGCGCCGTCAAATCGGTGCTGGATGCGGGTCATCGCACGGGTGACATTGCAACGGATCGCAGCCAAGCGATTGGCACCGAAGCGATGGGCGAACTGATTATTGCAGCAATCCATAAAAATTAATTCGAGGAGGATGCGCGTGTGGAAGTGCCAAGCGAGCTTCAATACAGTGAAAACCACGTATGGATCAAAGTGTTGGCCAATCAAGCGAAGGTAGGCATTACAGATTTTGCGCAATGCGAATTGGGCGATATCGTGTTTGTTGAACTTCCACATGTGGGCGATGTTCTCCAAGTTGGCGAACCGTTCGGGAGCGCTGAATCGGTAAAATCCGTAACCGAATTTTATGCGCCTGTGTCAGGCCGCGTGGTGCAAGTGAATGAACTGCTGCATCAGGCGCCGGCGAAGGTGAACGATTCCCCTTATGAAGAGGGTTGGATGATTGTCGTCGAACTTTCAGAATTAACGGATTTGCAAGCGTTATGGTCAAGCGAGCAATACGCCCAAACCTACGGAGTATAAGCGCACAACGAATCGGAGCTAGCCGTCGAATAGATCCTCACCTGTTGGTGTGGTGTTCATCGATGGGCTAGCTTCGTTGTTTTACGATAACTGCTCGTATTTGCGCAAATATTTGACGACGGCCAACACATAGGTGGCATGCGACCACGTGAGCGGTGCCACGGAGATGGGGGACCCATCGAAGGGGTCGAGCTGCTCGGAGAGCACACCGCTTTCCATGGCATGCGCGGCGACCCACTCTAATGTTTTTCGCGGTGATTCGAGATCTTCAAGACGTCGTGCAATTTCGATCTCGAATTCGGCCATCCATAACGTACAGATGATCCAAGGGTTCCCTGGGACGGTCTCAATATCGTTGGACTTCTGAAAATAGTAATCTTGTTCATATCGGGCGATGCCGCCGACCGCGGTCTTCACAGTCAAGCCTTCCTTGATCGCATGCATCGTCCGGAGCACGCGGTCATCATCTGCAGGCAACACACCAAACTCAAAAATGCCATATATGCTACTTTCGAGTGTCATATCGCGATGCCAAACGCCGTCTTTCATGTACAGACCTCTGGCAAAACGTTGATGCTGCTCGTCCCAAAGATGTGTGAGGATGCCTTCTTTGATGCGATTGGCAGCAGATTCATAACGTTCGCATCGCGCATCATCACCGAACAAACGCGCAAAATTCGCCGCCGCCATCATGCCGCCATATACAGCCGATGCCGTGAATGTGTAGATCCCGTAACGTTCTTCCCACAAATCATAACTCGGTTTTGGCAGTTGAAGTTCAGGATCCACATAGGAGTACATGAATCGAGCTGCTTTGCGAATCAGCGATGGGTACAGCGACTGCGGGAGTTCGATGACACCGTGTTCCACATAATCTTGCCATAACGTAAACAAAACGAGCGCAGTTTCATCTTCTTGGATAGGAAGCTGCTGCTGACCTTGATACAAGTAAGGGTGCCAAGAAGAACCGACGGTGCCGTCAGGGTTGTATTTGTGATGCAAATACCCATCTTCCGCGATTGCTTTCGCACAGAAGTGAAAGAACGGCACGATCATCCCTTGATAACCGGCCATGGACATGGCATAGGCAACTAGCGCGCCGTCACGCGGCCACATATAACTGTAATGATCGCGGTTGTAATTGAGGATATCGGTATCGTTCGCAGCAATAATGGCTCCCCGTTCATCGATCTGCGAGCGGACGATCAATAAACTTTGTTTAAACATGGTGACCACGCTAGGCGATAAATCGACGAAATTACGATTCTCTTTGTTGACCCACCGTTGCCAATAAATTTTTGTGCGGTCGAGCAAATTACCAGGCCCGCTCTCGCGAACGTACATATTTAGCTTCTTAACATCCTCCAACTTAGAGCCTGCTGTCATCCAGTAATACATGACCTGTGAGCTGGACTTGGGCAGAAACAACCGGAACGAGATGGTGCTATCAACGGAGCCTTGCGCGATTGGATTGCCCATCAAGTGTCCGTCTTCAGCATCCTTGAACGTACCCTCGGCATGGTGAAATCGTTTGACCCCAGTCGTGTATTGGTAGATGCCCTCGTTGCCTGTAGAACCATTGAACATAAAATACGTATCGCGCTTGTAGTGAAAAACAGTGTTATTCGCAGGGTAATAAGCAGCCGTATCACCGACTTCGGATTCATTGATGACAAGATCTTGATGAAAGAACAAGCGCACTTCACGTTCATGATCGAACAGGTTGTGAACGATGAATCTACGCAAGAAGATAGGATCGCGTTGGTGAACGCCGTCGTTGAGTGTCAGACGAATGCCCAATCCTGGATGTTCCGCGGTGACGCGTGTGACGAGCGAATCGACCTCGTAGTCGAGTGTCCGCTGCCATTGTGCCTCATGTAACCAAGCGAATGAACCGTCAACCCATATCCCGACACGACACGTATACCCGCTGACGTGATTGAGTTGACCCACGTAAGGGTAATACAAATCTCGAACATAAGCGTTCTGATCCAGATTGATCAGAATTTTTCCATTGCCCACTGCCAAATGTCGGGGCATATCATCACATCCTATCCCGTTCGTTTCTCTATAATGATTTCAAGTATAGCTTGTCTACACGTCAAGTGCATTACAATTTCACAACATTCTCATGACGCAAGACATCTTGCGGGACCAAGAGTCGGGACAACTCATCCACTTTATTGATGGAGTGAACTAAGTTTTCGAATTGTTTTGGATCGACAGCACCTTGGCAACGCTGTTCCCCTCGGTGGTACGTGACAATTAAGCTTCGTTCTTCAGGGATATAAGATACATAAGCGATCTGTTTATGATCAATAGGAACGACAACGGTCATGGGATACAGCAACCTTTCCATCAAATTTTTAACTTTCTACAGTATGCGTCAAAGGTAAGAAATATAACGCAAAGGTTTTTGTTGGGAAAAGGAATTGGACATCTCAAGAGCGAATATGGAATGGTAATCAATGTTGGAAGAGGTGGACGTATGAGTTTCTGTTGCGGTGCTAGTATGATCGGTTCGAAGGGCAGCATTCGCCATCTTCGCACGCTCATTCATCATGTCCCTATCTTGTTTTGTCCCGTGTGTCACCGGATTGAGGTACACCATCTGATCGAGAATGAGTACGAAACGCTGATGGAGTATGCGGCAGCGGATGGTGCAGATGAACTGGACTTTGAACGGTTCACCCATGCACATTCGCAAGCAGCACTTTATGAAAATTGCGTGAATCAGGAACATGAAGATGCGATGGGTTTAATCACCAGTCAGATCGACATGGCCTTGGACTTGCTGCACATTGCCAAAGCGATCCATGATTTGGAATGGCAACATCAATTAAAAAATCGGCTGCGCGTCATGAGTCGCCGACGGGAACAACATCTGCGCAAAAATGTGCTGGGTAGAAATAAATGAGGCTCTTAAGCAAGAGGAAGGATGAAGACCATGCGTTATACACCGTTCGGACGAACCGGATTTTCTGTGTCATCGTTAGGCTTTGGCGCCATGAATTTACCAGGGGTTCCACTTGAACAAGCGCGCGATGCGCTCAATTATGCGCTCGATCACGGCATTAATTATGTGGACACGGCAGCAGGTTATCGGAACAGCGAGGAGATCATTGGCGAGAGCATCAGTCACCGCCGCAACGAATATTTCTTAGCGACCAAGACGGCGAAGCGCGAATACAACGAAGCGAAAGCTGAGATCGAGCGAAGCCTCGTGCGCATGAAAACCGATTATATCGATCTTCTGCAAATTCATTATGTCAACTATCCGCAGGAATTCATGAAAGCGATGGAGGAGAACGGCGCATACCAAGCCGTGAAAGAGGCGCAACAAGCCGGAAAAGTGCGTTACATCGGCATTACAGGCCATCGACCGGAGTTGCTGGCGCGATGGATTGCGGATGGGAAGTTTGATCAAGTGCTGTTCCACCTGAGTCTCGTGCAGCCTTTTGCCAATGACGAATTGATCCCGATGGCCACCCGCTTGAATATGGGGAAGACCGGCATGAAGCCGCTCTCCGGAGGATTCGTGCAGCCGGTGGATAAAGCGATTCGCTACCCTTACAGTCAAGACATTCATACGATCATCTCGGGTATGATCAGTGTCGATGAAGTCAAGATGAACATCGCAGCGATGGAACAGGAGATCGAGACTGAAGAACGGACGGAGCTGGAATCGTTAGCCGCGGAACTGAGCACGCATCATTGCCGCCGCTGCAATTATTGTTCTTGTCCGATCGAGATCCGTATTCCAGATGTGATGATCTCGAGTGTGGTCTTGAAAAAACAAGGCTTGCTCCCCAAAGGAAATGCATTCTTCGATAAATTCAAAACGAATATAATGTCATGTGCGGATTATGAACCGTGCAAGGAAAAACCGCTATGTGAGCAAAAATGTCCTTATCATCTGCCCATGCAGCACACCATTCAAGAAACAGCTCGCTATCTTAGCGGGGTTTGATAATCGAAGAGAAATCTGGTGAACAATCCGTGTGGCTGTCCCGAAAGTTGTCTAACAAGGTATCCCCAACCCGCAGTGCGTTAAGGCTTGCTACGTATGAAAGCATGACAGGTGTCGTTATTGCGCAATTGTTGGGTGGTCCTTATTTAACAGGGTACTTAATCCATCTGGGGGCCAACGCCGCTCAGATTGGACTCGTTCTCGCCATACCGATGCTTGCCAATCTGGTTCAACTGGCTTCTGCCGCACTCATGCAGAAAATCAATTCCCGTCTGAAACATATGGTTTTGGGTCTAGGTTTTCATCGCTTTGTCTGGGTGTTATCTGGAGTCATTCCGTTCATTCTGCCCAAGGAAGCTTGGGTGATCACTTATATTATCATGTTCTTGGTGTCTTATGTCGCTGCGGCCGCTTCTTTCGTCATCTGGAGCTCGATTATTTCCGATGTCGTTCCCGCACGTGTGCGCGGTCGATTCTTTGGTATTCGTAATACGATCGCTTTCGGCACGGGGGCAGTTTCGCTAGTTGTCGGTGGATGGTTATTGGAACGGTATCCCGGGGATATCGGGTTTGCAATTTTGTATGGCATCTGTGCAGTGCTCACTGTAATCAACGTCATTCAATTGGCACTGCATCCGGATCCGCCCTTCGTCAAATCCGAGGCGGCATCGGACAGAGCATTCTTCTTGAAGCCGCTTAAAGATCGCATGTTTTTCGGGGCTACAGCTTTCATCGCAGTATGGGTGTTTGTGCAAAATTTAGTGATGCCGCTCTTTCCGTATGTGATGCTGGATGTCATGCACATGAGTTACTTTCCGCATATTACAGTGATTACGACCGTCCAAAATTTCGTGATGATGGCATCCTTCTATATATGGGGGGTATGGAACTCCCGCATCGCAACGCAGAAGTTGTTAATTTGGACTTTACCGATTCTGGCACTTTCATGCGTAGCCTGGGGACTTAACGCTTGGATGCCGGCATTCGGCGTGCTCATCTTTGTCCACGTATTGTTGGGCTTCGGGGCGGGCGGGTTTCATCTGCTGCTCTTTAATTTTATTATCGGCGACACTCCGAAATCGGAACGGCCGATGTACGTTGCTGTCTTCAATGCTTTAACAGGTTTTACCGGTTTCGTCGGACCCGTCATTGGCGGTCAAATATATGGTTGGATCAAACCTTGGCCGCAGTGGATCCAAGTGTATGGTTTCAATGTGCTTGTCGGCTTCATGTTATTGGTGTTGGCTTTGCTGATCGCACCGCGCTATTTAAAGGGTGGCGATGGGGTCAGTTCTCGTCTTGGTCGTTAAGAACAGGTCTGATATACTGGACAAAAAAGATACGGACGGTGAGAGCGATGCTCTTTAAGAAACCTACGGGTACATCCCAATCGCGTGTGCCCCCGGGACAGACAGTGACGACGGGATTCCCGGTGTTGCATTACGGCACGGCCGTGCAGTACCGGGATGTGCGCAAGATGTGGAATCTGCGCATATTCGGCCTCGTGGAGGAAGAAGTGACCTTCACGTTCGATGAATTTATGGCGTTGCCGCAGCGTGAGTTCAACAATGACATCCATTGCGTCACCACGTGGTCAAAGTTGGATAACGTGTGGGAAGGTGTGGCGGTTTCAGAGGTGATGGCGCGTGTGCGCCTCAAGACAGAAGCGAGTTATGTGATGTTGCACGCGGAACACGGATGGACGACGAATTTGCCGATGGACGATTTTTTGCGAGAGACGTCCTTCTTTGGACTCAAGCATAACGGAGCGGATCTGACACCGGATCACGGATACCCGGTGCGTATGGTCGTCCCGCACTTGTATTTCTGGAAAAGTGCCAAATGGTTGCGCGGCATCGAGTTCCTCGATAAGAACAAGCCGGGCTTCTGGGAACGCAACGGTTATCATATGTACGGCGACCCGTTCAAGGAGCAACGATACGACTTCGACTGAACGCAGTCACAACAGCAAAGTCGCAGGCTAGGCGAAGAGATAGAGGCTGTTGCCGACTAGAGCACGGTGAGGCCATCCGCTCGGGATGGATGCACTGTTGGCATGTGCAACACCGCCTGGAGCTGCTGCTTGTGACAGTGAGGCATAATTCGGCCTTGTGGCCTGATCCATCAGGTAAGCAGACCGGAAGGCGAACGGAGCGCGCTTGGCGTTCAACGCCATAATGATTTCTTGCGCGCTTCGGATCCCTATGCCATGACCGAAATAGCGATTGCCGCCCATGAAGATTACATTCTCTCCTTGCCACTGTGGCATAAGCGGATTCACTTCTGGATTATCAAAATACAGAGAGTCCCCAGGTGTAAATTGCCTCGTGCGCACCGTTGTCAGCCCCAAGTTCTCATCCACATTCCAATGAAACAGAAACGTATTGGCAAACAAGCGATTGTAGGCCTCTTCACCAATCGTGTCGAGTGTTGCTTTGTAGAACACAATCACAATGGCCGTGGCACATTCGAAGGCGTACAGAGATCCTTGTGCAAAAATGTCGTTCAATGCTCGTGCAGGGCTGCGGTCTCTTCGCAATCGGAAGGCGCCGCTTGGTTCGCGATGCCAGTACTGCGGGTTGCAGCGGGAATATTCGAAGACGGCGAACGCCGCGCCGCTCGCATTCAATTGGTGCGCAGCAGCTAACGTCTGCTCACGCATACGCATCTCAAATTGGAAGTCCTGCATTCGCGCGTATACGGCGGATTGCGATCGCTGCAACAGACTGTTAAGAATGGCTTTCTCTGTATCTGAACTGCGGTGTTGCATTGTCGGTCGATGTAATGCCGCGTCAACAATTCGAATGACAGGATTCCCAGCCGTGCGCATCATCCATAACCCCTCTCGTGTGTTGATTTATTGTATTCATAGACGGCGTACAATGCGCCTAATTTTTGTGATGTCATGTGTTCAGGAGGCTCACTTGATCAACATATTCGTATATGGTTCATTGATGACTACGGGTTGTGCGTTCCATCTCATCGCACAGAAGGTGCGCAGTGTACAACCCGGAGAGGTAAAAGGGATGTTGGTTCACACGGGTGAATATCCGGTTTTATTGCCAAGTGAAGAAGGGGTCGTGTCAGGTCAATGGCTGACCCTAGAAGCGGAGGCGCTATTCGTTATGGACGAATGGGAACACTATATTGGACCTCAGCATACTGACAATGCGTACGAACGAATATGGATTTGTGATCTGCACGTTCCGATGGAAGGTTGGGTCTACACCGCTCGAAGTTAATCTTACTTTCGTGTAAACTAGACCAAAGGGGTGTGGAGAGGCATGGGTAAGAAGTACTTTACAGTACAAGAAGCCGATCAGTTGATTCCTTACTTGGAAGTCGACATTCAACAATTACGAGACATCAAGCAAGAATATATGCGCAAGGCCATGCAATTACGTGATCTTCAGAAGCAAGGTTCGACAATTCCGGCATCGATGCCGCAAAGCGATCCATTCGCGTTGGAAGCCGGATTGGAGTTTTTGCAGATCGAAGCGAGAACGGTTGCAGACAGCATTCGAATGAAGGGTGCTGAGCTTAAGGATGTCGATTCCGGACTTGTGGATTTTCCTGCCATCTTACACGGTAAAGAAGTGTTATTGTGTTGGCGTATGGGAGAAGCCCGCATTGAATTTTATCACGGCTTGGACGATGGGTTCCGCGGCCGCAGACGATTGACCGAAGAAAGCTAGGGGTGTCATACGTGATTCATCGGATAGGGAGTATGAGCATTGTTTTTTTGTGCATTTATAGCTTTCTTATGTTTGGCGTCACCACGTCTTGGGGGCATGCAAGCTTAGCCGGATCTTCACCGGGTAGCAAGGAAGTACTGTTTCAATCGCCTAGGCACATCCATCTGACGTTCAGCGGCAAGTTACAGTCTGAAATTGCATTACATACGTTGCAACTGCAAGCGCCAGACGGTGAGGACATCCCCTTGAAGGCAATGCATCTCATGAATGATTCACGCGTCATTATGGCTACTGCCCCTCCCCTTGAGAATGGGAATTATACAGTGAGTTACCGTGTCGTATCGATTGACGGTCATCCGATCAGTGGTCAGTATACGTTCGAAGTCGCGGCGGCGAACGTAGCGGACGCACCGCAACCTGCGCAAGAAGAGTCGTCCGATGTAACACAGGATGCATCGTCGGATGGAGCGTCGAACGCATCGAAGGATGCATTAGCGAGCGAATCAACGCTGTTCACGGTACTCCTCTACGCGAGCCGAATTATGTATTTCTTGGCTTTCCTTGCGTTGGTGGGATGGGTGTTATGGAGCGCAATCTGGCGCAAGCCGGATGAGGAACAACAGATGTTGTGGCGGAAAGTTGGCATGAAGCTTCAATTCGCTCATATGACCGCGTTCATCGCTTTTGTTGTTGTACAGGGGATCGAACTGACTGGCGGTATGCGGCAAGTTGCGCTGACCGAGTTCGTGTTGGAGACAAGCGTCGGCCAGTCATGGTTTTTCACGGCATTGATTACGCTTAGCGGTTTCATTATGTTGTTCCGTTATCGGATTGTGGATGCGCTGTGGGCACTTCTCTGGGTCGGAGCTAAGACGTTGAACGGGCATGCGAATGCGTTCGAACCGGTCGTCTGGTCTCGTGTGACGGATGGGATTCATCTTGTGGGCGCATCGTTGTGGGCCGGGGGCTTGTTAGCGCTTGTGCTGATCGCTCGCAATCATAAGCCGCAGTTACACTCGTTCACTCGGACGTTCTCCGGTGTAGCGTTGGCGTCGTTCGCTGGGATGGCGATTACAGGCGTGTCTCTCGCATTGTTATATACGGAGCACATTGCGGATGTGTTGGAAACCCGATGGGGTCAACTGCTGATTGCGAAGACGATCCTTGTTGTTGCGATTGTCGTTGTAGCTGCGCTGCTTAGACGTCACATGCATGTTGCTGTTGGTGAAGGTGCGAACACTTCATTCCGTCGATGGTTGCGCATCGATCTCGCTCTGATGGCAGCAATTGTTGCGGTTTCTGCCGTGTTTACTTATATGAGCCCGATCGTCGAGCGAATCGCATTTCATTGGCATGTCATGGGTGACACCGTCCACATGTCGGCAGACATCCCATCCGTTAAGGCAGGCCAGAATGCGCTTGCATTGAAAATTTGGGTGCCTGAGGGCGAAGGTTCGCCAACCCCGGTCGTGCGCGTCCGGACATCTGCGGGCACGGTAGAACAGGCGTCTGTCCAAGCCACGGATATTCCTTCTGAAGCCTGGGAAGTGTTCCCGGGATTCACTAAGTATACTTACAGCGCAACGGTATCGATAGCAGAACCAGAACAAGCATCGCTTGTGATCGAAATCGAGCGGGATGGCGGTCTCACTCATACGTTCGAACGCGCCATCCAGGAGTAATTCGGTATATTCGGCAAGGCTGGATTATGCATCTTTCCATGCTTGCGGGTGAATGTCGCTGATGAACCTCGCTGCAGCTGCGTTGGCATCGACTTGCTCAGCGCTTTTGCAGCCTGGAATGACGCAAGTCACCGCATCGTGCTTCAAACACCAAGCCAACGCCCATTGGGCCATATACATTCCCTCCGGCACTTCGTTGGCACGGATGCGGCTCACTTCTTCGAGCTTCGCGCGGCGCACTTGTTCATCATGGCGGCTACGCACGTCTGTTGCGTTGAATGTGCTGGATGTGTCGTATTTGCCGCTTAAATAACCGCTTGCGAGCGGCACGCGTGCAAGGACGCCGAGATCTTGCTCGATGCAAGAGGGGAAGACGCGATTTTCTGGCACCCGATCGATACGGTTATACACGACCTGAATGGCCGAAGCGCCGACCCTCGTGGCAGATGCTGTCTGGTGCAGGTTGTCGTTGCTGCCAATCGATATGCCGAGGTGGCGAATTTTCCCTGCCTGCACCGCTTTGTCCAAGAACGTCCAGAGGTCATCGTTGTCGAAAGCCTCATCGGTACCGGAATGGAACTGATACAGATCCACATAATCGGTGCCGAGCGCTTGCAACGAATGTTCCAGCTGCGTGCGGACGTGTTCCGCACTCCAGCGTTGGTCTCGCTCGAACAAACCGCTGAAGTGATGGCCGAACTTGGTCGCAACGATCCAATCTTCGCGCCGGTCTTGCTTAAGAAAACCGCCAATCAGTTGTTCTGACAAGTGATCGCCGTAACATTCGGCGGTGTCAATCAGATTGATTCCCACTTCCTTCGCGCGGTGCAATACCGCATCAGCTTCTGCTTGCGTGTAGGTTTGTCCCCATTCCCCGCCGAATTGCCACGTGCCAACGCCAATCACAGAAACTTTCAATCCTGTGCGACCCAAGCGTCGATATTTCAATACTTCCGCCTCCTTGACTTTCCCTACTCTCCAAAATATAATAACAATCACTGCGGGTGTAGTTCAATGGCAGAACTCCAGCTTCCCAAGCTGGTGGCGTGGGTTCGATTCCCATCACCCGCTCCAATTGTACAATATGCGATGAAAGAGTCCAGTAAGCTTCGGGATTGCTGCACAGGGAGAAGTCGGCCGAGGATTGAGAGCCGCTTCACATGCGCCCGCTGCTGAACTTTCGCTCTGGAGCTGTTGCCTGAAGCGCATATCGATTCGAGATTTTCTCATGCGTGTGTAGGGTGAACCGGCTGACAGCCGTTATCTGTCATCAGAGTGTGTAACGACATGGAATCATTCCGATATCGGAAGATTCAATCCTATGCTGTCACTTGTTGAATGATCGGCGGGCATGTGTGTGTTGTTGCGAATGAGGGTGGTACCGCGACCTTTTCGTCCCTTGAGGAGAAGAGGTCTTTTTTTATTTGTTTCGAAAGCGAGGAGAGGTTGGAGATGAAAGAACGGTTACAGGCGTTGCGGACGGCAGCGCTCACAGAACTGGCGGCGGTGAATGACCCCGCTGCACTGAATGACGTACGGGTGAAATATGTAGGCAAGAAGGGCCAATTGACCGAAATGTTGCGCGGGATGGGGGCATTGTCGCCAGAAGAACGCCCGGTCATCGGGCAGATCGTCAATGAGGTGCGGGCTGCGATCGAGGAACAGTTGGAAGCGAAAGCGGCGGAATTCGCGGCGGCGGATACAGCGCGGCGGCTCGCGACCGAGACGATCGATGTCTCTTTGCCCGGGCGCCCGGTACCAAGCGGCGCGGTGCATCCGTTGATGCGCGTCATTCAAGAGATCGAGGACATCTTTATCGGGATGGGGTATTCGGTGGCGGAAGGTCCAGAGGTGGAGACCGATTACTACAACTTCGAAGCCCTGAACTTGCCGAAGGATCATCCCGCCCGAGATATGCAAGATTCATTCTACATTACGGAGGATATTCTGCTGCGGACTCAGACGTCGCCTGTGCAGGCACGCACGATGGAAGCGCGCGGAGGCCGTGTGCCTGTGAAAATAATTTGTCCGGGGAAGGTGTATCGCCGTGACGATGATGATCCGACCCACTCGCACCAGTTTATGCAGATTGAAGGTTTGGTCATTGACAAGGGTATCCGCATGAGCGACTTGAAGGGGACGTTGTTGCAATTCGCTAGAGAAATGTTCGGGCCTAACGTAACGATCCGCACACGGCCAAGCTTCTTCCCATTCACGGAGCCGAGTGCAGAGATTGATGTGTCCTGTTCGGTATGCGGCGGTTCGGGTTGCCGTGTGTGCAAACATTCCGGGTGGTTGGAAATCCTCGGCGCTGGCATGGTGCATCCGCGGGTGCTGGAGATGAGCGGATACGATCCGCAAGAAGTGAGCGGCTTCGCTTTCGGCATGGGTGTCGAACGCATTGCGATGTTGCGTTATGGTATTGAGGATATTCGGCATTTCTATACGAATGACGTCAGATTTCTGCGTCAGTTCGCGCGCGGGTAGGGGGAGAACAAGATGAACGTATCTTATCAATGGTTGAGCGAATATATCGATGTATCGGGCGTATCCGCGTCAGATCTGGCGGAGAGGTTGACTCGCGGGGGCATTGAAGTAGACGGTGTGGCGTCCCGCAACCAAGGGGTGCAACACGTCGTCGTCGGCTACGTGACCGCCAAAGCGAAGCATCCCGATGCGGACAAGCTGAACGTATGTCAAGTGGACATAGGCGCACAAGAGCCGCTGCAGATCGTCTGCGGGGCGAGCAATGTGGCTGCCGGGCAGAAGGTGCCGGTTGCCCTTGTCGGTGCGAGGCTGCCAGGCGACTTACATATTAAGCGCGCCAAGCTGCGCGGTGTGGAATCGCAAGGGATGATTTGTTCGGCGAAAGAATTAGGATTGAACGACAAGTTGCTGCCCAAAGAGCTGCAAGAAGGCATTCTCGTGTTGCCCGCTGATACACCGGTCGGCTTGGATGCGGTCAAGCTGCTTGGGATCGATGATGAGGTGTTGGATCTGGATTTGACACCGAACCGCTCAGACTGCCTTAGCATGATCGGTGCCGCCTATGAGGTAGGGGCGCTTCTTGACCGCCCAGTGCAGTTGCCGGCGACCTTGGTGGTTGCCGATGCTACTGAAGCGCCGATCCAGATTGACATCGCAGCAGAACAAGATTGCAAGCACTATGCGGCGATGTGGATTGAGGACGTCGTCATTGCACCGGCACCGCTATGGATGCAAAACCGCCTTATGGCTGCAGGTATTCGACCGATCAACAATGTGGTGGACATCACCAATTTTGTGATGTTGGAAGTCGGACAACCGCTGCATGCGTTCGATGCAGATGCGTTGGCGGATGGCGGCCGTCGCATCGTCGTGCGGCATGCGCAGGCGAATGAGCGCTTGACGACACTGGATGGACAAGATCGCCGATTGGAGCCGCACATGTTGGTCATCGCCGATGGCGTCCAACCGATCGCGCTGGCAGGCGTGATGGGCGGGGCGAACACCGAGGTGACACCGGGCACGCGTCGTATTGTGCTGGAGTCGGCACGTTTTTCTGGTCAATCGGTGCGCCGCACCTCGCGTGAGCTTGGGCTTCGTTCGGAGGCGAGCTTGCGATTTGAGAAGGAAGTCAACCCTGTAGGTGTTGAGCACGCCTTGTTGCGCGCGGCCGCCTTGCTATGCCAATATGCAGGAGGCAAGGTCAACGGCGGGGTGGCACAAGTGATCCTAGATCAGCCTGCACCGCGTGTGTTGCCGATCACAGCTTCCCGCGTCAATGCCTATCTTGGCACCGATCTGAGCAAAGCTGAGATCGAGCGGTTGTTTGAACGACTTGGTTTTGTGGTAACGGCACACAACGCGGGGGATGCTGGTGCGTTGGGGGCGAGCGATATTTTGCAAGTCACCGTACCGTTGCGACGCGGCGACATTACGCGTGATGTCGACCTGATCGAGGAGATCGCCAGACTGTATGGGTATGATCACATTCCAACCACGTTATTATCTGGCACAACGACTCCAGGATCTTTGTCAAAAGAACAGCGTGTCGCTCGTGTTCTACGTCGTGCACTGACCCAGGCTGGGTTTCATGAAGCTGTCACGTATTCGTTAACTGCACCTGAACGTGCGAATCAACTCGCGGATGGATTTGCGAGTAACCACCGCATCGGGTTGGCCATGCCGATGAGTGAGGAGCGCAGTGTGTTGCGAACGAGCTTACTGCCTCATCTGCTTGAGGCGGTAGCGTACAATCGCAATCGGAACACCGATGATGTCGCTTTGTTTGAGATGGGTAACATTTTCCTAACGAATGAAGAAAAGTTAACGCAGCTGCCTAGAGAGCAGAAGATGATTGCCGCTGTGCTTACTGGGGCCAAGACCCAGTCACATTGGTCTAGCGCACAACAACAAGCGTTGACACGCCGCGTGGATTACTTCGATCTGAAGGGAACGCTTGAACTTATGTTGTCCCATGTAGGCATTGGGAATGCACAATATGTGGCTGCCGAACACCGTGGGTTCCACCCGGGCCGAACAGCGGACATCTGGATTACGGCGGCAAGCGGCGCACGTGAGCGATTGGGTTGGATTGGCCAATTGCATCCACAAACTCAGACGGCACTCGAGCTTGAGGATACGTATGTGTTTGAACTCGATATGGTGCTATTGGCTCAAGCGGCGCAGTTGCAGGCCGATTACACCATGCTGGCTCGTTATCCTGCTTCTTCGCGGGACATTGCCGTCGTCGTGGATGCGCACATTCCGGCTGTTGCGCTCGAAACGACCATCATCGCAGCGGTTCGCGGCCTGCAGTCACAAGGCATTGTGCTCGAGTCTTTGAACATCTTCGATATCTATACCGGCGAGAAGCTCGGTCAAGGGAAGAAGAGCATCGCCTTCGCGCTCGTGTATCGTCATGGGGAGCGCACCTTAACCGATCAGGAAGTGAATGAAGCGCAAGCCGCCGTGATCCAAGCTTTGGCACAGCAACATGGCGCCCAATTGCGCATGTCTTAAACAAGCACTGACGAATGTGGGGGGAATGTTCAGAAATTGAACATATCCCCCCACATTCATGACGCCTGCGCGAAAATTGTAAATTGCATAGCAGGAAATAACGCAGGACGTAGCGAATGAATACGAATCAACACAGATTTTGTCGAAACGAGTCGAGAATTCGAGAATTCGAGAAGTCGAGGGGGAGACGGCTGAGCCATGAACCACGAAGAAGGGAAAACACGCTTTTCGATCGAAATCTTCGGCACAACGTATAAATTGGTTGGCACGATGAATGAAAAATATATTAAGCAATTGTCCAAATACATCAATGACACGATGGGATCGATTGCCAAGAGCAATCCCCGACTGGATTCCATGAAAGTCGCTGTCTTATCGTTGGTCCATATGGCGGACGAACATTATCAATTGCGCAATAAGTGGGAAACCCACGAATACGAGCGCACGCACGCCAAACAACACATTGAGGAGTTACGCAAGGCGTTCGAGCTGTCGGAAGAGAAGGAACGCAACAAGACGAACGAAATTCGTCATCTGTATGAACGGATTGATGCATTGGAGAAGGAAAACATCCGAATCGCAGAAGAATCGGGGTTGGCTAGTCTCACCTGGGCCGAACAACTGGATGATGTAGAGCGGAAATACAAGACGACGCAAGCAGAAGCGGAAGATACGGCCCGACGTCACGAAACGTACATTCGTGAATTGGAAGCCCAGTTAAGCCGTCGTGAAACCCTGATCAACGACCTGGAACGCACGAATGAACATCATCACAAGCTGCAAACGCAACATGCTACGGCGGTGAACAGTTCGCAACTGACCATCTGGCTTCCGGAAGATGATGTGGCCGTAGACCCGCAACTGCCTGAGAAATACTTGAAGTTGAAAGAAGAATATGCGAAGCTGCAGAATGAATTCAATGAATGGGTGCAATTGACGCAATCCGAGCCTCAATAATCCCAAAAAAAACCGTTCCGAGGAAGGCCGTAACAGCGCTTCTTCAGAACGGTTTTGATTATTTAACAATCGTTGAAGTTTATTCTACAACCAGCTTGGATACCATATCCGCATGGCCGCTGCCGCACATGATGCTGCACACGATGTCATATTCGCCAGGTTGTGCCACGAATGTCGTGGATTCGCCGTCTTTTAATTCAACATCCATGCCTTGAATTTCAATACCATGCATGCCTTCAGAAGACTTAAAGCTTAGGTTCACGGTATCTCCGGCCTTCACACTGTACGTTTCTTGATCGAACTTGAAATTGGTTGCATCAATACTCAAGTCGACAGTGTTCCCCGATTCCGCGACTGCCGGTGATTCTACGGTGCCGCCTTCCTCTGCCTCTTCTGCGCCGCCGCATGCGGTCATGAGACCCACAGCAAGCATCAACATTGCCGCAATACTCATTCGTCTGAACCATTTCATATCGCAAGCCCCTCCATCTCAGTACATTTTTCGGTTACACCTATATACTACTTGAAAATGAGACAAAAATCATTGACAGAAACGTGTAAAATGTGTGGCAACATCTTGAACAAGAAAAAACCAGCCCGCAACGAGCGCAGACTGATTGTTTTCGCACCGATTACGCTCTTGCTTTACGCTGTTCTCTACCCCCGCTGCTAAACGGATTTGCCACCGGCAAGAAGAGGTCAATAATACCGATGACCAACGCGGCCAATACTGCGCCAATGACGGAGACGGTCACGCCACCGACGATAAATTGCGCCAAGTAGATTACAAGTGCGCTGACAAGAAATCCGACAATACCGCGTCCGAAGGGATTAATCCGTTTTCCAAAAATGCCCTCGATCGCCCAACCGAGCAGAGCGATCACCAGTGCTAGGAACAAGGCGCTCCAGAAACCGCCAACCTCAAATTGCGGAACCAACGCGCCAACCAACATCAATACGAGTGCCGAAACAATGAATCGGACCACATGGCCTAACCATTGCATTACATCAGTCCTCCTATCACATGGTTGTATCGGTGCAGTTTCTAGTTTTGCCCGGATGCTTTGGATATAATACGGATGTAGAGGTGGAATTTCATGAATGATAAATGGTTAACGAAACTGGAATATTTTAAAATGATCGATACCTTACAATCGCATGCTGCGACCTCCCTTGGCAAAATGCGCGCCAGCGACATTCGACCTTCCGATGATCTGGCTGAAGTACAGCATCGATTGCAAGGGACAGACGAAGCTGCGGCCGTGGAACGAATTAAAGGCGCCGCACCCTTCGGGGGCATCACCGATATCCGCGAAAACTTGAAGCGCTCCGCACTGGGAGCGGCCTTGGCTGCAGCAGAGTTGTTGGCGATTGCGAACACGGTGCTCGGCGGGCGCCGCTTGAAGCGGTTTATTGAGGTGTATCGTGAGAAGCACCGCGCGGATGTTCTCGGCGCTTTGACGGAAGGCATTATCGAATTGCGCACACTCGAGGAAGCGATTCGCGCATGCATTGACGACCATGGGGTCGTGGTCGATAGCGCGAGCGACGCATTGCTGCGCATCCGCCGAGAACTGCGCGCGGGAGAGGCACGCGTTCGTGAGCGGTTGGATTCGATGGTGCGCAGTGCATCCGTCCAGAAGATGTTGCAAGAAGCCATCATTACGATGCGGATGGATCGGTTTGTGTTGCCTGTGAAGTCGGAGTACCGGGCCGCATTCGGAGGGATTGTGCATGACCAATCCTCATCCGGGGCAACGCTGTTCGTCGAACCGGAACAAGTGGTGCCTCTTAACAATAAGCTGCGAGAGCTGAAGATACAGGAAGAGCGAGAAATGGAACGGATTTTGCAGCGACTGACAGGTGAAGTAGCGGCAGAGCTTGACGCGCTTGAATTGAACGTAAGTTTGTGTGCGCAGCTAGACGTGCTGTTCGCGAAGGCGAAGCTGGCTCGCGTGATGAAAGCAAGCTTGCCCGTGATGAATCAACACGGGTTTATGCGGCTGCGTAAAGCGCGACATCCGCTGTTGCCCGCAGCGGAAGCGGTGCCGCTCGATGTGGAACTCGGCGGAGCGTATGCGGCCATGATCATTACAGGGCCGAATACCGGGGGGAAGACCGTTGCGTTGAAGACGGTAGGATTGCTTCCTTTGATGGCGATGAGCGGGTTGTTCATACCAGCGGAGGACGGCAGCGAATGTTGTATGTTCGATCAAGTGTTTGCGGACATCGGGGATGAACAGAGTATCGAGCAAAATTTAAGCACGTTCTCCAGTCATATGACGAACATCATTGACATTGTGCAACGCATGACGCCGCAAAGTCTCGTGTTGTTGGACGAAGTAGGCGCGGGCACAGACCCTGCCGAGGGCTCAGCTTTAGCCATTGCGATCTTGGAACATATCCGCAGCGTCGGCTGCCGTCTCGTCGCAACGACACATTACAGCGAGCTGAAAGCCTACGCTTACGATCAAGCTGGTGTGATCAACGCCAGCATGGAGTTTGATGTCGAGACGTTGCGCCCGACGTATCGCTTGCTCGTGGGCATTCCTGGGCGCAGCAATGCGTTCGCCATCGCGGCGCGGCTCGGGTTAGCCAGCCGCATTATCGATGTGGCACGGGAGCAAGTGGCAGAGGAAGATCAGCGCGTGGAGTCGATGATCATCAAACTCGACGAGCAACGAACGGCGGCGCAAGCGGAGCGTGAAGAAGCGGAGCGGTTGCATCGCGAGAACGCGGCTTTGCGTGAGCAATTGTCGGAGGCGCAGCGCAAATTCGATGATGAACGAGACCGTCTTCTGGCGCAAGCGAAGCGGCAAGCTGCGGATGTCATCCGCAAAGCCAAGCAGGAGGCCGAAGGCATCATTGCCGATTTGCGCAGTTTGGCATTGGCTGAAGCGGCTTCCATTAAGGAGCACCAGCTCATAGAAGCCAAGCGCCGGTTGGATGAAGCTGCTGCGCAGTCCAACGTGGGCGGCATGCACCGCCACGCCTCTCGCTCCACTGCTGGCGCCACAGCCGCTGCACCTGGTGATGAAGTGCGCGTGTTCTCGTTAGGACAAAAAGGGTTGCTGCTTGAGAAACAAGGTGCGGATGCAATCGTGCAGCTGGGCATTATGAAAGTGAAAGTACCGCTTACGGATCTTGAGCGGGTGAAAACGACAACTTCCACGTCAGCAACCAGCAGCGCTAAACCGTTACAGCAAGCAGGCACATCCATCAAGCGAACGAGAGACGAGCATGTTCGTACGGAGTTAGACTTGCGCGGGTCGAACGTGGAGGAAGCGATCCTGGAGGTCGATCGATTCTTGGATGAAGCGGTGATGAGCAATTTAGGTGTCGTGTATATTATCCATGGCAAAGGAACCGGTGTGTTGCGCAGCGGCATCCAGGATTATTTGCGCCGGCATAAGCATGTGAAGTCATACCGTGTGGGCGGGTTCAACGAAGGCGGGCATGGCGTGACGGTGGCTGAATTAAAATAACTGAAATAAAATAAAATGGACGAAAATGATCTTTACGTTCATCAACATGTCTGATAAGCTGATATCAAGGCAGTTCCATTTTTTATTAATCAAAAGTAGGTGCGCACTCCTATGAAAGTATCGTTATTTATTACGTGTCTAAGTGATGCTCTGTACCCTCGTGTCGGGGAAGCGATGGTACGCTTGTTAGCGAAGTACGGGGTTGAGGTCCATTTTCCCAAAACACAGACCTGTTGCGGACAGCCTGCATTCAATAGCGGGTATTGGGACGAAGCGCGAACATCGGCGAAGACGTTGCTCGAATCGTTCGATGACGCGGATTTCGTCGTCTCGCCATCCGGTTCCTGTACAGGTATGATTCATCACTATTTCCCGAAGCTGTTCGAACATGATCCTGTGCTTAGCGGCAAAGCGAATGCATTAATTGAGAAAACGTATGAATTCTCGCAATTTCTTGTACAGGTGCTAGGGGTCACAGATGTGGGGGCTTATTTCCCGCACAAAGTGACGTACCATCCATCTTGCCACGGCAGCCGCTTGCTGGGTGTGAAATCCGAACCGTTGCAACTGTTGAACCATGTGCGCGGCATGGAATTGGTGCCGCTCCCTTACGCGGAAGACTGCTGCGGGTTCGGGGGGACTTTCGCTGTGAAGATGTGTGATATTTCTGGAGCGATGGTATCGGAGAAGGCAGATCACGTGCTCGAGACGGATGCAGAAGTATTGGTAGGACTTGATATGGGTTGCTTGCTCAACATTTCCGGCAATTTACGTTATCGCAGCAAACCAGTACGTGTTATGCACCTGGCGGAACTATTGGTTGAAGGGGTGAGTGCGCATGCAAGCCACTAACGGGAGTACCGTCAAGGAGCGAGCGGGGATCGCATTGAACGATGAGTTTCTCCGTAACGCGGTAAAATTCACAACGGAGCGGCTCAAGAATGGGAAGAAGAATGCGACCGATGAGCATGGCAACTGGGAAGAGTGGCGGGAGCGGGGACGGCAGATCCGTCTGCATACGATCGCTCACTTGGATTTTTATTTGAATCAATTCGTTGAGAATGCGACCAAGAACGGGGTGCAGGTGCATTTTGCCCAGACCGCAGCGGAGGCCGTAGAGATTACGCTATCGATCGCGAAGCAAGTGGGTGCGCGTTCTGTCGTCAAATCCAAGTCGATGGTTACCGAAGAACTGCATCTCAATCATGCGCTCGAGTCGATCGGTGTCGAGGCGATCGAGACCGACCTTGGCGAGCACATCATCCAATTAGCCGGTGAAATTCCATCGCACATTATTATTCCGGCGATTCATAAGAACCGTTATCAGATCGCTGATTTGCTCTCGGAAGACGCGGGTGAAACGCTCGCACCAGAAACGACGATCCTCGCTGGATACGTTCGTCGTAAGTTGCGGGAGAAATTTCTCGAAGCCGATATCGGAATGACCGGTTGCAACTTTGCCATTGCACAGAGCGGCTCGATGGTGCTCTTCGAGAACGAGGGCAACGCACGGATGGTGTCGACGGTGCCGAAGACGCAAGTCACCTTGATGGGAATGGAGCGAATCATTCCAACGTGGGATGATCTTGAAGTGATGGCTACCCTGTTGCCGCGCGCTGCGACCGGTCAGAAACTGACCGTGTATATGTCGGGCATTACGGGCCCGCGCCGCACAGGAGATGGCGATGGACCTGAGCAGATGCATATCATCATCGTGGACAATGGACGCTCGCTGCAGTTGGGCGACCCGGAGTTCCAAGAGTTGCTGAATTGTATTCGCTGCGGTGCCTGCTTGAACGCTTGTCCTGTGTACCGACATATCGGGGGACACTCTTACGGTGGCACATACAGCGGTCCGATTGGCGCGGTCTTGACCCCAGCGCTCAAGAGTAACAACGTCGCTGAGTGGGATGATATTGCCAATGCATCGAGCTTGTGTGGGGCGTGTTACGAAGCGTGTCCGGTGAAAATTCCGCTACATGATATGTTGATTTACTTGCGGCAGCGCAAAGTGAAGTCAGGGCATACAGACCTCGATGAACGCGTCGGGATGAAAGGTTTCCAAGTCGTCATGGCCGATGCTAGCCGATTTAATGGTGCATTGAAATTGGCTCGTTTTGGTCAACCTTTGCTAGCCCGGGGCGGCGCTATCAAGGCCAAGATTGGACCCTTGAAAGGTTGGAATTCGTATCGCCATACCCCTGCATTGCCAAAACAATCATTCCGGGACGGTTGGGGTTCCCTGCAACAGGAGCTACAGACCCAAGCGCAGCCGATGACCGATGACGTGCGGGCGCGGATGGAAGCCGCATTAGCCAACCGCGGGAAGGAGCATCATCATGGGTAAGGATAAGGTTGAGGGTAAGCAAGAAGCGTTCATTCAGAATATTGCCAACCGCTTAGGGCGTCCTATGGTTACAGAACAACCGCGACATCCGTTCCAGGGTGCACCGGATTTTTGGAATGCGTTCGTGATGACACGTGAAGAACAAATCGATTTGTTCTGTGCCAACTGGCGCAAGGCAGGCGGACACCCTGTGCAACTTCGCGACATGGAAGCTGTAAAGTCTTGGATCGTTGACAAGACGCTTGAATTGAAGGCGAAACTCGTGTTGCGACAAAATCAACCTGAACTCGATGCTTTAGCACTGGAGTCATCATTGCCGGATATCGAGTGTGTTGTCTGGGATCAGGTGCCTCACGAGGAACGTCTCGCCGTCGCCGCTGGCGCAGATATTGGGATCGTCGTCGTTGATCATGCGGTGGCTTATACCGGTTCACTCGTCGTCATGTCCTCCGAAGCGAAGGGCCGCTCGGTCAGCTTGCTGCCGACCGTGTTGTTCGCGATCATTCCTATGGAGCACATGAAGACTAGGCTCGGCGAAGTGTTAAAACCGCTTGATGAGGTGCCCAGAGAACAACTTCCAGCAGGGGTTCATTTTATCTCCGGACCTAGCCGTTCCGCAGATATCGAGAACGATCTGACGATCGGTGTTCACGGTCCGGGTGTTGTGTATGCGCTCATCGTGGGGTGACATAGCATATGCAGCTGTCTCCGCTCTCCAAGCGCAATCATTATGAACATATTACCGAACAATTGAAGCGGTTAATTATCGAAGGCGCATTGAAGCCTGGCGATAAGTTACCGTCTACGAAACAATTATCGGAACAGTACGGGGTTGGCCGTTCCACCACGCGAGAAGCGTTAAGCGCACTGAAGGCAATGGGCTTGATTGAAATTCGACAAGGTGGACTCATTACGGTGCGCAGTGTGCAAGCGACCATTCTGGAGTTGCTTGAAGCACGGAAGTCATTCGAGATCGCGAATGCGGGTTTGGCGGCGCTCAAGCGGGAGCACGCGGACCTTGCTGCATTCCGCGACATCTTGTTGCGCATGGAACAACACATCGGTGATGGCGATATCGGTGAATACACGGATTTGGCTTTTCACCGTCAACTCGCTACAGCTACACACAATTCGGTGATGGTTGCCTTGTTTGAGACGGTCTCCTCGCAGATGGAGTTGGCCATACGCGAGACGCGGCGGGTCGAGATGTATATGAATGTGCCCGTCTCCGATCGGCTGTATCAAGAGCACCGAGCCATCTTCGAGGCGGTCGAGCGAGGGGATGCCGGGGAAGCGCAAGCGCGGATGAATGAGCATCTGCTTCATGTAGAAAGTCTATTGAAGCCGCATGTGTTCGGATGATCAAATTTTGAACATACGTGTGGCTGTGACGCGCTCAGGAAGCGCTCAGGAAGCGCGGGCGACGTGCGTATGTTCAAAAAATGAACATGTGCGCGAGGTTGTCGGTGTGTATGTTCAGAAAATGAACATGTGCGCTGGGTGGCCGGTGCGTATGTTCAGAAAATGAACATGTGCGCGAGGTAGTCGGTGCGTATGTTCAAATAATGAACATGTGCGCGAGGTTGTCGGTGTGTATGTTCAGAAAATGAACATGTGCGCTGGGTGGTCGGTGCGTATGTTCAAATAATGAACATGTGCGCGAGGTAGTCGGTGTGTATGTTCAAAAAATGAACATGTGCGCGAGGTGGTCAGTGCGTATGTTCAAAAAATGAACATGTGCGCGAGGTGGTCGGTGCGTATGTTCATAAAATGAACATGTGCGCGAGGTGGTCAGTGCGTATGTTCAAAAAATGAACATGTGCGCGAGGTTGTCGGTGCGTATGTTCAGAAAATGAACATACTTGCCGCCGTAACGCGGTCAGAATGTTTATTCCATGCAACTTATTCAGTCGTCCGCGGCAGATGCGTGCTTATCATCCATCTGGCTCTTGCCTTGGAACAACGCACCCTCGGCAATGATCAACGCATGCGCTGAAGTATTTCCATACAGTTTGCCGGTGCCTAGAATCGA
>JBILCM010000148.1:0-3087 GCA_044353165.1 Paenibacillus sp.
CAAGTGCTCTTGTTGGATGAGCCTGTAGCGGGAATGACGGATGAAGAAACGGAAAAAACAGGTCAACTCTTGCTTCAAATCCGCGAAAACCGTACGATTGTTGTCGTAGAACACGACATGGATTTCGTAAGAAACTTCTCGTCGAAAGTGACGGTGATGCATGAAGGCACGTTGCTTACCGAAGGGACAATGGCTGAGGTGCAGAGTAACGAGAGAGTTGCCGAAGTGTATCTAGGGAAGAAAGCGGGGTGAGCCATCGTGTTAGCTGTGAATGGAATTGAATCCGGTTACGGAGAAAGCATGGTCGTTCGCAATATCGGGTTTACACTACAACCGGGTCGTGTCACCTGTCTCATGGGTCGTAATGGCGTAGGTAAAACAACATTGTTGAAAACCATCATGGGCATCATTCGTGCGAAGCAAGGCAGTATCCGTGTTGGAGATAAGGAGATGATCGGCTCCTCGCCAACGTTACGTGCCAAGCTGGGTATCGGGTATGTGCCTCAAGGCAGGGACATCTTTCCGCAGCTTACGGTTGAGGAGAATGTATTGCTAGGTCTTGAAGCTTTACCAAGGGAGGCACGTTTTTCGGGGGTGCCGGTGGCAATCTACAAACGATTCCCCGTTCTACAAGAAATGCGACGTCGTCGGGGCGGTGATTTAAGCGGCGGACAGCAACAGCAGCTGGCTTTTGCTAGAGCGCTTGTTGGTAAACCGAAACTGCTGTTGCTTGATGAACCGACAGAAGGCATTCAACCGAACATCGTTCAAGACATTTCGAAATTGATTCGTGACTTACGTGAAGAAGGCATAGCTGTATTGTTGGTCGAACAAAGTGTAACATTCGCCCGCGAAACCGCCGATGCGTTCATGGTGCTTGATAAAGGAACGATTGTGGAACGAGGCGAAATAGAATCATTGAATGAATCGATCATTCAAAGACACTTGACTGTGTAGGAGTTGAATGAAGGTGCACCTGACCGAACGAGAAAAAGAGAAGCTGCTGGTTACGATGGCCGCAGATGTAGCGAGAAGGAGATTGGCAAGAGGTTTGAAATTGAATGTGCCAGAAAGTGTAGCACTCATTACTTCGGAAATCATGGAGGGGGCCAGGGACGGTCTTTCCGTTGCTGCGCTAATGCAACTTGGAGCAAAAGTGTTAACGAGAGAACAAGTGATGGAAGGCGTGCCAGAGATGATTCCAGAGGTTCAAGCGGAGGCCACTTTTCCTGATGGGACGAAGCTTGTGACCGTCCACAATCCAATTCGTTGATAAGAGGTGACGCGACTTGATACCCGGTGAAATAAAGACACCAACCGGTGAAATAAAGCTGAATGCTGGACGTTTACAAAAACATGTAATGGTCGTGAATACAGGAGATCGGCCTGTTCAAGTGGGCTCGCATGCCCATTTCTTCGAAGTAAACCGTGCTTTGCGGTTTGATCGGCTTCAAGCTTATGGGATGCGGCTTTGTATCCCTTCCGGCACAGCCGTGCGATTCGAGCCAGGTGAAGAAAAACCGGTTGCACTCGTTGCTTTCGGCGGCGATCGACTGGCCTATGGCATGAGTGCCATCGCACACGGTGAGGCGATTCCTGATCGTGTTCCGGACGATGTAAGGTCAAGACTTGAGGCGTGGGAGGGGAACCGACGTTGACACAGATCAAACGTGCCGATTACGCGGCGATGTTCGGACCAACGACAGGGGATGCCATTCGCCTCGCAGACACGGAACTTTGGGCCAAAGTAGAGAAAGATCACACGGTGTATGGGGATGAGATCAAGTTTGGCGGGGGAAAGACCATTCGTGATGGGATGGGCCAATCCAGCAGGGAAACGAGGTCGAGCGGACGCACCCTGGATACAGTGATTACGAATGCGCTGGTGATCGATTATTGGGGAATTGTGAAAGCTGACATAGGAATTCGAGATGGTTGCATTGTAGGTATCGGCAAAGCAGGAAACCCCGATATTATGGACGGTGTGGATCCCTGTATGATCGTTGGCGCATCTACAGAAGTGATTGCAGGCGAAGGGAAAATTGTGACTGCGGGCGGGATCGATGCCCACATTCATTTTATTTGTCCGCAACAGATCAACGAAGCGTTGGCTTCAGGTGTGACGACGATGATCGGCGGTGGCACCGGACCGGCAACGGGTACGAATGCGACGACATGTACGCCGGGAGCATGGCACATCCACCGCATGTTGGAAGCCGCCGAAGCATTCCCGATGAATTTGGGCTTCTTGGGCAAGGGCAATGCGTCTTTCCCAGAACCTCTGCGGGAACAGGTAGTAGCTGGCGTGATCGGGCTAAAGCTCCATGAAGATTGGGGGACGACACCGGCGACAATTGATACGTGCCTGAACGTTGCGGATGCGTTCGACATCCAAGTGGCGATTCATACGGATACGCTCAATGAATCAGGCTTCGTGGAAGATACGATAGAAGCGATCGGCGGAAGAACGATTCATACGTATCACACAGAAGGTGCTGGAGGCGGCCATGCGCCAGATATTATCAAGATTGCCTCATTGCCGAATGTGTTGCCTTCTTCAACGAATCCCACCCGCCCTTATACGGTGAATACGATAGAAGAACATCTGGATATGTTGATGGTCTGCCATCACTTGGATAGCAGCATTCCCGAGGATGTCGCCTTCGCGGATTCCCGAATCCGACCCGAGACGATCGCTGCCGAAGACATGCTTCATGATCGCGGCGTATTTAGTATCATCTCGTCCGATTCGCAAGCGATGGGGCGTGTCGGTGAAGTCATTATCCGGACGTGGCAGACTGCCGACAAGATGAAACGGCAATTCGGCCCGCTCGATCAACAGGGTGACAGTGAGGATGCCGACAACTTTCGCATTAGGCGCTATATTGCCAAATACACGATTAACCCGGCCATCACACATGGCATTTCACACTTGGTAGGTTCGATTGAGCCCGGGAAATTCGCGGACCTTGTGCTGTGGTCGCCAGCCTATTTTGGCGTGAAACCCGAGATGGTACTTAAGGGCGGCATGATTGCATGGGCCCAGATGGGTGATCCGAACGCCTCGATTCCAACGCCGCAACCCGT
>JBILCM010000071.1:0-11009 GCA_044353165.1 Paenibacillus sp.
CCACCTCGGTATTCGTCTCAAGATCACGGAGACGACAAATTCGCTCGCCTTCCCATGCAACCCAAGAAATCTGATAGCGACTCATCGTTCATTACTCCTCATATGACAGTCGATAGACGCCGGGTTTCCATCTTTCACGCAAATCTGGCCGAACGACACCGCTCACCGCTTGCAGGGACATCCCCCCATCCACGACGAGATTGTTGCCATTCACAAAACTAGCGAGGTCCGATGCTAGGAATACAGCCGCATTCGCCACTTCAACAGGATAACCGAAGCGACCGAACGGGTAACAATCTCGGTCGATGTCATGGTCAGGGTTTCCTTCATGCTTTCTTTGTTCCGCTTCACTGACCGTCTTGCCAGGGGAAATACAGTTCGCACGGATGCGATGTGCTGCCCCTTCGATAGCTAATTGCTTGGTCAGCGCGATGATGGCGTTCTTCGTTGCAGCGTACACAGGTAAACCGGGATTCATACTGAAAGCATTAATGGATGACATATTGATGATCGCAGGCGATGCGGACTGTTGTAACAGAGGGAACGCGTATTTGCTGCAAAGAAACACGGACGTCAAGTTCGCATTCAGCGTGAAATTCCACTCTTGGAGCGTCATATCTTGAACAAAGCCGTATCTCGTAACACCGACATTATTCACCAGCACATCCAATCGATCGATCTCATCGAACAACGCGCTGACCGCTTGCTCATCCGTTACATCTAGCGCAAAGCTTCGTGCTGCATAACCTTGTTGTTTCAACCGATCCGCTAACGCGTTGACATGGTGTTGATTCACATCCGCCAAAATAACGTCGCAGCCCTCCTCCGCGAATCGCACGGACATCGCTTCTCCAAGACTTCCTGCCGCACCGGTAATCAAAGCTTTCTTTCCAGACAACAACAAAGTTCCTCACTCCTATCACAATAAAAACTTGCTAGTTTTATGTCCGAGCTACGGCGTGCTTGAGCAATGCTTCCTCATTAATTTCGATCCCTAGACCGGGTCCGTTAGGCACCGCCAACACGCCGTTGCTCGCTTCGAAAGGCTTGTTAAGGATGACACTGCCCAGCGGATTTTCGCCGATCCAGTATTCCATGATCATAAAGTTGGGCACCGCTGCCGCCAATTGTGCACTAGCGGCAAAATGAATCGCCGAACCGATGCTCAGATGCGGTGCGAACGCCGCACCATACACATCCGCCAAATCAGCGATTTTCTTGCACTCGGATATCCCCCCAGCCCGGCATACATCCGGTTGCACGAGATCGAGCCCGTCATGACGGAAATACGACTGCGCCTGATATCGGCTTGTAATCAGATCACTCGCGATCGGTACATCAAGAGCTCGGGCCAGTTGCCCGTGCACTTCCACAAATTCGGGCGGTACTGGCGCTTCCAAGAAACCGACATTCAGATGCGCAATGGCTTGCCCCAGTCGCATCGCCTTGGACAAGTCGTAGTTACCTGCCGTGTCCAAGAAGATGGTGCGATTCGGACCAATGACATCCCGCACAACCGCAATGGTTTTCAGATCTGCCTCGACTCCGTGACCGCCCGCAATCTTGACCGCCTTAAAGCCGCGATCGATCATCTGTTGCGTATCTCGAATCACATCTTCAACAGCTGCTTGGTCCGCGCCTTCACGCAAACCCGGAATGCCCGAACCGTATACTTCAATCTCTGTTCGGAACGCCCCACCGAGCAACTTATGAATCGGCTTTCCAGACGCTTTACCCATCAAGTCCCATAACGCAATATCGATCCCGCTGATCGCCTCGAGGAAGAATCCCGATAAATGTCCGCGCAATCGCATGGTGGAATACATTTTTTCCCAAAGCACCTGAATATCCCAAGGATCTTGTCCTAGCACAATCGGGGCTAACAGTTGTTCAACGATGGTCTGTGCCACTTGCGGGGCGACCGGCGCTTTCGCTTCACCCCAACCGACGAGTCCTTCATCCGTCGTCACCTTCACAATACAAGTATCAATCGTATCCGAATAACTGGCTTTCATTCTCCATTTTAGCGGATATTCCAACCCCTTGGGCACAACTTGCGAAGATGCATCGGCGTCACGCACGGTGACCCAGGACCGCTTCCCCCAGTATTCCTGTTTGCTCGGATTGCGCGCCTGAATGGCGAAGGCTTCCACTTTCGTAATTTTCATATCGATTTCTCTCCTTTGTTGTGAAAATGTTCCCGCGTCAATTGAATGTGACCACCTCGACCACGCCTGAGCATGATCGGCATCGCTTCCGCAGCGTCTTTCTCCGGATAATCTCTCCGATGATGAGGTCCTCGCGTTTCCTTACGCTCCCTCGCTGCTGTCGCAATCAGCTTGGCCGATTGGATCATGTGGCGTAGTTCGCACAGAGGCATAAACCCTTTGCGAGAGACAATGCCTGCAGTAAGTTCTTCCTCCAACGCTTGAATCGTATGGAGCAATTGCGCAATGCCGGCGTCGGAACGATTCGTGCATAACGCTTGTGAGACGGCATGGCGAAGCCGGCTTCTTACATCCGACTCGGACGCACGCGGTTGGAATGAACGCAACCTTACCCAATCTTGCTGATGTTCCTCCGCCTGTTGCAGGGCACGGGAACCTCGCTCGCTGCCTAAGGCGAATGCAGCTGCAGCCCGACCCGCCCGTCTGCCAAACACTTGCCCGTTCGGCAGATTGTTCCCGCCGAGTCGATCTGCGCCGTGCATCCCCGCTGAACACTCACCGCAAGCGTACAATCCCGGCACGGTGGTCGCCGCAAACTCGTCAATGACGTATCCGCCGTTCACACTATGGCTGCCGACGACCGCTTCCAGTGGTTCCGTAGACAAGTCAATCCTACGCTTCTTGAAATTATCCACCATCATGTTCCATACGGGCTTGAACGTGTCAGGTAATGCTGCATATTCACGATCCCCGACATGCGTGAAGTCCACATAGATGCCGCCTCGCGGGGAAGCATGGCCTTGCAAAATCTGATCTTGCACAGCAATTTCAATGGCGCACGACGCGTCGCTGTTCGTGAATGGCCAATGATTGGCTTTGAGGGCAAGCACTTCTTCAAAGGTAATATCAGAGGGCAAATAATCGGGCAAAAAATGCTCGCCATTCTGATTGTATATCCGAGGCGACATGCGCCATGTCCACGTATTCACCGCGCCGCCACGAGGATGCACCAGCACCAAACCCAGCTGGACGAATTCGATATTTGCAAGCAACGCACCCGCTTCAAACCCGAGGGAGTACGATTCGCCCGTAATGTCATTAGGATACATGCTATGTTGGAATATTCTCGATGCGCCTCCCGCAGCCATCACGACCGCACCCGCTTCAATCACGATCCATTCATTGTTGTGATTCACGCTGAGTACTCCGACGCATCGACCCTCCTGCATAAGCAAATTGGTTACCATCGTATGCTCGAACACTTGGATGGAGGCATCGGCACGAACCGCTTGTTCTAATCCTCGAGCGATCAAATAACCGTGATCTTTGAGCACATGCGAACGGGGAATCGAAGCGAAACAGCCTTTGATGATGTGGTACTGGTCTTCCTTTTTCTCAAAAGAAACGCCCCACCGCTCCAAATCGACAATCCGCTCAGGCGCTTCCTCCACGAGAATACGAACAAGTTTCTCGTCAGCCATCCCTTGACCTGCGCTCACAATATCGTTCATGTGCGTTTCGAACGAATCGCCTGGCGTGGCATTGCTCCCCACCGCTTGGTATTGACCGATGACTGCAGCGCGGAAAGCCGTAGCACCCGAGACACCCAGTTGCATTTTGTTGATCAAAGCGACTTTCGCCCCGGATGCAGAGGCTTCCAATGCGGCTCTTAGTCCTGCACCGCCGCCACCGATGACGATCACATCGACCTGAACCGTGGACATCTGCATATGCGCACCTCCTCCACAAATTGACATATTCACATATTCATATATTCATATATTCATATATTCATGCTTAATATAAATGTTAATTTCACATTATGCAATAATAATTCTGGTGAATTGCATAAAAATTTAAAATCGCCCTTCCTCGCCACTCATCTCGCGCGTGTGATCATTTTTTGAACATTCACGCTCAACCTCATGCGAACGTGACGCCTCACGGCTCCCCGAATGTTCATTTAATGAACATGCGCTTCCACGGTGTCGTTAAGACGCGATCGAGCACGGTGATGCAACGAGACCACATCCACCGCACCTAGGTTCGGCCATCTCATCTGCTCAGGGGGAGGTGTGAACTGTTTTTCAAATATACAAAAAGAGGAGAAAATGCCTCTCCCCCTCAAAACTTATCATTTCTTAATGTTAAAAAATGCAGCGGACCCGCCACTGCCTAGATGGAATTCCTGAATATATTTGCTGTCACATGACCCATCTTCATAGAGACGCGATCAGTGACTTCGATTAAAATTTTGGACAGTTCCTCTTCTCTGCGCGTCATATCGATCTCGGACAGCGGGCCAGAGATACTAATCCCGGCGATCACGTGTCCATTCCGTCCTCGGACGGGCGCAGCAAGACATGCTCGACCCAACGCCAATTCCTCAACCTCTGTCGCGTAGCCGCGTCTGCGCACAACATCGAGCTCATCAAGTAACGCCTCAACATGCGTCAGGCTCTTCTCTGTGAACGGGTACATCGGCTCTTTCTTGATTATATCGAGCACGGCGCTCTGAGCCATATGCGCAAGCAACACCTTGCCGATCGCTGTGCAATGAAGCGGATTTCTCCGTCCTACAAGCGTATACATACGAGGGGATTTATGACTGTCCACATGCGCCAAATAAAACATATGACCTTTGTTGAGAATCGCCAAGTTCGCCCCAAGACCCAATTGCCGCTCCAACTCATGAAGCTCAGGTAAGGCTTGCTTGCGAATTTCGTAATTATTGAGCGCAATCCCGCCTAGCGAGATAATTTCTGGACCCAGCTTATAAAATCCAGAGAGTTCATCCTTCTCCACATAACCAAGAGATACCATGGTTGACATAAGTCGAGACACATTGCTTTGGGTGAGATTCAGTTTCTTCGCGACATCGATCACGCGAACCTCTGGCGTCTCATCCGTAAAACACGACAGAATGGCCAGTGCGCGGGTGACACTCTGGGTCAACATCGCAGAACTCTTGTCGTCTTTTTTGTCGTCTTTTTTGTCGTCTCTCATGTCAGCCCTCCTCTACTTGTTGTGGATGTGCAAGCACTTCTGTTCATTATATAGAATGATAGAAGCTTCCTTCAAGTCATTTTTGCGCAGACAAACGTTGGTATTGCTCATATATCATGACAGCACCCTTGGCACTGAGAAGATCCGATTGCGCTTCAGGAATGACATCCACTTCCAGATGCGGATACTGTTGTTGCAGAATCGGTTGGCATATCGATGGAAATAGTTCTTTCCCGTACAACACGATACGCAACGTATCCTCACGAATCCATTGTGCTAGCATGGCAAGGTCCAATGACAGTAAGACGCCCAAGAAGAAACTAGACGTCCGCTGTTTGTCCTCTCGCTCCATCGTCTGCAACACGCGGGAACTGAACAAAGCTCGACCGAATCCCATCGTTTGTGCAACCTGAAGCCCTTGCCGAACATAATCATGGTGAATCTCCATGTCTTGGGGCGCAAGCAGACTGCTCTTAAGGATCGTATGCTGCACAATGGTCATCATCAGTTCACCGGTAATTGAAGTGGCGCAATTGTTGATCTTGCCGTTCTCCAACAATATCCCCTTGTGGTGCGAACCATAATGCATGAATAAAATCGGTTCATCGTGGGCCGAAGAGCCATGTGCCAAATAACCGAAAATTTCGGCCTCCTCGCCGCGCATCATATCTTTGGAAGCCAAATCCCCATCCGCTGTAAATCCGGTCTTGACGCCGGGAATGAATAGAATAGGGCGATCTACGATATTGGCGAACACACGGCTTACGATGCCCGATGCAACGTCATCAAGTCCCGCAGGCGCATTCAGATGAGGAATTTCCAACAACCCCATGTTGGAAGTAATCATCCCCGATGCCACGATCGCCTCGATGTCCTGCAGTGGTGTGCCGCTTTCGGTTAGCAATTGTTCGATACATTCACGCAACGCTTGCTCTAACACAGCGGTGCTCCCCGTAATCGCCACATCCTTCGCACCCACCGGCCGACTTACGGTAGCCATCACTGCGTTGCCATCGGTTAATCGTACTCTGCTGTTCGTCGTTCCGGAATCAATCACAATCAGATTCATTCGATCTCACGCTCTCTTCGTAATTTCATGTTGAAAGATTGTATTGCATATACTAGAATGATATTCATATTATAGAATTATAATTTGCCATTTGCAATTTATAATTACTTTATATGAATAGATCGGAGGAAACTATGAAGATCAGCTCAATTACGGTTTATCCTATGAAAATTTCAAAGTCACCCGTTTACTTGGGGACATCATCTGGCATGCGTGAAGCGAGCGATTATTACATCCGTCCAGAATATCGCTCCGTGTATTCCCGTAACTTGGAATCCTTAGTTGTCAAGATTACGACGGATACCGGCTTGGTCGGTTGGGGCGAAGCGTTAGCGCCTGTCGCACCCGAAGTGACAGGACAGTTAATCAAATCGTTGTTTGAACCCCTACTGCTCGATGCAAACCCGTTGAACGTCGATGTCATTTGGAACAAACTGTACAACTCTATGCGTGAGCGAGGTTATTTCAGCGGATTTATGGTCGATGCGATCACTGCTGTGGATATGGCGCTGTGGGATATTCTCGGGAAGCATCTGCAAGTGCCGGTGCATGTCTTATTGGGCGGGTCTTATCGAACGGAAATTCCAGCCTATGTGTCAGGTTTACCGGTCACGAATGATGAAGAACGCATCCAACTTGCACTGGATTGGCAGGCCAAAGGATTCAAAGCGATCAAATTGCATCTTGGGTATTCCGTTGAGGAAGACGCTCGCATCGTTCGCCAGCTCCGTGAAGCGTTAGGATCATCCTTTCGACTCATGGTCGATGCGCACTGGAAGTACTCGGTGCCTGAAGCGATCCGCTTGGGCAGAATGCTCGAATCCTTGGGTGTTGAGTTTCTAGAGGCTCCGGTGTTGCCCGAAGATATCGATGGTACGGTTGAAGTGGCGCGCGCACTGGATATGGCTGTAGCGATCGGGGAAGCGAAGCGGACGCGTTATCAATTCAAAGAGCGATTGGTTCGTCGTGCAGCGGATATTTTCCAGCCGGATGTAGGTCGTGCCGGGATCAGCGAAACGCGCAAAATTGCGACGATGTCCGAAGCATTCAATATCCCGATTGCACCGCATCTGAGCGTTAGCTTAGGCATCTGCATTGCCGCCACGTTACAAGTTTGTGCTTCGCTCTCAAACTTCTACATTCTCGAGTTCCAACCGACCGTGTTTCCTTCGGCGAACTCCATACTGCACAAACCGTTGGTTTGTGAGAACGGCCGTTATCTGTTGCCTACAGGGGTAGGCCTAGGTGTTGAAGTGAACGAAGAAGCCATCAAGGAACATGTTTCGCAAATCCTATAAGGTAACTTACAATCCAAAGGAGAGATTTACACATGTCTACATCTACCGTAAAACTCGAAGGTGTTTACCCCATTCTTGCTACCCCGTTCACGAACGAAGGCGAAGTGGATGAAGCCAGCTTGCGTGAGTTGGTTCGCTTCCAACTCCATGCCAACGTGAATGGCATCGCTCTGTTCGGTATGGCCAGCGAAATGTACACGTTGCTCGACGAAGAACGTGTCCGCATCGCTGAGATCGTCGTCGATGAGGTGAAAGGTCGCGTTCCGCTCGTATTCGGAAGCGGTCATACCGGCATCGAAGGCGCCGTTCACTCGAGCAAGCGGGCTGAGAAAGCAGGGGCGGATGCGTTGATGGTGCTCCCGCCTTACATGGCGAAACCGGATAACAAGCGTCTTTATGATTATTTTGCAGCGATAGCGCGTGCCGTCAACATCCCTATTATGCTTCAAGACGCTCCTCTAGCGAGCGGGGTCAATATGTCCGCTGCGGTCATGGCCAAATTGGCCAAAGATTTCGATAATATTCGTTATGTGAAAGTGGAAGCGCCGCCCACGACGCTGAAAATTACGGAAGTATTGGATCAATCGGACGGCTTGCTGACGGTGTTCGGCGGCATGAATGCGATGTACTATTATGAAGAATTGCTGCGCGGTGCTGTTGGCACGATGCCAGCTTGCGAATTTCCTGATGCATGCGTGACGATCTATGAAGCGTTCAAAGCCGGCGATCTGGATACCGCCCGCAGAACATTCTATCAATACTTGCCATTCATCCGGATCGGGACGATTCCAGGTTATGCGATGTCCGTACATAAAGAAGTGATGAAAGTCGGCGGTGTCATTGCATCATCTTATGTGCGTAACCCCAATGCGCCGATCGATGATCTCCTGAAGAAAGAAGTGTTCGAAACGCTCAAAGATTTGGATCCGCTCGTATTGCGGTGGAGCCAAGCGAGGCTAGCCAAGTAATGCTTGAACTATTGAATATGGAAGGCCGAAATCCAAAACCCGCGGATTATGAAGCGTACTGGGAACGCGCCTTGGCAGAGATGCGTTCCGTTGACCCGCAAGTGGAACTCATCAAGAGCGATTTCCAAGTGCCGTTCGCTGCATGTTATGAGATGTACTGGACGGGGGTGCGAGGGGCTCGCATTCATGCCAAATTGCTAAAACCGCTGGGACAGGGACCTTTCCCAGCGATCATGCAATTTCACGGTTACTCTGTTCATAGCGGCAACTGGATCGACAAACTGCCCTATGTGGCGGCTGGTTTCGTCGTGGCAGCGATGGATTGCCGGGGTCAAGGGGGATTGTCCGAGGACACCGGCGGCGTGAAAGGAACGACACGGCAAGGACACATTGTTCGCGGACTCGATGACCATCCGGATCAATTGTTGTACCGGCATATTTTTCTCGATACGGCGCAATTGGCACAGGTGTTGATGGCCATGCCGGAAGTGGATGAACAGCGCATTGGCGCGATGGGCGGTTCCCAAGGCGGCGCGCTCACGATCGCTTGCGGCGCCCTTGAACCTCGTGTCCGTCAGCTCGCGCCGAACTCGCCCTTCTTATGCGACTACCAACGCGTGTGGGAGATGGATGTTACGAATACAGCGTATCAAGAGTTGCAAGCCTTCTTTCGCAATCATGATCCCCGCCATCTTCGGGAGAATGAAATTTTCACCAAGCTCGGGTACATCGATTTGCAACACTTAGCCGATCGCATCCAAGGCGAGGTGTATATGGCGGTCGGTCTGATGGACAAAGCTTGTCCGCCTCCATCCCAGTTTGCAATGTATAACAAGATCAAAGCGCCTAAGCGTCTTGAGCTGTATCCCGATTTCGGTCATGAGGTATTCCCAGGTTGGCACGACTTGATCATGCAATTCATGTTGAAATTAAATGTACATTGAAGTTGATTCTGGTTCGGTCATCAAAAACCTTTCCTTGGTTTAAACTCCGAGGAAAGGTTTTTCTCTTTAGATTGCCAGGGTCTAACGTGATTTTTTTCCTAATGAAAATCGTTCTGTCCTTCTCTTAATATCATTGAACTTGCTGAATCTCTTCGTATACATTTGAATGGTCGAGGGATATAATGAAATTACCATTCCTATCGAAGGATGATGTGACTATGGCAATGGAAATCAAAATGGATGCTTCCACTGTGGAAGCTCTTCGCTCGATTTTGGCAACCATCAACGTACAAAATCAACGTATTACGATAGATCTTGTGAACAACACAGTCTTTGTCGAGGACGATTATAGTAACGATGACTTACTTAGATGTGCAGGCATACTAACACAAGAACAAGCCAAGAAACTGGAAGCTCAGATCAAAAATAACCGGGACGAGGATTGGGATTGATGAATTACAAAGGTTATTTACTTGACACCAACATCATCATCGGATTATTTGGGAATGACTCTGACGTTATTGCATTTATCAAAAAAACTACTGAAACTAAACAAAAGCTATTTTTGTCGGTAATGACAGAATGTGAGATTTATAGTGGCTTAGATGCAGATACCAACATTCAACAATTCCGTTTTTTGAATGCACAAAAATATATCCCGATTGATTCTGAAATCGCAAGACTTGCAGGAGAGATCAGGAAAGTACAAAAACAAAATGGACGAAAGCTTAAAGCACCAGATGCTCTGATCATCGCAACTGCTAAAATACATAACTTGGCAATCGTATCACGAGATTCAGATATGAACTTTATACAATCTGAATACAGCGTCCCATTATATAGAATCTAAGCGCTTAGGCAACATTGTAATCGTGTATTGCCATGGGACACTTAAAATCCCCTTTAATTCATCCCTCTCACATCAATCGACCCATGCTCGCTCTTGAGTTGCACCCATTGGGAACCATTGCCAACAAAGTAACGAGAACTATACGCATCTTCATCCCAGTAACGATCCTCGTATTCATAACCGTGATCCTCTTCATCTGCGAATTCACGTTCCGCTCTGACAGCTTCACCAAAAATGGTCACATCGCCATGATCCGATTCAATTTCCAAGCTGAACTGTTCACGTTTCTGTGCGGTCTCGAACACAATATCCCCCATTTCGGACTCCACATCCAACATGCGCGCCTCAACACCCCGTAATAGAACATCGCCCGTTAGCGTGCGAATTTCAATCGATCGATACACGCGTTGCGGTAAGACCAGCTCAGCCTGAAGAGCATTCACCGCTTCCCCGACCACTTCAATACCAAACACCTGCAACTCTGTGATCAACATTTCCTTCGCGAAAGAAATACGTAGTTCACCACGGCGCACGTTCATTTCAATAAACTTATCCGCATGGGGGTCCGGCTGATACAATTTGCCATTGAGACGAATTTGCGCTTCATTAACATCCGCTGTCGATACTTGCACATCAACCGTTCGTCCATCGATCTTCACAGCATCGAATGATTGGGCTGGGACCGTCTTCTGTTGTTCAAAAGGAA
>JBILCM010000149.1:0-3027 GCA_044353165.1 Paenibacillus sp.
CGGAATATGGCAAATAAAAAAATGCGCTCTGATATGATCAAACGAGGTTTTGACCGTGCACCGCATCGGAGCTTGCTAAGAGCGGCAGGTGTGAAGGAAGAAGATTTCAACAAACCGTTCATAGCAGTATGCAACTCTTATATTGATATTGTACCTGGGCATGTGCATTTGCAAGAGTTTGGTCAACTTGTGAAAGAGGCTATCCGTGAAGCAGGAGGCGTTCCTTTTGAATTCAATACGATCGGCGTTGACGATGGTATTGCGATGGGTCATATTGGGATGCGATACTCTCTCCCATCCCGTGAGATCATTGCCGATTCTCTAGAGACAGTTGTTTCGGCGCATTGGTTTGACGGGATGGTCTGTATTCCTAACTGTGATAAAATCACCCCTGGAATGATGATGGGCGCGCTACGTGTTAATATCCCTACGGTGTTTGTGAGCGGCGGGCCGATGAAAGCTGGCAAAACGAGTGACGGTCGTTCCATCTCACTTTCATCTGTTTTTGAAGGAGTAGGTGCTTACCAAGCGGGTAAACTGGATGAGAAAGGCTTGCAAGAACTCGAACAATATGGCTGTCCAACTTGCGGATCTTGCTCAGGCATGTTTACAGCGAACTCGATGAATTGCCTTGCAGAGGCACTTGGTCTTGCGTTACCTGGTAATGGTACGATATTGGCCGTAGCACCGGAACGACGTGAATTTGTTAAGAAATCCGCACGGCAACTGATGAATTTAATTGAACTTGACCTTAAACCGCGCGACATTGTCACAATTGAAGCGATAGATAATGCATTCGCACTTGATATGGCGATGGGTGGTTCTACCAATACAGTCCTTCATACCCTCGCCCTTGCGCATGAAGCTGGTATTGAGTATCCGATCGGTCGAATCAACGAAGTGGCTTCCCGCGTTCCTCATCTCGCGAAGATTGCACCCGCTTCAGATTGGCACATCGAAGATGTGCACATTGCCGGCGGTGTCAGTGGAGTTCTCAACGAATTGTTAAAGAAAGAAGGCGCCATACATGCGGATCGAATAACTGTGACAGGCAGAACAATTCGAGAGAATGTAGCCGATCATAAAGTGTTGAATCACGAGATCATTCGTCCCATTGACAATCCACACAGTGAACAAGGAGGATTGGCCGTCTTATTCGGTAATCTTGCTCCTGATGGGGCCATTGTGAAGGTTGGTGCCGTTGACAAATCGGTTGGCGGTTATCATAGCGGACCGGCAATTTGCTTCGAATCACAAGAGGAAGCACTTGCGGGAATTGCGAATGGAAAAGTAAAGGAAGGACATGTCGTTGTTATTCGTTATGAAGGACCCAAAGGCGGGCCTGGAATGCCAGAGATGCTTGCACCGACTTCACAAATTGTAGGTATGGGATTAGGCGCGAAAGTCGGTCTAATTACCGATGGCCGATTTTCTGGGGCATCCCGAGGTATTTCAATTGGCCACATCTCACCTGAAGCTGCAGAAGGCGGACCAATCGCATTCGTCCATGACGGTGACATTATAGAACTTGATTTAAACAACCGACGTATAGAACTAAAAGTGAGTGACGAAGAATTAGAGCGTCGTCGCGCTACAGAGTGGAAACCATTCGAGCCCAAAGTGCAGACAGGATACTTAGCCCGTTATTCAAAACTAGTAACCTCTGCTTCTACAGGCGGAGTGATGAAGATTTAAGTTTGCACATACGAAAACAAGGATGTCTTTCCCAGTTTAGGAAGGAATGACATCCTTGTTTTTATTGTATATAATCCATAATCAACCCTGCAGTTTCTTCAATGGCACGATTCGTGACGTCAATCATGTACCCCCTATGCTTTCGCACCACGCTACTTGCATATTCCAACTCCTCGTTAACTCGAAGCGGGTCGGCATATTTTGAACCGAAAGGCAAGCCAACAACTTTCAGCCGTTCGTTGCGCACTTTCACAATGGACTCGGCATCCATTGTCAGTCCAATCAACTTGCGAGGGTTCACGGCTTTCAATTGTTCGGGAAGCCGTACTTCTGGAATCAAAGGCAAATTAGCGACTTTAAATCCTTTGTGAGCCAAATATATACTTAACGGAGTTTTGGACGTTCTCGAAATTCCCAAAATGACAATATCCGCAACTGGCATCGAACTGGGCTCACGTCCATCATCACATTTTACCGCGAATTCAATCGCTTCAACACGCTTGAAATACTCCTCATCGAGCACGTGAAGCAGTCCAGGCACTCGCTTCGGTGCATCATTAAATGTGTCAATATAGGCTTGAATCATCGGACCCATAATATCCACTGTTCGGATGCCAAGCCGAATGGATTCCATCTTCATCATTTCTCTGAGTTCAGGCTGCACAAGCGTATAAGCAACAAACGCACGATGGTTGAGTGCTTCATGTAAAATCTGCATGATTTCTTCTTCGGTGCGTATGTTTCCAATCCGCTTTATTTTGGTAAGGTCAAAGCTAAATTGCCGAATGGTCGCGCGCACAACAGCTTCCGCTGTTTCCCCGACTGAATCTGAACATACAAAGATTGTATTCTGTTTAATCTCCACGCATAGTCCTCCTACTAGACACCATCAATCGAGATGATCGGCTGCGTCCAAGAATGATCTGATAATGATCGATTTCGAGATTCGTCCCAAGACCTCATCTGCATGCACTACAGGCATACTGTCCACTTGATGGCGTATGAGCTTACGCGCTGCCTCTAACACCGTCTCTTCAGGTGTCACCGTAATGATTTTGGGTTGACGAGTCATCACCATGCTCACAGGCATTGAAGGTGCATTCGAACTGCCGATGGCGACCTTCAATAAATCTTTGCGTGAAATCACACCTACGAGTTGATTCTCGTTATTCGTCACGATCAGACTACCGACATCTTCGAGAAATAAGGTAACTACAGCATCGTGGACTGTAGTGGTATCTCGAACGATAACCGGCATTGACATGACTTCTTTGACACACAGTTGTTGCAATGACCTTGCCAATCGGCCATCATTATTCTCGGCGAGACCGA
>JBILCM010000072.1:0-10886 GCA_044353165.1 Paenibacillus sp.
TCTGATTTGACGCATCCATCGGCAACACGAACCGTTTGCGATACCAACCAATACCCCCTGGCGCATATCCGCCGCGCGGTCCACTCGGCTGATTTTCTTCGAATGGCCCTTCAATACTCCAATCGTGCGGAAGAACAACATCTGTCCAATCCGAATCTGTGAAGGACGGCTTTTGTGCTCCGTGATGATCACCTTTAGCAAAAACCCAATCTGTGTTGAAAGACATAATACTGCGCGGACTTGTTGATAGTTGCATGTTCGTAAATCTCCCTATGTAAATACTTGATTTTTCTGATTTTTTTTAAACACATTGACAGTCTGAGCATTCCTAGACTGACTATAGTTTTTAGGCGTTACTCCATATTGCTTCTTGAACAATCGACTAAAGTAGTTGGCATCCAGCCCTGTCATGAGCGCAATATCCGTCACATTCCAATGCGGCCGCTCTATGAGCATCTTCGAAGCAAACTCAATTTTAATTTTACGGAATACTTGTTGAATGGTCATGCCCTCAGATTTCACAAATAACCGATTTAAGTGCCGCTCAGAGTAACCGAAGGATTGCGCCAGTTCCTCTGTCGATATGGTTTCTGAAACATGCTCTTTAAGGAAAGTCTTCACTTGTTCCACAATCTGCGCTGAAGTGAACACCGGCAATTTCTTCTGCGACGTTAATTGCTTCTTTATTTCAATAAACAAGGTGTAAAGCTGTTTTGAAGCCTCCCAAGGTGCTTCTTCCTGATCCACTTGTAAATTCCACAAAGATTCGAACATTGGATTCAATCGCTCGGGGGAGGGAATATGGAAGGGGTTCTCAATATCAAAACCGAATACATCCCACAAAGAAGGATGATTAAAGAAGGCAGCGAACGTAACAACCCACGGATCCGATTCAATGGCGTAATATTCGTGCGGTGTTGAGTCCCGAATAATTAAGACCTCACCCGGACGGAGTGTTACTTTCTTGTTTTTGTTAATAATGAAAATACCGTTTCCTTGTTGCCCAAGAAAAATTTGCGAGAACAACGGACCCTTCGGTCTGTAATTGTAGCGTTGAACGTGACAACCGACGGATAATAAACCCATGGGAACGTCAACAGCGGTTTGAAAATGAAATAGCTTAAACGGTAACTCCATACCATTCACATCCGACAAGTGATCTCAGCGATCCTTACGACAAAATCCATCCCATACGGATAGCCGGTTGCTTTGAACGTAAGCTTCTTTTCTGCCAGATCTTGCTGGAATTCCAGTTCCTCTCCGTTATCCAACCATCGTACCGAATCCACTTGTTGCGTAACCCCTACGAACGTCTTTGGGCCAATCCCGCCCGCCATGATCGTAACATCTTCGTGGCCTCGTATACGCAGATGATAGATGAACGCATAAAACTTCCCATCATCTGTCTTCAGCATGAAATGTCTGCCATCACACGTAATATCCGTTGGTTTTCCACTGTAGAATGGCTCCCCGTGGATCTTCATCCACCGGCCGATCATCTCTAGATTGGCCGCATCGAGCTTGGGAAATCCGCCCTGCGCGGTAGGACCTACATTCAATAGGTAGTTAGCGCCTACTTTGCGACAATCACAGAGCCGCTCGATCAAATCCGTGACGGATTTATAATGAAAGTCCGCACGCCCGTAACCCCAGTGGTTACTCATCGTGTCGCACATCTCCGCAGCGACGTATTTAGGCATACCTTCTCGGTTCATCGATTTCGGATTCGATCGTTCGTAGGTCACGCTATCGATTTCGGGGTGTCCGATCACGCCGCCTTGACGTACACCTGTATTATTGATAATGATGGCTTCCGGTTGGTACCTCCGGATCATCCCGTACAATTCATCTTCTTTCCAATCGGCATCCGGCTTGTTCCAATTGCCGTCAAACCAGAATCCGCCAATCTCCCCATAATGTTTGCAGAGGATTTCGACCGATGCGCGTAGGTAGTCTAAATAACGGTCGAAGTTTTTGTGGTAATCGGGATGATGCCAATCTTTCGTCGTGTGGTAGAAGAACGGTGTTAAACCCTCGGCACGGCACGCTCCCACAAATTCAGCGATAAGATCGCGTTTGGCCGGGCTGTGCATCACATCGAATGTGCTTAGGCCTCTCGTGTCATACAACGAAAACCCTTCGTGGTGTCTTGCGGTTAACACGATGTACTTCATACCGGCTTCTTTGGCAGAGCGCGCGATGAACTTCGCATCGAAGTCTTCTGCCGTAAACGTGTGGATCAACTGTTCATATTCCGGCATCGGAATTTTTGCAATAAATTGTGCCCATTCTCCTTGCCCCAACTGCGAATACAATCCCCAGTGAATAAACATGCCAAACCCTTTACGTTCAAAGGCTTTCACGCGTTCTGATGGTATGGGTAGTGCCATTCTCGCATCTCCTCTATTCTACATACTCTTCATTACATTCTGAGAAAAGAATCGGGATAAAGAATTCGTATCCTCTTTATCCCGAACTCCATTCTATTATTTTTTCGCTGCATTTATACTGGAATTTATTTTTTCATGTGCTTCGCGCAATGCCGTAGTCAAGTCCTTCTTACCTGTTACGTAAGGCGTATAGGCAAGACTCATGAAATTTGCGCCTACTAGAGCAAATTGGTTCTCGTAATTGCTTACAGCTGGCGTGGGTGCGGTTCCCGCCTTTTCGAGGACGTCAATATTCTTGTTTAACATCAGCGGTTTGTTATTCCCATCAAGCACCTTCGAACCGAATTGTTTGAGAATTTTCACATTGTTCAATACCGGGATTCTGCCACGATCCGAAAACTCAGCTTGGAGATATCGGGTTGTAGACATAAATCCGACCACATCGGCTGCCGCTTCCTTGTTGCTGCTTAGTGAAGAAACGAAGGCTGCGTGAAAGTCAATTTGTGTATGCGCATTCGGACGATCAGGGAACACTGGGGCGAGTGCCATATCCCAATTCACTTTGGAAGTTGGAATGGTTCTTACAAAGTTCCCCATAAAATCAATATACATGGCCAAACTTTTGTCTGTATGGAAAGCCGTCCGCGCTTGATTCTGGGACATATAAATCATTCCAGGCGTGCTGAAAATCTCCTGATGCAACTTTAATACTCTAGGGTAGCTAGGATCACTGACTAGCAGTGACTCATCCGTTGTAGCATTCAAGAAATTCGTCGACAGCTGCCTCAGTTGGTTAGCCGGATGGAGCGGGTGGAAACCATAAATCTGAGTACCGCCAACATTACGGGTAAGACGCTTACCCAATGCGACCGCTTCGTCATAAGTCAACCCATCCTTAGGGTATTCCACACCCAACCGATCAAAGATGTCTTTGTTGTAGAACAACGCTTGAATATTACGGTATAAAGGAAGTCCAACAATTTCACCTTTTTTGAAAGCTTTCAAATAGTCATAAATACCTTTTTCCAGTGTAGAGATATCAATGTTCCGTTTCTTTATCAGATCAGTCATGTCTTCAATAACACCTAATTGATTAAGCCCTTGATAATTAAAGATCGCTGAAAAGATAATATCTACTTTTTCTCCCGCAGCTATCATGTTCTGTATATCAAGCACTACATTTGTTGATACTTTCCGTTCAAGTGTAATATGATCATATTTGGCTTTCACGTATGGCGCGATCAACTCGTTAAATTCTTTGTCTGTAAACAAATTATCGATGACTTTTAAAGTAACCGGCTTTACATCTGTCTTCGTTGCGCTCGCTGTTGTCCCTTTGTTGTTCTGGGTTGCAGCGGCTTTCTGAGCCGCTTTCTGTGCTGCCAGTCTCTCAGCTGCGAATTTCTCTGCTGCGATCTTCTCCGCAGCCGCTTTCTGAGCTTCCGCTTTCGCTAGCGCATCAGCTATAGCCTTGGCTTCTGCTTCTTTCTCCGCTAACAATTTTTCAGCGGCAGCTTTCTCTTCAGCCGTCCCCGCTTCTGCTAACAACTTTTCCGCTTCCGCTTTCTCTGCGGCGGCTTTCTCCGCATCAAGCCTTGCCTGTTCTTCTGCAGCCTGTGCAGCATCTAATTCTTGAGCCGCTTGATCCGCAGCATTTTCTTCCGTCGATTGCGTTTGCATCGGTGTTTCCGCAGGAGCAGTCGCTTCCGTTGTTTCTGTTCCTTCTTGCGTGGTATCCGTAGACTCTGAACTCGATGAACATCCAGCAGCAACGAGAGCGATGACCAAGAACCACACTAGCAATGCCTTCTTCATTCCAAACCCTCCTGTGATGTGTAATTTAAGCGCTTTCTTGCTTATGTTCATTATAGAATCTTGAACATTCCACTTCTATATCATACTGGACAACTATTAGTACAATTCGGACATAAGCGCGATTTCTCCTGCATTCTACAAAAGGTAATATATGCAAATAAGCCATACAAAGAATGAGGAACAAATTCCTCTTCTTCATATGGCACATGCAATCCTATTCGCGCTGTAATTTCAGAATACCTATTCCACCAATCCCGTACGCTCAACACCTTCAACAAACCAACGTTGTGTGAACAAGTAGAGAATGAGCGGCGGCAAGATCATTAAGAAGGAGGTAGCCATCTTAATTGATTCTTGGAAGATATTAGGACCATACATCGCTTCCTCTGCCGCTAACTGAGACGAGACGCTAGCAATCCCCATGGATAATGGGAAAAATTCAGTCTGACCGAACAAGTACATACTCGGGTAATAGAAATCATTCCAAGTCCAAACAAACGAAAATAGAAAGACGACAATGATCGCTGGTCTAGCCAATGGAAACATAACACGGAAGAACACCCGAAACACGCCTGCACCGTCAATTTTCGCTGCCTCTTCCAGTTCCTTCGGTTGTGTTGAGAAAAATTGTCTGAAGATGATGACAAACAACGCGCCCTTCAATCCGTGTCCGAATACAGCAGGTAGAATGAGCGGCCATAATGTATTTAACAAACCCAATTCTTTGGCCAAAAGAATATTCGGTAAAATCACGACTTGTGGTGGTACGATGAATGTTAAGAGCAAGCAGAAATACCAGAAATTCTTCAATGGCACATCCAATCTGGCGAATGCATAACCCGCAACGGCACAGAATACGGTCTGTAAGAGAGCCACAGAAGTGGAGAGACCCAAACTTACCCATAACCCTTCCAAATAATCGAGCATCCGCCACGCATCTTGTAACACACCGAGGTAGATCGTCTTTGGCAACCAGATCACTTCAGGATCGAGAATGTCTTGCGCATCCTTGACCATGTTCGACATCATATAAAGAATGGGATTTAAGTAAATATAAGCGACATCGATGAGAATCAAATACAAGAATAACTTAAATAACAAGCCGCGATCCGCTTCTTTGCCGATAAAGACTTCATGCACCTTGCCAAGTGATGAGAGCATTGTGTCTTTATCTAACGTCTGGCGTTTGATCGTGGTCCATAATTTGGCCATGAGTTTCCCTCCTTTAGCGATAGGCTCGAGTCAATCGGTTGAATACAAGGATCACAACTGCAAGGAACAATATAATGATACTGAAGTAGATCCAAGCAAGAGCGCTTGATTGACCGTAATTGTTCGTATTCACTTGCGAAATAATTGGATTGCTAGGGAATGTAAACAAATCAACAACGGTGTATATGATATTCAAGAAAACAAATGGCACCATGTTCGGTAATGTTATTTTCCAGAATGACTCCCATGGACTGGCTCCATCAATACGCACCGCCTCATAAACACTTGGGGAGATCGTCTGTCGACCGGCTAAGAAAATCAAGATTTGAACCCCAGAGTACCACAAAATCAACACGAATGAATTTAAGACCGAGATGATCGGATTCGCCCAAGATTCCGGGAAAATGGTGTTCACGAAGTAAGCGACGTTGTATTGTTCCAAAAATCCTAAGTCGCCTTCCCCTTGGCTCAGAAACTCGCGGATCACCTGACCTGTCGTAAAGATGACAGGCAAGAAGAAGATCGCACGGAAGAACGTTCGCCCCGCGAACTTACGATTCAACATAATCGCCACCAATAACGCAAAGACAACGATAATCGGAATCATCAACAGGGTCTGGCGCAAGAAAGGTATGAGTTGGTTATATAGAATTCCCGCCTCAGTAAACAAAATAAATTTGTAATACTCTAACCCACGATAAGAATGCTCAACGCCTTCGATCGTAATCTGTACTTTATGAAAACTCATAAACAACGAATATCCTAACGGGAAAGCCATAAATATCATAAATCCGATAATCCATGGCGCAAGGAAGATCGCACCTTCAATTTTCCGATAAATCGCTGGGTTTTGATTTTTCTTCGTCATTACGGATTGCTACCCCCTTCCATGACCACAAAGTCTTGCGCAGGAATCTCAACATTGTTGTGGCGATAGGGCTGTTTGTTGTAATTCACAATAATTCGTTTACCATTCGCATACGTCGTTTCATTGACACCGCTGGCAATCTGTTGATGGCCGACGATGAATTGACCTTGTACTTCCCCTAACGCTTCATTGTAACGTTGGTATTCCCTTACAGCCTCATTCTCCCAATCCGGGTAATAAGAGCTCTTCGGTTGAATACCGTAAGCCGATTTCAATTGGCTTGTTTGGGCAGCTGTAAAGAGATAAGAGGGCAATGCGCCATATTCAATGTCGCGCAAGAAATCGTTCCGGTATTGTTCACGGTCATTCTCGTATTCGGTTGTATAGGATACTAACCCATGCAATGCAATCTGTGCGAATGGAATCGCTCGGTCTGAGAACAAATCATAAGAATAGTCATTGGTAATGTCGTGAATATGTTTCACTGTGCCTACTGCGTAATGATTCGAGTCATCTCCTTGTACAGATCCCAATGACTCTTGAATCATGGTGAAAATTTCGTTCTGGGTTTGAATCGATTGTGTCCTGTTGCCACCATGCTTGCTGTTAAAGTCACTAATTGTTGTTTGACCGGTCCTAATGAGTTGTAATCCGTCAATACCTAACGCTTTATACTTCGGCAAGTCTTTCTGCAACACATTCTTGATATATTTTTTACTGACGACAGAAGCAGTATCCCTGAATCTGCTCAACTCGATCAATGTACCGGCGAGATTACGTACGCCATGATAACGGGCTCGATACCCTTTGTTCCCGGAATCATTAAATTCGTAGTTTACACCCAGATACACGGGAATATCAAGACTGTGAGCGAATGCAACGAACTGCTTCAACCCTTCATTGCCGCCAATTCGTTGGTCAACAGGATAATACCCTCCCAGATTGCTAAATCCATCTTCCTGTGCACCCAAGTAAGTAATAGACATCCGCTCAATGCCAAGTCCATACAATTTCTGGACCATCTGCATCGCTTGCGAAGTCGTCGTCGCTGTAATATAGCGATCTGTGAATGATCCTTGCTCTGTATCCGCACCTAAGATGGTTAGATATAAAGGAACACCTGAAGTTTCAGGTTTTAAAGGTGTGAGTCCTTTCTCCTCCATCAGGAATTTACGGTAACGTGAAGCCATGCCTACATAGTCTGCCTCATTTGAATCTAGTAAATACGTTCTTACCACACGGTCCGTACCAAATCGTTCTTCTTCGTTATACGTCTTAAAACCTCGATTCCGATTCCGGTTTGTGACGACGTTATACGAAGATCGATAAGTCATTTGGGGGGCGATCCAGTTATAATTACTATATACACCAGATGGCGATGCAAAAATATCCGTGTATTCACCGCCTTGTTCAATGACGCTTACGAACGCTTGATTCCCAGATTTCATCCCATATACGGGCATTTTGACACTATTACGGGAATTTTCAGCGAATTGGAAAGAATAATCTGGTCCATACACCGGTTCTTGATAAATTTTGTTTATATTCATACTTTTTTGTTTGAATGGAATTAATGCGCCGGATCCGTCTGGAACGACCAGATAACCATCTTGACCGACGGATTGCTGGGCACCCAGGAATGGATAGAGCCGTAACCAAAGTAGATTCGTTTTACCTTGTTCTTTCAATTCTGCATCGATGATTTTAGTTTCCACATAATCATCTTGAATTCGAATTTGTACAGGAATGGTGAATCCCAAATCAGGCATGTCATACGTTAGCTTAATCCCGCCATCAATCCATTCAATATCCGAGATGGACCCATTCGAAGACAGTAAGCTGGCTTGAAGTGGACGTGCACCTGGCAAATTAAAATCAATATGGTCAAACATGACAGGGGAAGCAAGATGATTTAACCAAATACCGCCAATACCTGCATTGTCCCAATGTGTTGGATCTGGATAGGAGCGAATGATGTTGCCATTACGCTTATCCTCAACGATGAAGTGGCCGGATGTCACATCAAATTTGAGAATCAACAAATCGTTCTCTGCAATCGGTTTAAAATTTTCATCCTTAGGCATCAATTCCGTCTGGATGATTTCAGGCTCGATGAATGGTTCTGCCGCGGTCAATCCGTCTTGATCATCTTTAAACTTCACATCGAGTTGAAGCAGAAGTACCCCAATAAGAATAATCACAGCCGTATATAGTAATAATTTCTTGCGTTGCCATAAGGTTCTCACCGCAGCATCACCTCCTGATAAATCTCATACAGGAACAACCTCAGTTCACTGGAAAGCCCGAACATCACGAAAGCGACCACAGTCAAAGCACACATTGCCAAGATCGTGTAAAGAATGTTTGCAATTGTCTCACCTACGGAATAATTTTGCAGCGATTGCACTTTCCAGAAAAACAAGGCGACGACCCAAAGCAACATACCATTCTCGATATATTGGTAGATGGAGAGCTCAGATTGTGTCATGACATTGGATATTAAAGTTAACGGTATTCCTACGATAATGAGCGGAACGAGTGCATAAACACTTCCATAGAATACGTCCTTAAAACGGCCTTCACCGCGATAAATCGAACTGATTAAATAATTGCAGACAACCCACAATATCCAAATTACTACAAACTGAATGAAAATCATAAACACATTGACTTTCTCAGGAATTACCTTGTTGAATGAAAAACTCGTGTAGATTTCTGAGATGAGTATGCCTATGAATGCCATCACAAGAATGATGATAGAACTGAGAAAACCACCTTTGTTCTCATACCTCAGTGCACTAAAGCCATCAATGGGGTGTTTTAGTATATAGAAGGTATGCTTTAATTGTAAGAGCAGCGGATGTTGTGTCCGAGCGCCTTGAGATTTGCGTATGCTTTGAAAGAACTTCATCTTTGAAATCCGCGAGTATACCGCAAGTAGAACGACCGCTAGCAACACAACCGTTGCAAACAACGAGAATTGCTCTTGAAACCACTGCAATCGAATTTGCCAGAACGCATCGGAAAATCCTTTTTGATCTCCGGCTTCCTTATAAAGTCTCGCCGCTTCCTTATAATTTTTCTCTTGATAATACGCCTTGGCAAGTCCAATCATCGCCGGGGCATAGTTCGCGTTCAGCTGTAACACTTCGTGCCAAGGTTCTTTACTCTCTTGATATCTTCCCTCCAAAGTCAGCTGATTGGCATGATGTACCAAGCTGCCAAACTCGGAAAGTTTATACATTTGAATAACATTCGCTTGATCGTCTAAGATGAACATCTCATTCTTTGAATTCACCGCAATGGAGGCTGGGTTCTTAACAACCCCAAACTGCGTGGCATCGGACTGTACATCACCACCCCAGAAAAACAGCAAGCTTCCATTCGCATCGTACTGAGAAATAAATTTAAAATTCTGGTCGAGGACCGTGAAATTTCCGAATGGATCCACCCCTACATCCACCAACAACGGACTCGTGAGCAAGGTATTACGGCGCTGTGCAGAGAACGACTCCCCGTATTGGTTGGTGTTGTTGCCATTGAGAATATCTTGACCGCCAAAATTTAACTTCTTCACTTGATTCGTGGTGGCTCCGCCCGCTGTTAACGAATAAATAAAACCTTCCTTGTCGATCGTTGCATTCAGAATCGGCATAGGCAACTTACTCAATTCGTTGGCATACATTTCGCGGGTATATAACATGCGTTTAAGTTGATCTGTAGCCGAGAATGGGGCTTTGTTCGCTCCATAGAACTTCTGGAATTCTCCATCGGCTGACAATTGCATCATACCGTAATAACCACCAAGGGTTACCACATACAAATACCCTCTTTTGTCCACGACCACTTTAATGGGATCATACTTTAAATCTTCGGGAACATATCGGGAGACAGGCTTTTTGAATTCCTGCAACAATTTTCCGTCTGGTCCCAATTTCACAACGCGTTGGTTTGCGGTATCGGCAACGTAGATGTCACCTTGCTCGCTCACAAATACGCCTTCTGGTTGATTGAGCGGGCTTTCTTCCACCCGGATAAATCGGATGAATTCTCCGTTCTCGTTAAGATGCACAATCCGGTTCATGCCCGTATCCGCAACATAGATCTGATCCTTATTGTCGATAAAGATGTCTTTAGGATTCATGAACGGTGAGTACATCATCAACTTAGGATCAAATGGATCTGGTTCATAAAGATCATTGCCTATAATGCGAACTGGATTATATGCAGGTTGTGTATAAATCACGTTATTATAACTGTCTAGCGTGAATGTACTGTAAATCGCATCAGCTTGAGCTTGCACAGGCATTACTAACATACTGATCAAGACAAGCAGGATCGATAGTTTTCTCCATCGTTGCTTGTGAGTATTCATTCCTTAACCTCCTTCTCTGCTGCGCAATCTATTTAATTCCGGAGTGTGCCATCGTGGCAATCACTTTGCGTTGGAAAAACAGAAACACAATCAATGTGGGCAAAAACATGATGAGCGCTGATGCTGCCGCAGCGCCTTGTCTAGCAACGGCGTTGGCTAAATTCTGCGTCAGCGACTGCATGAAGAACGGGAATGTTTTCATAGCATCATCTTGCGTAAATAAAAT
>JBILCM010000025.1:0-30854 GCA_044353165.1 Paenibacillus sp.
CTGAAGGGAAGCCGGAACTTAGAACGGCGTGGCGAGAGAAGATGCTCAAAGAAAACCCATCGTTACAAGGTGCTACGTTCGGACGCCCGATTGTGACGCATGCACTAACCCATGGACTAAGCATTGCGGCAGACTTGTTTGCAGATGCCGATGATGCGATAATATTCCCAGACAAAAATTGGGAAAACTACGAGCTCACATTCGGCATTCGCCGCGGGGCTAGAATCGTAAATTTCCCGCTCTACAACGAGGCAGGTCGCTTTAATGCAGAAGGTTTAAAATTAGCACTTCTCGCACAGCAAAATCGCGGCAAAGCGATTGTTGTGCTTAATTTTCCGAATAATCCGACCGGTTATACCCCTACGGAGTCCGAGGCGAATGAGATTATTGACGCTTTAAGGACGGGTGCAGAAGCAGGCGTTTCCCAAGCTGTTATCGTAGACGATGCTTACTTTGGTTTATTTTTTGAAGACAGTCTTCATGAATCCATATTTGGAAAACTGATTGGGCTGCATCCCAAAATTTTACCTGTGAAAGTAGATGGAGCAACCAAAGAAGAATTCGTCTGGGGTTTTCGTGTTGGTTTCATTACGTTCGGCAGCGAACATTCAGAAGTGAATGATGCCCTAGAGCAAAAAACGATCGGGATCATCCGCGGTGCAATCTCAAGTTGCTCGCATCCCTCCCAAACGTTTGTCTTGAGAGCATTACAACATCCTGATTTCGAGAAGCAACGCGACGAGAAAGTGCAAATTTTAAAGTCGCGCGCAAATCAGGTGAAGCAAATTTTGGATCAAGATAAGTTTGCTGAGGCGTGGTCATATTATCCTTTTAACTCCGGATATTTTATGTGCTTGCAGTTAAAAACCGTCAATGCGGAAGTTCTTCGATTGTATTTATTGAAAAATTTTGGCGTAGGCACTATCGCGCTTGGCGCCACCGATTTAAGGGTTGCTTTCTCCTGTATTGAAGAACATGACATTGCACAATTATTCGACATCATTTATCAAGCCATCAAGCAATTGGAAATGCAATAGTTTATATTCATTCCTGATCCTATACAGCAACAAGCCGGCATGCGTCCATAAGGCGCATGCCGGCTTGTTATAAATTTATGAATGAGTAAGATTGGCTTTCGCTAATGCCCATTCACGAACTTCATATGTACGCGCCTTATGAATAACATAAGGATCTGCAACGGCCCATGCTTCAACTTGTTCGATCGAATCAGCCGTATAAATCAACATTCCCCCTGATCCGTCTGTGAATCGACCATACGCACTTAATATTCCTTCATTCCAACGTTGTTCTAAGTATTCCAAGTGTGCTGCTCGGTAGTCCGCGCTCTTCTGTTCATCTAACATCGGCAATATAACGACGAATGTCTTCTTCAAAGTAACCCCTCCCTTTATCAAAATATACAGCAAACCAAGTCCATCAGCAAACAACTGATAAACTTGGTTCAATGAGAACATCAATGGACGGTTTGCGATTCAAATACCATCTCATCCACTTTTTCATTATGATGCATAATGGCTAGGTGAATCGATCGAAATTCTTTTTCTTTGTCCAATTCACGCATTAACAAGGTTGCAATCGTTTCCCGTTGGTCCTCATCGTACAAATCTTTGAAATCAAGAAATCCCGAGAGTTGGCGGTGTGATATGTCGACGGTTGCTGTTCCAATCGGAAGTCCACCGCTCGATGGGTTGTAAATTTCATAAGTCAGAATGTCCCCGTCATCCCTCGCCAATAAAACGGTAAAATCATCCTTGCGCAGTGCTTCATGCTCCAATTCAATTCGCTCCAAGGTCCTCCCCTTGTATTCCACCTGGATGTCGAATGAATCAATCTGACTCTCATCATAATCAGAAACAATCAAATCAATCACGGCATCAATTTCATCTTCATGCGGCTTATGCATGAAAACAATGGTTCCGGAACATTCCGATTCGTCGACAGTAAAGAAAGCTTCAGCCATCCATTGATCTTGACTGTTATAAACATGATATTCGATTCGATTTCGCGATTCTCCAACAATCAACAACTTGAGTTGTTCTTGACGTCCCGAGCGCCTGCGGCGGCCTCGTCTGCCTCTTCGTCCCTGCTTTGTAAGCATCGGTGTATGCTGCATCTCGATCTGATCTGACACATCGGGACTCTCATCACCAAGAACTTCAAATTCGTCTTGCGCATCTGTCGTAATAATATGATCATAAGCGCTCGATGTGACGATCACATCGCAATCTACAGCGCCCACAGCCATAATAAGATTTTGAATGTAAGTGTGAACAAACTCGATCACTTCATCTTGATCTTGTGCCGAAATGGATGACGAATCAAGCTGTACCGCACCGCTTATTCGTTCTTGTTCGCGATACACAAGGGTCATGTTGCCGACATAACGCTCATTCCATAAGACATCATGTATTTCCCCGCCTGGTGTTTTTAAATCCGGGCGCAGCACAATGGCATTCACAGGCATCCCTCCGCAGTTTCGCTGGATTTTGTCAATCGTCTATAGATTGTCCTGAAGAAGGATTCGTCATGCGAAGCAAAGTTAATTCGTCCTGGGTCAATTCCCTTACACTCCCCTTGGGCAACAATGGATCCAATTGTAAATTACCCATAGAAAGTCGCTTTAAGTAGATCACTTTCTTTCCTACCGCCGCTACCATGCGCTTCACTTGATGGAATTTTCCTTCCGTGATCGTCAATTCAATCATGGTCATTTCTTCAGAATCGGATTGTTTACGTACTTCTAGAATGGACAGAATGGCAGGAAGTGTCACAACTCCATCGTCTAACTCGATACCCTCGGCAAAAACATCCACATCTTGAGATGTCATTCGACCATCGACTACGGCATAATACACTTTGGGGACATGTTTTTTTGGAGAAAGCAATTGGTGTGCAAGTTGACCGTCATTCGTGAGAATGAGTAGTCCCTCTGTGTCCTTATCCAAGCGACCGACGGGGAAAGGTTCGAATGCGGCATGGTCTGGCGACAGTAAATCAACGACCGTTCTATCCTTAACGTCTTCGGTGGCCGAAATGACGCCCGAAGGTTTGTTCATCATGAGATAAATGTATTGTTTGTATTCTACAAGTTTACCTCGGAACATAATTTCGTCATGTTGGGGACGGATTTGCAGACTACTGTCCCTAACGACTTGTCCGTTAACGGTGACATCGCCTTTCTTGATATACTCTTTAAGTTCACGTCTTGTCCCACACCCCATATGACCTAAAACTTTATCCAAACGTTGCATATCTTTCACTTGGACAACTCCCTGTAGTATAATTCAATGTATAAAAGAAAGGCGGGTTAACAATGAGAAAGAAGTCACTACCGATGCGGGTAATTGTTTATTTTGGAATTTTCGCAATCCTGCTTATCGCCCTATATGTATTGAACCAACAATCCGACGATGCAGGCGGGAATACTGTTTATGGAATACCTGCTTCTCAACTTTCCCAAGCGACTGCATCATTGTTGGATGATCCAAATTATCAAAAAATTATCGTTCCGGAACAGCTGGATCAAAAACAAAAAAATCAGGAATCGTTCTTTGTTTATTTCTTTTCTTCGACTTGCCCTCATTGCAAACAAACAACGCCTCTATTAAATCCCCTCATAGAAGAGGTCGGTGTTCATGTTGACCAATTTAATCTAGAGGTTTTTCGCGATGGTTTTGGTGCGTACAATATCGAATACACGCCAACATTGGTTTATTATGAGAAGGGTGTTGAGAAAGAACGGATTGTAGGCGGTATTGTTGATGCGAACGATGTCCGTGCAATAGATACGTTCACAACATTCTTGTCAAAATACAAGACGAAGGACTCTTCACCATGAGTCGTAAATCATTATTCCCTGTATTCATTATGGCCGTGTTCTTATTGTGGTTTGCAAGCGGGTGTTCCACACCAACAAAGACAACACACGACCACCATGACGAGAACATAGAAGTAACGTCATCCACGGATGTTCCCCCTGTATTCTTAGAAGATTTCACACAGGTAACGCAGGATTTGTATGCGCAAGTCGGTGACCACGAACAAATTTTACGAAAGTTGAACTGTTACTGCGGGTGTATGGATGATAACGACCCTCACGATTCGTTGTATCGGTGCTTTATTGTAAGTAAGGATCTTGAAGGGGTTCACTGGACAGATCATGGTGCCACATGTGGTGTTTGTTTACTGGAACTACGGGACGTCGTGAAACTGACCGGCGAAGGTAAGACTTTCGAACAAATTAAAGAACACATTGAAGCCACGTACAATCAATAGAATGATCATAATTGATCGCTATTCATCATCCGATGGTAAATCCTTGGGGTCATATTCTTCTATTAGCCGTGCCAGTTGTGGATCTGTAATCATGATGTTGAGATCACGAAACAGGAAAGTTTCTTTGTTATGGGATTGTAATTTGCACAAATGTTCCTTCGCATCCTCGATGAGTTGTTCCATATGAATTCCGAGTCGTTGTGCACTGTAACCCTCAAGTTTTTGAATTGCTGCGCTCAGTAACTTAATTCCTCCGTCAATATTGCCATTCCGGTGATGGTACAAACCTACTGCGACTTGCAATAACCCTTGATAGAGAGGATCGCGTGCTTCCTGCAACCAGAGATGCTCCATCACTTCATGGCACTCGAAATAATCTCGATCCTTGTTGAAGTGGAATAAGAATGCTACATAAAGTGGATCATAAAGTTTCATCGTTCCATCCATCATCCTTGATTCCTTCTCACCAACGCAAGCGTTGCTTGAATTTGTTCAAATAAACTTGCAAGTTGCCCCATATTATCTTCCATCCCAATGAATTCACCAAAACGCATTTGAAACTGATTGGCCTCTTTGGCCATGTTGTAATAATACAGTTGTTGAATGTGATCAAGCACTTTAGACACAAGCATGGATTGTTCGTCAAAAAGTTTCTGTGCTTCCACAATATCCTCGCGAATGGAAGACATCTCTTCGTCAAGACGGAATGCCGCTTCTGCTGCATTCATTAATTGTTCTTGAATTTGTGATGGAAGATGGCTGCGAAATTTGTAACTTAACGAATGTTCGATCGTTGCCCAAAAATTCATCGCAAGCGTTCGAATTTGCAATTCAGCAAGAATCACTTTCATCCCTAACACGGTTTGCACAGGGTACTCTACGATGATATGATAACTTCGATAACCGCTCGGCTTTTTATTGCGGACATAGTCTTTCTCATAAACAACTTTCATATCTTTACGACCACGAATGACTTCAGCCATGCGCTCGATATCCTCAACAAATTGGCACATGATGCGGATACCAGCAATGTCCTCAATCCCCTCTTCAATTTGATTCAAATGAATGCCCAGTCGAGCGCATTTTTCCAAAATACTGGATACTTTCTTCACACGACCTGTCACAAATTCAATGGGAGAGTATTGTTCTCGCTTCTTCATTTCATAACGTAATGATTTAAATTTCACTTTTAATTCCTCTACTACCTGCTCGTAGGGAATTAAAAATTGTTCCCAGTCCCTTCCGTCCATCAATTGCACCTCCGGTTGGATGATTAATAACTCCCCACTGCATCCCGGATCGATCCAAATCCATCTGATCGCAACCTTGTGCTCAGCCCCTCTGCTAATTTCGCTACAATACCAGGTCCTTCATAGATTAAACTCGTATAAATTTGCACAAGCGAGGCGCCTGCCCGTATTTTTTCATACGCATCCTCGGGTGTAAAAATGCCTCCTGATCCGATAATGGGTACTTGCCCCTTCGTATGCGTATAAACATCTCGTATAATTTGGGTTGAACGCTGGCGGAGTGGCTTGCCGCTCAATCCCCCACTCTCTTGTTGTGACGGATGTTTTAAACCATCCCGCGATAACGTCGTATTGGTTGCAACGATCCCGTCGACTCCAGTATCTTGAATGGCCCTGATGGTGTCAGACAGTTGTTCGTCTGTCAAATCAGGAGATATCTTCACAAAAATCGGTTTCAAAGGCTGACCGCTGTAATGGAAGTTACATTCCTCCCTAGCTTTCAATGTCTCCAATAAAAGTTGTTTCATCTCATCGCTTTGTTGTAGATTGCGTAGACCCGGGGTGTTCGGTGAGCTGACATTAACAACAAACGCATCGCCAGAATGATACAGCATACGCAGACTCGCGACATAATCCTCATAAGCAAGCTCATTAGGTGTATCTTTGTTCTTCCCTATGTTGATAAACAAAGGGACGCTAAGTTTTGTGTCCCGTAAACTTAAGGCCATAGCCTCACAACCCACATTATTAAAACCCATTCGATTGATGAGCGCATAATCCTCAGGCAATCGAAAAAGCCTAGGACGAACGTTACCGGGCTGTGGTTTCGGTGTAATGGTCCCCACTTCTACAAAACCAAATCCCATCGCTGCGAATGCGGCTGGAGCCGTGCCATTCTTGTCCAACCCAGCAGAGAGTCCAATTGGATGGGAAAACGAAAGCCCACACAGGTTGACTTGAAGCTCCGGTGACAGGTATATTCCATACATGGCTCTTAGCAAAGAGAGTCCAATAGGTGATTTAGAAACACGGGTGAGATTATTTAAGGCAAAATGGTGTGCTCGTTCTGGATCCATACGGAAAAATATTGATTTGGCAGCGCGATATAGCATATATGTGTCCTTCTTTCTTGTTTCGATCCTTCCTTACCCAGTGTAAAAGTTTTTATACAAAAAATAAAGTATTGATCATGCTCGTGAGTTGTGTTTACAATAATAAAGTAGAAAGTCCAAGAACCAAAGGAGCGATTGATTTGTCCAAACGCAGAATTCAACCGATCAAACGACCTCAGAAAGAACAATCCAATCGGAAGGCCATCCTATATACATCTATTGGTTTTGGTATCGTTGTCGTTATTCTTGCCGCACTCATTTTATTCACTAACAATTAATTTGACAGGAACGGAATCGAACGAAGAAAGCCGACCCAAGCCCATCACAATGATGCTTAAGTCGGCTTTTTGATATTGTTCTGGATATCAATTCAAGTTGTTTACTTGGTTTTTTCCCGCAAAATTACCGTAGTGGTGGGTTCATGCCAATCTACCTCGATGCCGATCTCTTCCGCAAAAAAACGAACGGGTACATAGGTCCGTTGATCTTCGATGATTGGTGAAACATCCATTTTACTAGGGATTAATTTGTCTTTGACAATTCGGGTCACTGCTTGTTTCCCGACTGTCATTGAAATCGTTCGATCAGGACCTTTAAGAAAAATATCGTTCCCAGCAAACTCAACTTCGTAACCTAGCGCTTCGGCTATTTTTCTTACGGGCACCAATGTTCGTGAATTGCGAATCATCGGCTCAGCATCAAACACAATCGGTGTATTCTTATAGAGTACTCGCACCTTACCATTCGCCTTCCAACCGGAAGGAAGTGTAAAGTATCGAATCATTCGGATCTTATTGTTATTCGTGTCCGCAATGACCAAATTCCCGTTCGGCATGACAGCAACATCATACGGACGATCAACGAGCACATACTCATCAATCCCATTCGTGGCTCCATATTCCCCGCTCGGATTGCCGACCACCGTAGTAACGATCCCATCTCGCAAGTATCGTATGCTGTGATTTAAACTGTCAGCAATGTACAACCCGCCATTCGCGTCTACAGCGATGCCCCTTGGATTATTGAAACGAGCTTGAGCGAATGCACCATCTTGGTAACCACCCTCAACATACAAATCTTGTGATCTATAATTACCGCTCCCGGCTACGGTGCTGACTTGATTTTTTTGAAAGTCAATGTATCGGATACGTTGATTCCCGGCATCACTCACATATAAGTTGCCTAGCCGGTCAATCGCCAGCCCCATAGGTTCATTGAATTTGGCCATGGCAAGTGGACCATCGACATAATCACCCGCGGTTTCAACAACACCCGGCACAAATTCAATTACACGGTTTGATGGTGTATTCAATGTTGATACGCTTCCATCAGGTGAGATTTGGCGGATTACATGATTCAAGGTATCTGCTACATAGATTGTACCGCTGTTCGAGACAGCGATATCATGTGGAGCATAGAACGAGGCTGATTTCCCAAAGCCGTCTTTGTTCCCAAGCACACCGCTTCCGGCGAGGGTGGTTACATTCCCGTCCGTGTCGAGTTTGCGTATGGTATGGTTTCCCGAATCCGCAATGTAAAAATTACCTGCTGCATCAGGGAAGATCCCCATCGGTTGATGAAAAAAACTCACATTGGCCTTTCCATCTGCATACGCCCCTGCAGGTAAGCCTGCTTCAAACAATAATGATATTGTGGGACCTGCGTATACACTTACCTTGCCGTCTTTCAAGAGACGAAGCCGATGGTTGCCTGTATCCGAAACCACAATGGAGCCATCAGGCAAGACTGACACAGACCCCGGTTGCCGAAACGATGATTCCAATGCATTGCCATTACGTTCATTGTATTCACCGTTGCCAGCTGCATCAGAAGATTCAATGAGAGCACGTCCATCTGGGGATCGAAGCGCTTGTTCAGCACTCGCATTGGCTGAAACAGAAGTTCCTTGTCCGACCAACAAAAATGCGATCATGGATAAAACGATCAAAACCCTATTGATTTTCATAGATGCTCCCATGTCATTTAGTTTATATTTTACGTTGGAAACAGGAAGTAATCAACTATTTATGTATGTATAAAAGTAAAAACCTTCCCTGCAGAAAACAGGAAAGGTCTAAATACATTATTAATTAAATGGGGTAGCTGCAACTTTGATTGAATCCGTTGGACAGCCATCAGTAGCATCTTGCAAATCATCATACATACTTTCAGGGATTTCTGTTACACCTTGATTGTTGTCCCCATCGTATATGACTTGAGCCAATCCTTCATCGTCGTAATCATAAATGTCTGGAGCAGTCGCACCACAAGCGCCACAAGCAATACATGTTTCTTTATCTACCCACGTGTACTTGGCCATGAATAATTCCTCCTTCGATATTAAGCACATTGATATTATTTTCAATTTTTATGATAATACAACTCGTCTAAAAATTCAAACCTGAAAAGTATATAAAACGATATTAGGATATTCCTTCATACAAAAGCGTGCTATAATATTCAAAATATACGTTTGTTCATGTGAATTGAGGAGGAGATTGCAATGTCTCACAATGTAACTATCTTTGATACTACGTTACGCGATGGAACACAAGGTGAAGGGGTCAGTCTGACCGTTGAAGATAAATTAAAAATTGCGATGAAGTTAGACGAGTTAGGCATCCATTATATTGAAGGCGGCTGGCCGGGAAGCAATGGCAAAGATATCGAGTTTTTCAAACGTATTCAACATGTAAAATTAAAGCATGCCAAGGTGACTGCATTCGGCAGCACCCGTCGTAAGGGTGCAAATCCAGAGCATGATCCCAATCTGCAAGCGATTTTAGAATCGGGTGTGCGAGTTGCAACGATCTTTGGCAAGTCGTGGGATTTTCATGTCACAACAGCGCTCCAGACAACATTAGAAGAAAATTTAAGCATGATTTTTGATTCTGTTCGCTTTCTCAAAAACAATGGGATGGAAGTCATCTATGACGCAGAACATTTTTTTGATGGATACAAACATAACCGTGACTATGCACTGTTGACGATTCAACAAGCTGAGCAAGCCGGTGCTGATTGGATTGTACTGTGTGACACCAATGGAGGTTCACTTCCCGGAGAAGTTAACGACATCGTTTCGGATGTAATATCAAAAGTTTCAATCCCGGTCGGCATTCATGCGCACAATGATTGTGAACTTGGTGTGGCGAACTCCCTTGCTGCGGTTTTAGCAGGAGCTACACAAGTACAAGGCACATTCAACGGGTTGGGAGAACGCTGCGGCAACGCGAATCTCGTTTCCTTAATTCCGAATCTCCAGTTGAAATTAGGTTGCACATGCATTTCTACAGAACAATTATCCTCATTGACGAGCATTGCAAGATACATTAGCGAAATTGCTAACGTTTCTATGCCGGTGAACCAACCTTACGTAGGCAGTGCAGCATTCGCGCACAAGGGAGGTATTCACGCCTCTGCGGTCATGCGTCACTCCAAGACATACGAGCATATCGAGCCTGCACTTGTTGGAAACCGACAACGTGTACTCGTGTCTGAATTAGCAGGTCAAAGCAATCTTGTGTATAAAGCACAAGAGTTAAACTTGGATTTTAATTTAGAGAATGAGGCTACGAAGCGACTTATCCAATCCATTAAAGAATTAGAGCACAAAGGGTACCAATTCGAAGGTGCCGATGCTTCGCTCGAATTAATGATGCGCAAAGCGTTCCAGAAACTCGAAGAAGTGTTTGCGATTGAATCCTTTAAATTGTTGGTAGAAAAAACCGGGGATCATCCCGTTGTATCAGAAGCCATTCTTAAACTGCAAGTGAATGGCGAATCAGCATATACTGTAGCGAGTGGTAACGGGCCCGTTAACGCCTTAGACAATGCACTTCGCAAAGCACTTGAAAATTATTTCCCTGACATACGAAACATTCATCTTACAGATTATAAAGTCCGCGTCATCAACGATCAGGAGGCAACCGCAGCGAAAGTCCGCGTGCTGATTGAATCATCCAACTATCAAGAAACTTGGAGCACCGTGGGCGTGAGTGAGAACGTAATTGAAGCGAGCTGGGAAGCCATACTGGACAGTATCCGTTACGCATTGCTTGGCAAGTCGGCAGTAGTGGAAACCCGGGAAGAGCCGCGGGAACGTGTAGGTATCATTAATCATTAATCATTAATCATTAATCATTAATCATTAATAGCGATTAACTTCTTCACCTTATCCTCGTAAACTTGATGACCTGGCAGTCCAATGATGATCTCTTGAATGACGCCATTACGGTCAATAAATACGCTTGTAGGATATCCTGGAACGCGGTAAAGCGCAGATATTTCACTGGCTTCATCCAATAACGTCGGGAAAGTAATGCCGTATCGACCCAAGAATGCAATTATATTCTTCTCATTGTCGTACTCTGTTGCATTAATTCCGTAAATATGTAATTGGTCTTTATACCGCGTATGGAGTTGCGCGAGTAATGCAGCTTCTTCTTTACATGGTTCACACCAAGAAGCCCAAAAATTCAGGATCAGGGCTTTATCAGTTTTCCCACGGACAACGCCTAATGTTCCCCCTTCAAGCGTCTGAAGTTGGAACGACGGGGCAAGAAACCCCACTTTCGGCAATTCTTCGGTCGGGACAACTGTAGTTGTTTCTGTACGCAATTGTTCAAACACCGCAAGCCCTACGAGCACAATAGCAATGATCGTTATAATGATCAATTTTTTCAATTTAACCACTCCTTATGATTTCTTATGATACACGTTTCTTGAACCATCACGCAACGCAACCAACTCATGTATGCAATCACGACTCCTGAGCAACAATAACGTCAAAAGAAAGTTCAGGAGTTGGTTCCCTTGGGAGAGAAAACGAAAGTTCGGTTTTTAGAATTATTAGCCATTGCCACAATACCCCTCGTGCTCGTATTAGGCAATTCCATGTTGGTGCCCATATTGCCAGATATGCAAGAAAAAATGGACATCAGTAAATTCCAAAGCAGTCTCGTCATAACATTATTTTCCGTCACTGCAGGGATTTTTATTCCGGTTGTGGGGTATTTATCAGATCGATTCGGTCGTAAAGCGATCATTATTCCATCGCTCATTGTCTATGGAGCTGCTGGGATTCTCGCTGGATTTGGAGCTTTATGGGAGTCATATCCCGTTGTCATTGCAGCGAGAGCCATTCAAGGGTTAGGCGCATCAGGTACAGCTCCTATTGCAATGGCACTTGTGGGTGATTTGTACCAAGGCGGAACAGAAAGTAAGGCATTGGGTTTAACGGAGGCTGCGAATGGCACCGGGAAAGTGATTAGTCCCATTCTGGGATCAGCACTGGCATTAATCGTGTGGTACGCTGCATTCTTTGCATTCCCGCTATTTTGCGCGCTTTCCCTTATTGCAGTCATTTTTTTCATTAAAGAACCTGGCCAAAAAACAAACAAAAAACAACCATTGAGACCATACTTGCAAAAGATTGGCCAAATTTTAAAAAAGAAAGGCCGTTGGTTGGTAACTTCTTTCTTTGCAGGCAGTCTCGGGTTGTTTACTTTGTTTGGGATTTTATTTTACTTATCTGAAATTTTGGAGAAACCACCTTATTCCATTGACGGGGTGCTTAAAGGGCTCGTTCTGGCCATCCCACTGGCCGGACTTGTCATTACATCTTACACCACAGGAAGCATAATCAAGAAGAACGGTACCCTTATGCGCTGGTTGATGAATATCGGGTTAAGCCTTGCGACAATTGCGCTGGCGCTAACACTTCTATTCAACAAAGAGCAAATTTATGTTTTTATGGGTCTGATTACGTTAAGTAGTATAGGTACGGGATTGTTGTTACCGTGTTTAAACACAATGATTACAGGCTCTGTTGAGAAAAATCAGCGTGGGATGATCACGTCCATCTATAACAGTCTTAGATTCTTGGGTGTAGCGGCTGGACCACCCCTGATTGGTATGCTGATGGATATAAAAGATGAGTGGGTATTTGTTACACTATCTGTGTTGTCAGGCATTTCTCTCGCATTGGTATTTTTTCTTGTGAAACCTGAAGGTAATTTATCAAGCGAATCGAACTAATTTTTCCCATGACTTAAATATGCATACAAATCACCTAAGGTGTAGATATTTTTTTCTGCAATACGTTGAAGAAATTGTACCCAAAGTTCTGCAGTCATGATTGCATCATGTAATGCATGATGACGGTAGCGGATCGGGATTTGGTGTTCAGTAAGCAAAGCATCCAATGAATAATCGTTTTTGTTCGGTGCTAACCACTTGGCAATCATAATTGTATCCAAAATGCGATGCGTCATATGCACCTTGGAAGTTCGCCACAAAGCCGTGTTCAAAAATTGTTTATCATGCCCTGATGCATGGGCAATGAGAATTCTTTTGTCGACAAATTCAAAAAAACGGTGCAGGCCCTCCATTACGCTCGGTGATGAAGCAACTTCCTCATTCGTAATGCCGGTTAATTTTGTGATGATCGCCGGTACTTCCCTAGCGGGATTGACTAAAGTGTAGAATTGCTCATTATATTGAATGGTTTGACCCTTCACAGCAACAGCGCCGAATGAAATGATTTCATCACCGTTATTTGGGTGAAAACCCGTCGTTTCCAAATCAAATACAACGACATCAAGTTCGTCCAACGGAACGTCTAAAATGAGATCTTTCCGTTGTTGCTTCATCACCTGACGTATGAAAGCCATTTGTTGTGCGTTCTGTTGATTAAAGACAGAATTGATTGCGGGTGTGAAACCACCCATCTTATATAAAGACCATATGGATTGTGGAGGACGATTCGTGCCTTTCATGAGGGGACCTCCGTACGAATTGTTCGTTTCACTAATTTTTGTAAATCAGCGCCGATACGAAGCGCATGTTTTAATTCGCGTTTTACGTCTTTCGTTAATAAATCAGGCGTCAGAATCCCGCGTGTTGTGTATTTTCCGTCATCCATCTGGTAAGGTGTCATGGCTCGAAATTTAAGAATCGTCAAAAAAGCATCTCCCCATAATTTCGTATCCGCTGAAGTGATGCCTAACATTCCAGACAACTGGTCGATCCGTTCCAAAGTTGACGTATTTGGAATCCCGCGGTGAATAGATAATAAGCGAATAGCGCTAACCATCGGGATGTATGCACCGTATTTGATGTCTATCCCTCCTGCATCTTCACCATACGGTTCGGTCAACAAATTTCCTAAGAAACCGACAAGTACTTTGTATCGCAACGTGTTGGACAGCATTCGCTCTAAAATAGAAGGGTGTTCGATCACTCGTCTTTTCATTTCTTCATGCAATTCGCTAACAAAATCTGTGTTCCCATAGATCACTCTGGCATCCGCGTTAATTAACAAATGTCTGACAGATTCGAACGTTGGCTGTTCAAAACAGTTACGGTATGTTTGTTTCCAACTTATTACAGAATTTCGCCATGCTGCATTCGAAATCAGAACGTTGCCTTCACAAGGAGGATATCCGACTTCCTCAAGTAACTGTTTTACAATTGAACCAAAGTGATGTGTGAAGGACTGGATTTCTTCAGGATCAGCACCTTCGTGTTCTTGAAAAATCATTCCATTGTCTTGATCACTCCAAAGAGTCTGTTCTTTACGACCCCCGCTACCATACATAACAAAAGCAAAAGAAGAGACAGGGAAGGAACGCCAAGTTTCCTTCACCTGCTCTTCTGCAACGAATATTGTGCGCTGAATCAACAAATCATGCATTTGATTCACAAGTGTAAAATATTCCGTCGTATGTTTCGTGAGCAAGTCAGTATCGATTGAAGCATGGAATGCGTTCCTAATCTCGCGTAATTGCTGCGTAGAAAAACACGAGTTGATTTTATTTTGAAAATCATTCCAATGTTGCTTCAAAGCTGACATCCCCCAAAATTTAATTACTTAGCTATTGTTCCGGATTTGTTAATATGTTCTGGATAACCATATGCACCGTGTTCGCTTAAGTCAAGACCAATGATTTCTTGTTCCTCTGTAACACGCAAGCCGATTGCTTTCTTAATAATCCACAACAAGACGAAGGATACAACGAAGGCGTAGAGACCTGCAACCGCGACACCATAGAACTGTACCCACAATTGATTGAAGTTTCCGGAATAGAGCAATCCTGCTTCACCGATTCCAACTCTTTCCACCAGACGAGGGGAAGCAAATATACCATTGGAGAGCGTGCCCCAGATTCCTGCTGCACCGTGAACGGATAATGCGAAGATGGGATCATCAATTTTCAGTTTTTCGAAAAATTTCATGCTTCCATACACTAAAAATCCGCCGATGAGTCCAATGACAACAGCTGCCCAAGGTTCTACGAATGCGCACGATGCCGTAATGGCAACTAATCCTGCAAGCGTACCATTCAAGGTCGTAGTGATATCAGCCTTGCCTGAAACAACCCAAGAGATAAACAATGCAGCTACTGCACCTGCTCCAGTCGCAATTAAAGTCGTAAAACCAACATACCCCAGGAAACCATCCCCTACAGAGAACGTGCTTCCAGCGTTAAACCCGAACCAACCTACCCAAAGTAAGAGTACCCCTAATGCTGAGAACACTTGGTTGTGTCCGGCAATGTTATTGGCAGTCCCATCTTTGTTGTATTTTCCAATACGAGGTTTTAACAAGATTGTTGCAGCTAACGCAGCACAGGCTCCTGTTAAGTGCACGACCGTTGATCCAGCAAAATCCTGTTTATGCCCTTGCAACCAACCTTTAGCCGGCTCTGTAAATGCCCAGATCCAATGCGCGATTACCGGATAAATAACGACCATAAATACAACTGTGAAGATAGCATATACGGAAAGTTTGGCTCTCTCAGCAAAACCGCCCCAAGCAATGGATAATGAAACTGCTGCGAATGCAAAGGCAAACAGGATATCAATCGAACCTGGATAACCCGTTTCCGCACCAATGTCAGGTGTGTAGAAGAAATTGCCCCATCCGATAAATGCATTACCTGACGGACCGAAAATCAAACCATAACCAAATGCCCAGAACACAATAGAGCCAAGACCCACTGTAAAAATTGTTTTCCCGGCAACGTGACCTGCATTCTTCATGCGCGTAGATCCCGTTTCCAACATGATGAAACCGCCTTGCATCAATAAAACAAGAACGAATGCTAGCATGAGCCAAATTGTGTTCAGACCCATGTCAAGCAAGGTGTTTGCTGGACCAGCCGCAAACGCCATGGCAGGAAACAATGTTAACATTGTTCCTACAGCTACAAGTACTTTCTTTAGCATGATGACCACTCCTTAGTTATGTTAGGTATACTAACATATAATGAAATACTTATTGTCATTATAAGCATCCTTTACACAATTGACAATAGTACAATATAAAAAAAATAATTTTCTTCACATTAGAAGCGTTGAATCAATTGCATCGTGGTATAATAAGAAATAGAATCGCAGCATTTTCTCGGGAGTCTTGGTGAAACTTCTGTGGATGTGCAACGTATTGTATCTGCAAAAGAGTGATTGGAGGACTGAATCATGTTTTTTCCTGGCTTATTTCATCCGATGGATTTCTTGATTTTCATCGCTTTCGGCGTATCCATCTGGGCCCAGTTTCGGGTGAAAGGAACATTCAAGAAGTGGTCGAAAGTGGGAATTAGCAGCGGCATAACAGGATACGAAGCCGCAAGAAGAATGTTAGACAATAATGGGTTGCACGATGTTCCCGTCGAACCTGTCCGCGGGGCATTAACTGACCATTATGATCCTATTCAACGTGTAGTGCGCTTATCAGAACCTGTCTATTACGAAAGTTCAGTTTCTGCGGTCTCCGTCGCTTGCCACGAAGTAGGGCATGCTATCCAACACAAATTTTCTTATCCTATGCTCGTCTTGCGTCATCGCATGTTCCCTATGGTAAGCCTTACCTCAGGTGTTGCGCCATTCTTGTTAATTGCTGGTTTTCTATTTCAAGCATCAGGTTTAATTTTGGCAGGGATTTTGTTCTTCTCAGCGGCTGTCGCTTTCCAACTGGTTACACTGCCTGTAGAATTTAATGCAAGTTATCGCGCTAGGGAGCTAATGATCTCTGAAGGATTTATTACAAATCAAGAGGAGCATGGCGTTGCCAAAGTCTTGAATGCAGCTGCATTAACGTATGTTGCTGCCGCACTCATTTCTTTGTTAGAATTGCTGAAATTTATTATGATCTTCATGAATAACCGAGAGTAATTAACCGTGGCGTGGTTTATTGAAATAGTCTATTAGAAACCGGCGAAACACTTCCGCAACAAGCGGCAGCTTTTCGCCGGTTCTACGTATAAGACCAATCGTACGGACAACTTGAGGCTCATTCACATGTATGCTGACGGGCATCATAGGGCTTGATTCGATTAATGCCATTTCGGGCAAAAGACTGACTCCTAGTCCCGCAGCCACAAGCCCGCGAATGGTATCTGTCTCCTCTCCTTCAAATCCAATCAATGGCGCAAAACCTGCCTTCTTACATGCATCGAGGACAATGGTACGAAGTGAATATTCCTCCGAAAACATGACAAAAGGTTCATCTTTCAGTTGTTCGAGTCGAATGGTCGTATAATGAGCTAATAGATGGTTTGGCGGCAAAACAACTCTCAACTCTTCGGTCAACAAATGCTCGCCTTCAACCTCATCATTGTCTTCGGGCAACGGGGAAATAAAAGCAAGATCAATCTCTCCCTCGAGCAGATCACGAAGCAGAACGTGGTATGTCCCCTGTTTCAACACAAACTTTACATTCGGATGCTCGTTGCGATATTCTGCGATCACACTAGGAAGCAAATGGATACCTAGACTGTGTGGAAACCCAACGCGAATTTCACCGGCTTCAGGATTCATAAATTCTTGGACTTCCATTACAGAACGCTCAAGTTCTGTCATAAGTATTTCGATGCGGGTAAAAAACAATTTCCCTGCAGGTGTGATATGTAAATTCCGCCCTTTCTGGGCAAACAACTGAACACCCAATTCCTCTTCCAATTGATGAATTTGTCGGCTTATGGCCGATTGAGCTACACGAAGTGATTGCGAGGCTCTGGTCACATGCTCTAAGCGCGCTACCGCAAGAAAATATTGTAATTGCCTGAGCTCCACGTTAACTATTCCTTCCTTGTAATAATTTGGAATATAGCAAGTTCAAGGTAAATCCCCCAATACAACCCCCCAGATGAGCATAAAAATTAATTTGCGGAACAATCACAGAATATAACACACCAACAATTAAAAGCATCTGTAAAGTCCGTCTCGATGACTCATCCATTGAACGTCTTCGAAACACCATATAATACAGATAAGCGCCAAACACACCATAAACAGCCCCGCTCGCGCCAAGAGAAAAAACACGATCCATGAAAATGCCCGTAAAAATATTCCCAAAGATGCCAGAAATCACAAACAAAAATGCATAACGAAATTTACCAAGCGCACGTTCGAGCGGCGGTGCAAATACAAAAATCGCGAATGCATTAAACAAGAGATGGCCGAAGTCAGCATGCAGAAATACAGAAGTGACATATCGCCAAAACTCAGGACTCACGTAAAGCTCGCGCACAACAACAAAACCGCCATACATTCTTTTTAAGTCATCTACAGGAACCCCAGAAATAGAGGAATAGATTATATAGGCAAAATGAATGATGACGATGCTCAATAAAAGAATAGAATTTACCGGATAAAACCGGATGTATTCTTTGAAACTTTCATAGCGCAAAAACATCATACAAACTCACATCCTTCAACTGCGGTTGGACATACTCTTTCTATACATTATATAATAAAAATGTTCAACAAAAGAATCATACTCAAGGAGGATTATCGGATATGGCAACAGAGAGAACAGGTGTAGCAACACTTAAGGGAAATCCCTTAACATTAACCGGGCCCGAGCTTAAAGCTGGTGATAAAGCTCCACAATTCACGATCAACAAGAGCCTAGTGGAAACAGCTTCGCTCAGTGATTATGCCGGGAAAGTCAAATTAATCAGTGTCATTCCTTCGATCGACACAGGAGTTTGCGACGCCCAGACACGGCGTTTTAACGAAGAAGCCGCTAAATTAGGTGATCATGTCGTTGTGTTAACCATATCGAACGATTTGCCGATGGCACAAGCACGTTGGTGCGGTGCGGCAGGCGTTGATAAAGTCGTTATGCTCTCCGATTACAAGAACGTTTCATTCGGCGAAGCATATGGCGTACATATTAAAGAGCTTCGCTTACTAATGCGTTCCATCTTCGTTCTCGATCAGAATGACAACATTGCTTATGTGGAAGTTTTGAATGAAATGGTGGAACATCCAAATTACGAATTGGCTTTGGCTGCCACAAAAGCAATCGTATAAGGATAATAAGAAAGGGGGAGAAGTTTAAACTTCTCCCCCTTTCTTTAATTTGTTATTTTATATTGTGCTAATTTAGTGTCAATCGCTTGAAAAATGTCAAGTATTAATCTGTAATTTGAACCAAGGTCACCTAATGAACCTCGAGAAGCAGAGTAAATATCTATTGCTGATTTAATCGGATTGATCGAGAAAACCGTAATCGTAATATCTTGCACTCGACCTGTTATGGTCCGACGCTCTAATACAATTTCCCCTACATTCTTTACTTGATGAAGCAGCTTATAGCCGGGTTTATTCTTCATGACACCGATGACTTCATCCCAGAGCTTATCCCTTGACAACTTATAATATCTTGTCTTCAATTCAGCTCTAGTTGCTTTCTCTCCAGTCATCTCGTGACTGCGAATGAGCCCGATTAATGTTCTTTTAAACACGACTTGCATCCCCCCATGACACTCCAAATCACGTTGCTTGCCTCTTCCTCATATTACCACTATGAAGCAATGTCGGCAAACAAGAATGAAGGGAAATGTATAAATTTTTGGCTTTTCCTTCTAAAGACAAAAACGTATACATAAAAACCCGCCTATGCCGTCCGGTTGCATGTTTCTGAACCTGCTCTAGCAGGTGGGTGTCTGCAGTGCGCTTTTGACGTCCCTTCACGAGGGCATGCCAGCCGCAGCATCCATATGAGACTCCCGGGAAACAATCATTGGTTCAAAACAAATGTGCCGTAACGTACATCGCAGGTTTATTTCGTATTATAATGTCTCAATGAGCCAAAGTAAACGGGAGATGTAGGAAATTGTAATCAGTACGTTCGATACTTATCCTTATCAATATCGGCATCATTCAGGGGTCTGTCACGATCGTTATGTTCTTCGTCTACTGCGTTCGTTGGTGAAGAATCTGCATCCTCCTGATTGTTATCTTTTTTCGACTGTTCATATTTATCCAACATTTTTCTGAAACCATTGTGAAAGTGCCAGAACGTTAAGAAAGCAATGACACTACCTGTGAAGAAAGGCAACAAGAATGTAAATTGAGTGAAACTAATATAGATGATCACAAAATTAGTGATCGCAATAAACAACGATCGGATGGGTTGACCGACGGTAATCAAGATCGAATTTTTAATTAGTTGCAATGTCTTCATGTGAAGATGCACGGTCAAACAGAAAAAATTAAAAACGCCGATCGAAATGACTAAACCCAGCGCAATAAAGAGATACGAAAGCAATGCGCCGTAACCCGTCTGTGAATTGTAAAACCGGAAGTTAAAAATCAGTACGGCCATAAGAACCGTAAACAGTATGCCTCCAAACATACTCTGCAAGTAGTTCTCTTTATAACCTTTGAAGAAAGTCTTAAGCAAAGGTGCGTCCTCATCTCCTGTGGCCCACTTCCTTGCTAACGCAAACATGGCCGCGGTCGAAGGGAAAAGTAAGAACGGAGACAAAACAATGATTGCAAATATGGACGCTTGAGCTTGTCCAACATCTTCAGCTATAAACAAAGTGAGCACAAAGAAAAACACAGGCAGTGCAGTCACGATCCATAATACATTCGTTACTGAAAATCGCATGATCCATTCTGAGATGCGATAAAAACCGCCCATCAGTCCACGGAATTCCACTTGAACAACCTCTCCTACTGTTCTTTTCCTTTAATAATACACTCCGGCTCGTCCCAGGTAAACTACCTGAAACGAGCCGGGACGTTATTTCATTATCGAAAACCGGAACGATCGCTAAACCGCTCACTATTACTCGAACGAGATGTGTCTTCTTTGCGTGGGAATTTTCGCTCTCCATCAGCTCGGCGTTCACCGCTCTGACCACCATAGCGGCGTTCACCGCTTCGGAAATCACGACCGCCTTTATTAAATCCGCCTCCGCCTACACGTCGACCAGACTCACGAATATCAGGCTTACGCTTTTTTGCACGAAGTGGTTCTTCTGGCGTTAACTCCACTTCCACATCTTTCTTTTCCCCGCCTGTCAACAGCTTCATGGCTGCAGCCAACAGATGTACGCTATCAAACTGCTCTAACAAATGGATCGCTGTTCCCTTATATTCATTATGTTGTTCATTCTGAACCAATTCAATTAATCGCTCAGCAATTAATTTTTGTTTTCCTTCAATCGCCTCTGCCAGCGAAGGCATAGGACGCTTGGGAATACGCTGTCGTGTAATCTTCTCAATAAAATGCAGGTGATCAATCTCACGCGGTGTGACGAAAGTCCACGCTGTACCTTCCTTGCCCGCGCGACCGGTTCGGCCGATGCGGTGGACATAAGACTCTGGATCTTGAGGCAGATCAAAGTTAACAACATGCGTTACGCCTGATACATCCAATCCACGGGCAGCCACATCTGTGGCAACAAGAACATCAATACTGCCATCGCGAAAACGGCGCATTACGGTATCCCTCATATTTTGCGACAAATCGCCATGGAGACCGTCCGCTGAATAACCTCTCTTCTGCAATGCTTCTGCCAATTCATCAACTCGCCGCTTTGTTCGTCCAAAGACGATTGCCAATTCTGGCGCTTCCATATCAAGTAATCGGCATAATGCATCAAACTTGCTTCGTTCATGAACCTCAACATACGATTGACTAATTAACGGAACCGTCATCTGTTTTGGAATGACTGAAACGTGCGTTGGGTTTTTCAAAAACTGCTGCGCCAACTTCTGGATATTCGCCGGCATCGTTGCGGAGAAAAGCATCGTTTGTCGTTGCTCTGGCACTTGACTTAAGATGGCTTGGATATCTTCTAGAAATCCCATGTCAAGCATCTCATCGGCTTCATCAAGAACAACAATGCGAACATCGTCCAGACGAATCGTTTTGCGATTGATGTGGTCTTGCAGGCGTCCAGGTGTACCGATAATCACTTGAGGCTTCTTCTTTAAACCACGGATTTGCCTACCTATATCTTGTCCTCCATAAATCGGAAGCGTGCGAATGCCTTTAAACCTTGCCAATTTGCCAATTTCTTCAGCGACTTGAATCGCCAATTCACGTGTCGGCGTCATGATTAACGCAGCCACTTTATCTTCAGATGGGTCGATTTTTTGAATCAATGGGATGGCGAATGCAGCTGTCTTGCCTGTACCTGTCTGCGCTTGCCCAATCAAGTCCCCTCCATCCAAAGCGACCGGGATCGCTTTCTCTTGAATGGGCGTTGATTCTTCAAAACCCATCTCTGTAATTGCCCGAAGCACTGTTGCCTCTAGGCCAAACTCGCTAAATGTCTTCAAATTTCCTTCATTCTCCTTTAATTGAAAGTTCAAAAAAAATGTTTTCCGAATGGAAAACGAGGGTGTACTTCACATGGTTGTTTACAGTATACCATATGAAAACTTTTCATTTCCAGTTTTGTTGTTTAAGAAGTCTTCTCCTCTCACATGAAGCATGGCAGAATGGTGACAACAAGCTCAAACAACCTTCATGATATCCTTGCTCGCATCGCATGAGTGACGAGGAATGCGATCCCTGCGACTGCCGCTAGCAAGGCCCCGGCCAAGTAAGCTGTCATAAAGCCAGCTTTTGCCTCCAACCATCCGCCAAATAAACTCCCAGAGATGCCCGAGAGCCCAATAAACACGGCCGAGAATATCGATAACCCTGTGGATCTTAGCTCAGTTGGAACGAGTCGCACAACATAGGCGATGGATGTAATCCAAAATACTGCGAAAGTAATCGAATGACTCGCTTGCATGATCAACAACATCAACGGATCCATCGTAAAGGCCGCTAATATCCACCGTAGACCATACAACAAACCGACGATCCCCAAAAGCGCGAGTTCATGGAATCGACCGATATACCGGTGCAGCAAAGCAAACACGGGAATTTCGCTGACCGCCGCCAACGCCCAAGCCAAGCCCGCCATCTGTTCACTCGCGCCTCGTTCATTCATAAAAAGCACCAAATACGTATCATTCATCCGATGTGGAATCATCATGATGAATATAAGCAATAAAAACCAGAGGAAGGATCGATTGCGAATCACATGCACTAACGAATGCAAGCGAATCGCTGCGGACTGTTGAACAGTGTCTTTCAAGAAGAGAAGTAATGTCAATGGAATAAGCCATATTCCCCAATACAGCCATTGCAAATGGGTGATGCCGCCAATAGAAATGAGAATGCTTCCTGCAACCACTGCGATGACGGCGAATGAAGCCGAGCCCCACAACCGGATTGATCCGTAGCTCGTACGGGCTTGTGTTGCAGCCTGTATCGAAATAACATCTAACAAAGGTGAAGAAGGAACCATAAAGAAGTACAGCATAGTAACAGCAAGTAGCGTTAACGCAAATCCTTCGGACAAAAACAACAATACGCTTGATCCCACTGTTAAGACCCACAGGATAGCGATAATGTTCTTCACCGTTTTTAGTCGATCGCTAATGTAACCCCACACAGGTTGCGCAAAAATGGCCGTGAACGGACCAAGCATCATGAACAACCCAATTTGGATCGGCGTGAAACCTTTATTTGAAAAGTACAAAGGTAAAAAAGGGGTCAGCATTCCACTCGTACCGTAATAAGAGGCAATTAACCATCTTACAATCCAAAGCTGTTTGTTCACCGTAGGGATCTCCTTCTAACTGACTTATCGAATTTTACTCTAACTCAAGCGATTTGCATAGAAATTATCCAAAATGAAAGATATACTTGTAAAACACAATGATCTCGCCCGTTAATTATTATATGGAGTGCATAGATTCATGCCCACGATGAAGAATTTGTTTGCTTTTTTTATTCCGCTAGGCCTTGCCGCATGTTTGGTCACGATTACACATGTCATCGTTCATGCCTCATTGACGAATGCGCACCAGCCAGAGGTTGCCATCGCAAGTTACGCAATTGGAATGAGCTTGCTGATGTTGTTTGAACGGCCCACTGTCTTCATCCGTAATACATCTTCCGCTTTGGTGCGTGACAAGCCGTCATTCCGCGCAGTCGCAGGAATGACTTGGATTGTGATCACAGTAATAGCCGTGATAGGCATGTTGATTAGCTACACCCCGCTTGGAAATGTCATCTTTGCCGTCCTCTTTCGAGCAGATCCGGTTCTTGTTCCTGAGATTGTTGCTGGTTATCGTTTTTTTATGTGGGTAAGCGTGTTTTCTGCGATCCGCTGTTTATACCACGGCGTGATCATATCTCAGATGCGCACCAAGTGGGTAACAATCGGAATGATCGTTCGTCTTATAGGTATGTTCACGTTGTCGCAGTGGTTTGTCACACAAGATGCCATCTACGGGGGGTATGTGGGAGCCATGATTTTCGCAACGGGGATGTGCATTGAGATGCTCGTCTGCTATGCGGAAGGTCGAAAGCTTGTTAAGACGTTACCGGACCAGTCCGGCCATGATGGAATCACAACCAAACGTCAAGCGTTCCAATTTTACCGACCCTTGATGTTTTCTTCGGCCATGGTTGTATTTATTTTCCCTGCCACCAACGCATTGCTGGGCCAAACCACGAATGCGGAATTATCTATTGCCTCATTCGCGGTGGCTACCAGCATATTTAATCTAATCATGAGCTTCTTTACATACATTCATCAAATCGTGCTCAATTTCTATCCCAAGTCACCGGGATTGGTTCGTCAATTTCAACAGCGGATCGGTTTTTTACCCGGCGTCTTACTTGGCTTGCTCTGTTGGTCGCCAGCAGGGTCTTGGTTACTCCAAACAGGTATAGGTTTGGACGGGCCATTGCTCATGGCTACATCTAATGCTCTGATTGTGTTTGCCGGATTGGCCTTTATTTTGCCTTGGCTCGACTATGGCAACGGATTTCTAATGCTGCGGCGAACAACCCATGTGTTCGTGTTGTCACAAGGAGCGAATGCAGCAGCGGCACTCATCATGCTCCTAACGCTCATACAACTTGTCCCCCATTGGAATGGCATGATCGGCCCGCTAGCACTGACTATGGGATTCGTGGCTGAATTTGCAGTTGTATCCATTGTACTCTATCGTCAGAACAGCAGGAATATCATTGGGACAACCGTAACGCCAAATCATACAAATCCCGATTAAACGGTTTCTTCGCAGTAACGACTTTGGCGATATCGGTGGCTACGAGTTCACCTTGGATGACGCCGCATGCTTTGCCAGAATCACCCGCAAGCAGTCTTCGAACCGCAAAATCACCCAGACGGCTTGCTAAAATCCGATCGTTATGTGTAGGCGTCCCTCCGCGCTGGATGTGCCCTAGAACCGTAACGCGGCAATCGATTCCGGTTCGTTCAGTAACCCCCCGACCGATGTCTTCCCCTTTGCCCACACCTTCTGCAACGATGATGATGCTGTGACGCTTCCCTTTGTCAAAATGTTGCTTCATACGCGAGGAGACGCCGTCCAAATCAAATGGGATTTCGGGCACCAAGATCGCTTCCGCACCCGAAGCCAGTCCTGCATACAGCGCAATGTCCCCACAGTGGCGTCCCATGACTTCAACTACCGACGATCGTTCATGTGATGTCATCGTATCTCTTAATTTGTTAATCGCATCCACAACGATACTCACAGCCGTGTCAAACCCAATCGTAAAATCGGTGAACGGAATATCATTATCAATTGTTCCCGGTAAACCCATCGTTAAGATGCCTTGCTCCCGCAACTTATTCGCGCCTTGATACGAACCATCTCCTCCAATAACAACAAGTCCGTCAATCCCACGTTTTCGCAAGTTTTCAGCGCCAATTTGTTGGCCTTCGAGCGTCATGAATTGTGTGGAACGTGCCGTCTGGAGAATGGTTCCTCCCCGTTGGATGATATCCCCCACGCTGCGCAAATCCATCTCACGGATGTCATCGTGAATCAATCCATGATACCCGCGTTGCACGGCATACACTTTTAACCCATGGAACAGCGCGCTTCGAACGACCGAACGAACCGCTGCATTCATTCCTTGTGAATCGCCACCGCTTGTTAATACCGCAATTGATTGAATGGTCATCTTGTTACACCCTTCCCGATTTATCATCTCTCTGGTTTTGAATCATGGGGCGATTGCGCCCTTGACGCTTACGAATCCAAATGCTATTGAGCCAAAAAAACAACCGCATCCAAGTGCTGTTGCGCATTAACGCGCGCGTGACGCGCATGACGTCCGGCTGCCTGTTGACCTTCGGGTCAGACAAATACAATGCGAGTAACCCTTCCACAACCATCCCATGAAATTGCCGGTGTTCGGATTGACGCACCTTCAATCTCGCTTGTTGTGCAATCCAGCCGATGCGCTCGGCTGTCTGCTGCTCATCCGTGTAATATTCACAAAAATTTAAATCTCCGCCCAGCCGATCTTCTTCACGATCAATTAAGTAATCCAGCATAATATGTAGGCTGCAGACGAAGGGGAAATACATGTTATGTGTCGTATCGATCTGCTCCGGATTCACAACGTCATCAGCAGCGGTGAGAAACAGCAAAAATACGCCCAGTGTGGAGCCCGTGGCAGCAGCAAATTCATTCCATTGCAGCTCCGGGTAAGACGCCTGATGCAATGACCACCATTGTTGCAAAGACCGATCACGCTCTTCATGATGAATATGCTTGTACACTTGCAAGTCAGAGTACAAGCCGACCAGGCGGCTGACGTGCGATTGAACGAGCCCATAATTGGGTAACAAACAAATACACGATTGACATGTCAGAACCAATCGTTCTAAATAACCCCCATCATTATGCTCCGTTCGATATGCGTAATAATTTGCTAATGTGGCGTTCGGATCGACCGCATGCTGCATGGCAAGGTGCAACTGACGGAAGTCTTGAGCATCCAATGACGTGCTACGGTCACACAAGTTGTCCAAATAATCGCTGATGGTCTGCAAGGCCACGATTAATGGAATCAACACATGCCGTTTGGACAAGTTCGCTGCAGCATAGACGGCACCGCCTTCGCAATGAAATCGCTTCGTCTCGATACTCGCAATGGCTTGTTCACGCAACTCAACATCAGGAATTTGCTTCGCTTGAAGCAACCAATCTTTGAGCTGCACATCGACTTCAGGCAGCACATATTTATACACACGCATCATCAGACCTATGGGATGAAGCGGCACCTTCTTCCACCTACGTGCCAATTGTATCAATGGGGTACCCTCCAAAACATGCGTGATGACCACTTGAAATCAGATGATTGATGTCATTAGTATAGCGAAAGAGTGGCTTCTATCGCAATGGTTTCGAGGGTTCGATATTGAGTTTTCATGCTTGCTAGGTTATGCTCACAGTACATTGAATCAATAAAAGTGCGGATAAAGAAAGGAAGATGTAACGGATGGCCATAAGGAAAGTGCAAATTTGGAAACGCGATAAATGGAACATGATTCATGCCGAAGTGAGAGGTCGAGAAGTGGAAGTCGTTGAAATCAGTGATCAATGGGGCGAAGACACGCATGTGTTTACGAGCCGCGCTGAGCTTCGCCACTGGGTAGCCGAGCGATTCAAGGCTGAGAAATTCCAAGGGACCGAAGAGGAACGTTTACAAATCATTCAAGAATTTCAACTGCTTTGAACGAACGAAAGTGAGGACTTGAAACCGTTATGAACCCATCCAGCGCGCTAGTCACGTTCATTATTGTGTCTTTCTGTCTCGCTGCGGTTATTATCCTCCGCAAAGATTCGATTCCACCACCGCTTCGGCGATTGCTAGCCATTTTTACATTGATTATGATTATCGCGTCATTCTTCATGTTAGTCTACACGTTCTTTACCGCTGGAAATTAACGGCATATAATGAGAACAATCCGCTCATACTAAAGCATGATGTCCCATACCGTATGGAGTGATGCCTAGGATGAGCCGAAACACAAGGACTAGCTTGCTACTTATCATGGCAATTGTCATGATCGTCATAGCAAGTTGGCGTAATGAACAATTCCGGAGGGAAACAATGATGACGACTTCAAGTGCATCTACCTTACTGCCTAAACGATCCGAACAACCGCTTGAACATCAGTGGAAGCTTGAGGATCTCTTCGCATCCCAAGACACGTGGAACAACGAATGGGAACAAGTCAAAGCTCAGCTCGAGAAGATTGCTGAATATCAAGGCCAATTGAATGATGCAACGAAATTGCGCGCCTGCTTTGAACTGGAGGATGACATCTCGCAGCATTTGGAGCGGCTTTATGTTTATGCCAACATGCGACACCACCAAGATATGGCGCTATCCGAGTTTCAAGCACTCTCAGACAAAGCAAAGAAGCTCTCCGTGCAAGTAAGTGAGGCACTGTCCTTCATCACACCGGAAATTTTGTCATTACCGGAAGATCAAATAAAGTCATATATTGCCAACCCAACCTTGGCTCCCTATAAACAAACGCTTGAAGAAATGCTTCGCCAGAAACCGCACATTTTGTCCAAGACTGAAGAGTCCTTGCTCGCGCAAGTCGGCAACTTGTCACAAGCGCCCAACACGATCTTTGGGATGCTCAACAATGCGGATTTGAAATTCCCCAAAATCAACAATGACAAGGGCGAAGAAGTTGAATTGACACACGGGCGTTACATTCAGTTTCTCGAAAGCCGTAACCGTGAAGTGCGCGAGAATGCGTTCAAGGCGGTCTATGCAACGTATGCGAAGCAGAAAAATACACTCGCGGCTACACTGAATGCCAATGTGACCAAGAATTTGTTCTATGCAAGAGTGCGCAAGTACCCTTCCGCACTGGAAGCATCGCTTTATGGCGACAACATCCCTAGAGAGGTGTACACCAACCTCATCGATACGATTCATGAGCATCTCCCGCTGTTGCATCGCTACCTTGCCTTACGGAAGAAATTGCTCAAAGTCGATGAGCTTCACATGTACGACCTGTTCACCCCCCTTGTTGACCAATTCGACATGGAAATTTCTTATACGGATGCGAAAGAGAAAGTGAAACAATCGCTTAAGCCGCTGGGCGACAATTATTTGAACGTGTTGCAATCCGGTTTTGATCACCGCTGGATTGATGTTTATGAGAACGAGGGGAAGCGATCTGGAGCATACTCTTGGGGTGCTTATGGAACACATCCCTATGTGCTACTCAACCATAAGGACAATCTAAATTCGATGTTCACCTTGACGCATGAGATGGGTCATGCGCTGCATTCCTACTTCTCCGATGCCTCCCAATCGTATCGCGACGCACAATACACGATATTCTTAGCGGAAGTCGCCTCTACACTGAATGAAGCGCTACTGATGGACTACATGCTGAAGAAATCGAATGATCCCCGTGAGAAAATGTATTTGTTGACCTATTACGCTGATCAATTCCGAACCACGGTATTTCGTCAGACGATGTTTGCCGAGTTTGAGAAGATCATTCATGAGAAGGCAGAAGCCGGTGAGTCGCTCACTCCTCAGTTGTTAAGTGAGATCTATTACGGGCTTAACAAAAAATTTCACGGCGATGCGATGGTTGTCGATCAAGATATTGAGATGGAGTGGGCACGAATCCCGCATTTCTATACGAGTTTTTATGTTTACAAGTATGCGACAGGGTTCTCAGCCGCCACGGCGTTCGCGAAGCAGATTATGGATGAAGGACAACCCGCCGTTGATCGTTACATGGGTTTCTTAAAGAGTGGAGGAAGCGACTTCTCCATCAACATTCTCAAACGCGCCGGTGTCGACATGTCTTCGCCAGAACCCATCCGCCAAGCGATGGATGTATTTAGAGGATTGATTGAGGAAATGGAGTCGTATGTCGAGTAACCTGTGATTCAGGATGTAATGGGAGCGTTCGTCATGAACAATAATAAAGACAGCATATTAGCGCCGCAGTATATGCGGCAATTTTCTTGTATCGGCTCAGCTTGCGAAGATAGTTGCTGTGTAGGATGGCGGGTGAACATCGACCAAGTAACATACAGTCGCTATCAGAAAATTCGCGACCCTGAGCTGTCACCGTTGATAGAGAAGCATGTGAGGCGTAATCGCTCGAGTCCAACAACAGACAATTATGCCAAAATTCGCATGAAGCCGGATAAATCTTGCGCTTTCCTTACGGAGGAAAAACTATGTTCTATTCAGAGCAAGCTTGGCGAAGATTCTTTATCCGAGGTGTGCAACACTTACCCGCGCATCGCTTCACAAGTGAACGGCGTTATGGAGCGTTCCGCTACCGTTTCTTGCCCGGAAATTGCACGCCTGGCCTTACTGAATCGTAACGGCATCGAATTTGAACAAATCTCGGAGCCATCCCAAAAACAATTCCGACCCGTTGCAGGTCTTCATACATGGGACCACAAAGCGATCAACGAAGCACAACGTTATTTCTGGGAATTACGCATTTTCACGATCCAAGTATTGCAAAACCGCACATATACGCTCGCGGATCGATTGATTATACTGGGCATGTTTTTGAAGAAAGCCGATGAACTTGTTACCAACCGACAAGCGGATCAAATTCCGCAAGCGATCGCGACATATACCGCATTCATGAACGATGGCTCGCTGACCGCATCGCTTGCTTCCATTCCTGAGCAGACGAATCTGCAGTTGGAGTTGGTAAAAGAAATGGTTGATGAACGATTTATGCAGGGTGTGAGCAACCAGCGTTATTTGGACTGTCTGCGCGATATGTTGCTCGGCTTACATTATAAGGTCGATACCCCCTATGAGGATACCGTTCAAGCGTATCGTAACGGGTATAATGAACACTACTTGCCATTCATGAACGAACACGGATACATTCTAGAAAACTACCTCGTTAACTATGTGTTTCAAAAGTTGTTCCCCGTGTACGGTGCGAACCACATGTTTGACAATTATGTTTTACTCGTTGTTCATTATGCGATGATAAAGTTGCATTTCATTGGTATGGGGGCGCACCATCAAGGATTATCCATT
>JBILCM010000150.1:0-3011 GCA_044353165.1 Paenibacillus sp.
GAAGGTGTGACACCGTCTCGCATTCCGGCCGATGCTGTGAAATACAACGAGGCAGCGCTGGGGGTTATGGCGAGACATCACATTCACATTAACGATTTATATACGATGGTAATTGATAAATTGGATGTGGTGCAGAAGCCTGTGAATGTGCATTTTCATAAAGAGGGCTCCGCGGTTTTAGCGAAGCAAGTTGTGGCATCTATTCAAGAATGTGATGATCAGGGGCTATACCATGTGTTGTTGCTCGGTGATTGTATTACAGCAGGGTATGTTCACGAAGTGCAAAAACTATTGGGCGACTATGTGAGTGTCGACTTTATCGAGATTCCCAAAGCGTGGGATCGTGACCTCGTTGCACTGCTCGCTCAAATTCGCCAACGCAGGACGCAATGGGACCTGATTCAATTTAATTATGGGCTTGATGCGCTAAGATTAGATTCTGAAGGGAAAGCAATCATCCCGTTACAAGAATACAACGAACTGATTGTAAGCGCGTTGAAATCGCTCCAAAGTGTTTCTACCCATTTGGTTTGGGCAACCACTACACCGGTTCAAGACGGGGTTGAGGGTTATGTTGTTGCTGGTGAACAAGGGTACAACACCAATGAAATGTTGATCGCTGAATTGACAACTCTCGGTGTAACCACGAACGATTTATGGGAATACACATCGATCCGAAAACTAGACATGCTCCTTGATGGCAACATAGAGATGAATGCGATCGGGTACCAGATGTTGGGGGAAGTGACCGCAGGCAAAATTCGTGAAGTTCTCATTCGAACCTATAAAGCGGAACTGCCGAATGTCCTCTTGCTCGGCGACTCCATCTCAGGCGGATACAAAATGCTCGTGATGAATCGATTGTTGGGGAAAGCGAACGTGATGCATGGGAACACGGCGTTCACATCGATCATCGATTGGCCTGCGATTGTGCAAACCCATGTTCTTGACAAGGAAATGGCGAACGGAAGACCATTCGACATCATTCATTTTAATTGGGGATTGCATGCCTTGAAGCACATTGACGACAAAGGTGACTCTGTTCCTCCGGCGCAAGGGACAAAAGCTGTACCAATAGATCGTTACGAGATTGAACTTGATAAATTGATCGCCGAATTAAAAAAGACAAAAGCCACATTGGTCTGGGCAACGACAACGCCAGTAACACCTGAAGCCAGAAATTCCATCCCAGGCGATGAAATAAAATACAATGAAATTGCTGAGAAAGTGATCCGTAAGAATGGGATCTTGATCAATGACCTTCATCGCATCGTCAGAGAACGCATGGCCATTGATGAGAAAAAATACAAAAGAGGAGGTCTCCATTATTCAACAGAAGGCTCAGAACTTCTGGCCGAACAAATTTCACAGACTATTCTTAGATTGATTGCAAAATGACAGGAGATACGTATATGAACCAGAATGTTCGAAGTGTACTTAATATGAACTTTGATTGGAAATTTCACGATGGCGACATTGAGGATCGGAATTTTAACGCGGTACATCAGCGATTCAAAAATCCACAATGGGTGAAAGCCGGGAATAACGGCATTGCCATGGTTCGTTATCCCGATTCGCATTGGGAGACAGTACAAGTACCCCATGATTTTGTCATCACGCGGGGTCAATTCTCACCAGATACACCTTCATCATCGGGATCACTCGTTCGCGGCATCGGTTGGTATCGCAAAGAATTCGTATTGCCACAAGAAGATCAAGGAAAGCAAATCAGTCTAGAATTTGACGGTGTGTTTCGGGATGCTTCCGTGTGGGTGAATGGATTTTACCTCGGCAATCAATTGAGCGGTTACAGTAGCTTTTCTTTTGATATCACCGATGTGGTGAATGTCGGAGGCCCGAATGCAGTGGCGGTGCGGGTGAATGCCGATGAGCATGAGGGTTGGTGGTATGAAGGCGGTGGGATTTATCGGGATGTTCGGCTCGTCAAGACGAACCCGCTTCATGTGCCGCAATGGGGCACGTTCGTGAATTCGGAGGTGAGCGAGCAACAAGGCGGTCAAACCGAAGCGTCTATCACAATCGAAACCACCGTGACGAATGCCCATAATCAATCGGTAACGTTTGAATTGTGTTCCCTGATTTATGACCCGAACGGTCAGTTGGTTCGTGAAGTCACCGCCACGCAAATCATCGAAGCCGACACCACAATGACCGTAAACCAGATGACAGCTTTCCAACATCCGATCCTTTGGTCCATTGAGAACCCACACCTTTATCAGCTAAAGACAGTCCTGAAGATCCAGGGGCAGGTGAGCGACACCTACGAGACGACGTTCGGTATCAGGACGCTCTCTTGGGATGCCAATCAAGGCTTTTTCTTGAATGGGCAATCGGTAAAGCTTAAGGGCGTATGCTGTCATGAAGATCATGCCGGCGTTGGTGTGGCTGTTCCGCGCGCCGTGAATGAGTATCGTATTCGTCGCTTGAAAGCGATGGGTTGCAACGCGTATCGGACGTCCCACAACCCTCCGACACCGGACATCCTCGATCTGTGCGATCGACTAGGGATGGTAGTGATGGATGAAGTGCGACTACCAGGTACATCACCTGAATTTAAACAGCAGTTAACAAGTCTGATGAAGCGTGACCGCAACCATCCTTCTGTCATTCTCTGGTCGCTTGGCAATGAAGAGATGCGGATTCAAGGGACAGATACGGGTGTGAAGGTATTTAAACGAATGCAACAATGGGCACATGAGCTCGATCCTACACGCCGATGCACCTATGCCATGAATGGTGATTGGCAGAAAGTGACCGACTTCCACGAAGAGAATGGCTTTCATCTCGACGTTCATGGGTTTAATTATATGATTCGACGAAAGTTTGAAGCTTACGATATTTTCCATGCGAAATACCCAGACCATCCGATCACGGGCTCTGAAAATACAGGCACGATGTCCACTCGAGGTTTGTATGCGGAAGAAATAAGTGAAATTCCACTGGTAATTGCAGAGCGTTGGCAGACATCAACCATCTGGACGAATCCCGTG
>JBILCM010000073.1:0-10769 GCA_044353165.1 Paenibacillus sp.
CATGTGAGGGGTGCGGAAGTGACCCGCCAATCTTGATTTGTATGCACTGATCGCATTCGCAGCATGGTCGTCAGACATGATGAAAATGATGTTGGGTGATGCGTTGCTCATGAAGTAATCACATCCTTTCTATCAATTTTTAATGTTATCGATATCATCAAAATAACATAATGAATTGTCCTTTTCAATAAGCATACTTCATATTTTAATTCCTCTATGATTGTGTTATGATGAGCACGTTAACATTGATAATGAGGAAGTGTACACACCGTGATTACCATTCATGATGTGGCTCGCAGGGCTAACGTATCGCCGATGACAGTGTCTAGGGCCATTAATAATCCTGAGCGCATCAAAGAAACGACGCTCCAACAAGTTCGCAAGGCCATCGATGAGCTCGGTTACATTCCTAACAAGACAGCCCGAAGTTTGGTGTCCAAGCAAACCAAATTGCTCTGTGTGATGATCACGAACATCTCCAACCCGTTCTTCACCAACATCGTTCGTGGCGCTGAAGATAAAGCACACCAAATGGGATATCAACTCATATTAAATAACAGCGATGAAAATCTGGAGAAAGAATCCAAATATATCGATTCTTTAATTGCGCGGGGCATAGATGGCGTATTGATTGCGCCGATTGGGGATGAATCCAAAAAAAATTTGCGGAAATTAAATAAATACAACGTGCCCTTCGTATTGGCAGACCGGGAAGTGCCGGATATTGAAGCCGATATCGTACTTGGTGACAATACGCAATCTACACGATTATTAATGAACCATTTGATTGACCTCGGTCATACACAGATTGCACTTATTAATGGCCCGCTCTCCATATCCAATTCGCGAGACCGCCTGCAAGCATATACCGAATCGTTGAAGTTACGCGACATTCCGATCGATCGGGAGCTGATTTTTCAAACTTCCTTGACCGACATGAACACCGATCAGATCGTTACGCAGCTGCTCTCCTATCCGGCTCATAAAAAACCTACAGCCATGGTGGCGGTGAACAATTTTATTGGCGTGAATCTAGTGAAATCCCTGCGCCAACATCACATTGCCGTTCCCGATGACATGGCTGTCGTCTGTTTTGACGATCCCGAACCGATTCCGGATTTCAATCCTTTCCTCACAGTCGCCGCACAACCAGCTTACAACTTTGGATTCATGGGTATGCAACTGCTCATCGAGCGTATTGAAGCGAAAGCGCCGCAAGGATTACGCAAAATTGTGCTGCCATCAGAACTACTCATCCGAAAATCAGCACGGAAAAAATAAGAGCGCATCAGCGCTCATGTGCCCAGCTGAAGTTCGGATTCATCATGTGCTGCAACGATAATCGATGCAATGGAATCGGGTCGTGAACAGGATCATTCCCTTCTTCAATCAGCAAATCATAATGGGTTTGAACATCGGTAAACACTCCCGCTCACGACCTCCTTAATGCTTGGGATGACAATGTAACAAAGTAAAGATTTATCTCCCTTATCCCTCACGGTGGAATAAACTTGGATAGGTTTAATCCAGCATACTCATGTCCGGCGTTAAAGTCCATCGGCATACGTCTTCAGGTTTCGTTTCCCTTGCCCACAAAGAGAGGATGTTGTTCTCTTTCCGCTTGATGTCCATATCCACGGCTATCTTTTCAGGGATCCAATCGGCCAGAACTAGATTCTGAAGTTCCTGAAGCACGCTCTGGCAATCTGGATCTTGCGATCTATCGTTCAACTCATGCGGGTCATTCTTCATGTGAAACAACTGTGGGTTGTGTCCATGGTAGTATATCAATTTCCAATGATTTTTTCGGATCATCCGATGAATTTCCCCGGTATCCGTACAATATTCGGAGTAGGCTTCATCGTTCCACGTGGCATCTGTTTCTGGTTTCGTCAGCATCGGCAACATGCTTCTACCTGCCGATCGCGGCAATGGCGGAGCCTGAAGGGCATCCAGCATCGTTGCGTTCAGATCAAGTGAACTGACGACGCGCTTGCATCGATGATCTTGCGGGATGACGCCCGGCCACGAGATGATCATCGGAATACGCACAGAGGCCTCATAGAAAGTTTGTTTCCACCAAAGTCCGTGTTCCCCGGCTTGCTCACCATGATCTGATGTATATATGATCAACGTATTGTCGTTCAGTCCATTCGCTCTTAACGTATCCAGGATACGCCCGATCATATGATCCATCCGGGTCACAAGTCCCCAGTATGCTGCCCTTGCACGAATGATTTCTTCCTTGCTCACGGAACTAATTCCCGTTCTCTCCATCCACTCGCGAACGGCGGGATGACGGGCATGGGTAGCTTCCGGATGAATCGGCAGTGTCATTTTCTCATGATACATATGATAATCTTCTTCTGTGCACACAAACGGCTGATGAGGAAGCATAAACCCGACCGACAGACAGAAAGGTTCCCGATTCAAGCCATGTTTGCGTTCCATACCCATACGGTTCAAGTATTCAATCGTTGACAGAGTAACATATTCATCGTGAAGATGATAAGCGTTTCTTCCGCTGCCGGATTTAAGCAAGCTGATACGGTCCGGTCCGGCTGTGCCATCCAATATACCCAGATCGACTTTTCGGCCACCGATGTGATTCGGACCATGATCACCTACAATTCGCTCAGCATAACCGTGCAGTTGATCTGGACCAACCGCATGCATTCTTCCGATCAGGATAGGTCGATACCCTGCCGCACCCATGGCATGAGCGAATGTGGGTGTCCCTGAATCCAGTATGTGATCATTGGTCCACACTCGGTTCTGATATGGGTAACAACCCGTAAGAGTCGCCATCCTCGAAGGTACACAAATCGGGGAGGGACAATACGCATTTTCAAAAACAGTGCCCTGTTTTGCCAGTTGGTCCAGGTTAGGGGTCTGTACCAATGGATCCCCATAACAGCCTGTTACAAACGGATTGTGCTGGTCAGAATGAATATAAAGCAAATTCGGTTTTTGTATTTTGTCCAATGCGTAACTCCTCCAATGAATCTTTCGTTCTGCGTACTCATCACTATGGAGCGGGGTTTCCCCGTTTAGCACTCATCCGATCGAAGAAGTTGTCGCCAAGTTGGGCGAGCTTTCTCTCTAACCGGTGGTGAAGCTCTTCTCGCACGGCAGCGCATTCCGGATCACCAATTCGGTTGTCGAGTTGGTGCGGATCTTCTATAAGATTGTATAGAGCACTTGGCCCTTCCGTAAGAAAACATGTGTAATGCCAGCCCGATCGAATGAGAGTACGGAACGTCTGTTTTGGCTGTGAATCATAAAAATTGTGCTCGAACTGCAACAACGTCTCATGCGCCCCGTCTGAGCACTCTCCTCTAACGAAGGAGCTCAAATCAACACCCTCGGCATAATCCGGCACCGTTGCACCAAGCAATCCAAGCAAGGTCGGCAGTAAATCCACACCACTGATGTACCCGTCCGTCTCGCGTCCAGCTGGGATTACCCCGGGATAACGGACGATGAGTGGGATGCGGCTTGATCCGGCCTCAGGCCGGCTCTTGCCCATCCGACCGTGGCTGCCCATCATCTCGCCGTGATCAGAGAAATAGAACACGATCGTATGATCTGCTTGACCACTCTCCTCAAGGGCATCCAGAATACGTCCGATGTTGCGGTCGAGATTGGCAATCTGCGCATAATACGCACGAACCGTCTCCAAATAATGTTCATCGGACGACTTACTGTTCGGCACATTCGGCGATAACCGCAACGCCTTCTCCCGAAACAGCTCCAAATCGATTTCCGGCGCGTCGTGCGGGCCATGCGGCGGTTCGATGGACACGACGTGAAACCAAGGATTATCCGCGGTTCGACGGCGCCTTAACCAATTGATTGTAAGATCAGACAACGCATCGGTCTGGTAACCTTTGAGTGTTCGCACAGGTAAGGGAAACGTCCCGGTCGAGTATTCCGTTGCCCACGGCTCGTTAGAGTTTTCCCAGCCAAGCCACTCATCCCACCCGGGGCGGAAATACGGCGAGACGAAGTGGGACGGCGCCGCCCCGCCGCTCATGTGCCATTTTCCCATATACGAGGTGGTGTAACCTTGCGCCTGCATTTCCTCTGCAAGCATGCGAAGTCCAGGTTTCGGCGGTCGATGCAAAGAGATCACCCCGTGCGTGGTCGCATATAATCCGGTAAAGAGGCACGCCCGAAACGGAGAGCAGATCGGTGTATTCGAGTATGCCTCGGTGAAGCGCGTTCCCTGCTTGGCAAGTCTGTCGAGATTCGGTGTTGCAATGTTCGGATCACCAGCACAGCTCATTGCATCTGCCCGGTGCTGATCAGAAAAAATCCATAACACATTCGGCTTCTTATCCATGGTTTCGCACCTTACCCTTTCACCGAACCAAGCATAACGCCTTGGGTAAAATGTTTCTGCAGGAACGGATAGATCAGCATGATCGGTAAGGTAGCTACGACGATGATCGCCATCTTAATGGATTGTGCCGGAGGAATGACGTCTGATTCGTCTCCTGAGCTCTCGAAGGCCCCCGATGAAAGAATGACAATTTGCCGCAGCAACACTTGAATGGGCCAACGGTTTGAATCATTAATGTACATGATTGCATGGAAGAAGGCGTTCCAATGATTCACCGCATAAAACAGCGAGAACGTGGCGATGGCGGGCAGTGACAACGGCAAGACAATCCTGAACAATATTTGGAGATCATTACACCCGTCTATTTTGGCCGATTCCTCGATACTGTCGGGTAGTTGCTGGAAAAAATTTTTTAGAATAATCAAATAGAAAGGGCTGATGGCTCCAGGAATGATGAGCGACCATAAGGAGTCTAGGAGGCCGACGTTCTTTACAACCAGAAACAGCGGGATGATCCCTCCGTTGAACAGGATCGTAAACAACACACCGATCATAATTGGCCGTCTCCAGCGAAGATCCCGTCTTGCTAATGGATATGCCATCAATGTTGTAAATAGGAGATTGACGGTCGTACCAACAACAGTGATATAGATGCTTACTAGCAAGCTTGTCGTGAATGTTGAGGTACTAAAGATATACCAATATGCTTCCAATGAGAACTGGGTTGGAATAAGCAAAAAACCTTTCTCAATGAGTTCCTCGGGAGTGGCGAACGAGCCGGCGAGGATATAGATGAACGGAATCAACGTTGCCATCGCAAAGAGGAATAGCAACGTGTAGATTATTACATCCGTCATCCGGAATAACCACGATTTAGATTCGATCGACATGGTCAGTATACCCCTTCCTCGCCAAAACGTTTTGCTAGTCGATTCGCAACGATTACCATGATTAAGCCAATGACCGATTGGAATAATCCGACGGCCGTACTGTAGCTATACCGCCCCTCCATAAGACCAAGTCGATACACGTAGGTGTCGAATACCTCCCCAACCTCCCGGTTCGTCGCATTCAAGCTAAGAAAAATTTGCTCAAAGCCGGTTTCTAGGAAATTTCCGAGTCGAAGGATCAGCAAAATCACGATCGTGCTGCGGATCGCCGGTAATGTCACATGCCACAGCTGGCGGAACCTTCCGGCACCATCCATTCGAGAGGCCTCATATAGCTGCGGATCGACACCAGAAATGGCAGCGAGGAAAATAATCGTCCCCCAGCCAGTTTCTTTCCAGATGATTTCTCCCAGTATCATGGCGCGAAACCATTCCTCACTAACGAGGAACGGTACCTTCTCCCCGCCGAGTGCCGCAATCAGTTCGTTAACTATACCACCTTCAGTCGTGAAGAATAGGTACACGATTCCGATGACGACAACCCACGATACAAAATGCGGGATGTAAATAACGGTCTGCACGAAGCGCTTAAAAAACATATGTCTCACTTCATGTAACAACAGGGCGGCCACTATCGGGAGCGGGAAAAAAAACACAACATTGTATAAAGCCAAAATCGTCGTATTCCGAAACAACATCCCGAACGCTGGGTCAGAGAAAAAAAGTGCAAAGTGTTCAAATCCGACCCACGGACTATTGAATAAACCAAGAAATGGGTTATAGTCAAGGAAAGAGATGACAACACCCCACATGGGAATATATTTAAAAACGATAAAATAAATAATGCCGGGAATGAGCATGAAATACAGCCATCGGTTTTTGACGTAATAACCAAACCGGGACGAGCCCGGTTTGATCGGTGCGAGTGCGGATTTCTTCCCGGAGGTTTCTTTCAATAGGGTTTGACTCAATCGATCCGCCTCCTTAATGTATTGATGCGTCTTTATTTTTTGTTTTCTTGAATGACTACGTCGTACTGCTTCTGGAATTCAGCGGTTAACTGGTCTCCCCGATTGGTTCGCCACTTCTCGATCGCGGCTTTCCAACCACTCTCGTCCAACTCTCCCATAATATATTTTGCACGTGCATCGTCGACAATTTTTTCATCGACAATCAACTTCGATGTGAACGGGTATGCCGGGTCGGGGACATACACAATACTTTTGTCCTTCTGTGCAGCGGTAATCCGTTGATCCAGTTCAGAGAACCCGACTGCAATCCGGTCAGTGATGCCATCTGCCACCATAATCCAACGCAGTGGGATGATCTCATCAGTGAACTGTTGCGGATTGATGATGACCGGGTTCCCGGTTTCCATCTTATAATGTCTGCCTTCAATACCCATACTGATCAGTTTGCGCATCGTATCATCCGCAACCATATCGAAGAAAGACAGAATTCGTCGGAGTTGCTCCTCGCTCTTCACGCTACTCTTAGGGAACATGAAGACTCCGTTATACCCTCCGGCGGCAACCTTACGAAATTGACCGTTCGGGCTTTTGATCTTGTACAAGAAATCGAGCTTCGCGTCCGGATTCGCTCTCTGTAGCGGAGTCAACCATCCGTTCGAAAATTGAGCATACGCCCCGGCATACCCGCCTCCGCGTCCTTTGTTGATATAGTCAAGCATCTGATTTTGTCCGGTGACAGCAAAGTCGGGATTGATCAACTTCTCCTGATATGCCTTGCGCAAGAAATCCATGGCCGCTTTATATTCCGGTGTCATGAAGTCTGGAACGAGTTTCCCTTCCTTCACAGCCCACTTGTTCGGTGCACCGAACCAATATTTCAGCTGGCCAAACAATGACATGGCGTCCGTTTCGATCAGACCGAACGTGTCGTCCTTGCCATTCTTATCCGGGTCTTTCTGAGTGAACGCTTTCATCATTTCATAAAACTCATTGATCGTTTGTGGAGGCTTCATACCGAGATTATCTAGCCAATCTTTGCGATAGATTAAGGCAGACTCACTGTAACCACGCGTGGATGGAATCGAATAAAGTTTCCCGTCGTGCGAAGCATTGTAACGGCGAATCTCATCGATCGCCTCGGTCAAGTTTGGATAATCTTTCAAGAACGGGCCGATCTCCCAGAAGGCTTTGGCCTTGACGGCAGATACGATATTGTCGGCACGATCCTTGGCCACGAGCATCACCTGCGGCAGATTACCGGACGCGAGTGTCGTATTGACCTTCTCATCGTAGGATGGATTAGGCGCCCATACAATGTCCAGCTTCGTGTTTGTGTGTTCCTCCATGACATTAATCCCCCATTGGGCCTTGACCGGAGGCTCGGGGCTGAAATACTTCAGTAGCAATGTAATGGTGATCTTCTCTTTTGATAATGCCTTCTCCTTCTCGGCTGCCGCCTTCGCTACAGCCTCTGCTTGCACTTTCGCCTTCGCTACAGCCTCTGCTTGCACTTTCGCCTTCGCTACAGCCTCTGCTTGCGCATTCGCTACGGCTTCCGCTGTTGCTTTGGCTTGCGCTTCTTTCTCTGCCAGCAGTTTTTCTGCGGCTGCTTTCTCTTCAGCTGTCTTCGCCTCGGCTAACAGCATCTCCGCTTCCGCTTTCTCATCTGCAGCCTTCTGTGCAGCTGCCTTCGCTTGCTCTTCGGCAGCTTTAGCTGCAGCAAGTTCTGCTTGCGCTTGAGCTGCCGCTTCTTCAGCGGCTTTCTTGTTCGCTTCAGCTTGTTCCGCTTCGGCTGCTTGCGTAGCTTCCTCTTGTGATACCGCCTCTTCTTGCGTGGGATCCGCAGTTTCAGTCGCAGCTGAACAAGCCCCTAAAAACAAAGCTAACGACAAGACGATGCTGAGTAACATCATAAATTTGTTTCTTTTCATTCATGACTCCTCCTCTTTTCAATTGGTTTAAGCAATGGAATCGAACATCTTCCTTCACAAACATACCGTGCTGAAAGCTTATCCGTCATTAATCAGGGGAGGACATCTCATGCCTATCGAGCGTGTCAATCCTTGAAGGACCTGTTCAATCCTCAGAGGACTGCAAGGGTTCCGAGGCCGCTCTTCGATTCGTCAGCCGGAATTCGCTGGGAGAAAGACCTTCCATCTTGCGAAAATACCTGCTGAAATTTTGCAGATTGCTGTATTGCAGTTTCTCAGCAATGTCAGAAATGTTCATTTCCGACCCGATCAGCCACTGTTTGGCCAGCTTCAATCGGTACTGAGCAATGTAATCACTGAAATTCATACCCGTCGCTTTGCGGAACACCCTCTTCAAATAATCGGGACTGTAGTTCAGTCGGGTGGCACAAAATTCCAATGTCAGATTCGTATCGTAATGTGTCTCAATCAAGCGGACCATCTCCCCCGCAATGTTCTTATACTGATTACGGAGCTTGCTCTCGTATTCCCGAATCAGCGGCTGCAACACCTCGTACTCGAACCAAACTTCCCTCTCCTTCGCCGTCTTCATCTCAGCGATTCGTTCATGAAGCGGTTTGCCTCCGCGCGTACCGAACGAGATTAACGCCTCCGATGAACCAAGCACCTCACGACCGACGTCGAGCAGCAACCAGAGAAGGGCAAGTTGATCATCCTTATAACTGGCATTTCGGCTCGCCAGCTCTTCCAGGATAAGCCGAAACACTGCCTTCGCTGTGATATCGTCGGCCATCTTGATCGCATGCACCAGCTCCTTCTGAAAAACGTCCGGTCGGGTTGCAACTGACGAATCACGTAACTCCAGATCTTCAATCGCTAGAATTTGTCCTTCACCAAAGTGGATGCGGTATTTCAACGCCTCCAGACATTCCAAATAAGCGGCACGGCTTAACGCCAGGTCGCAGAACGGGCTACTGATCCCGAAGCTGATCTGCAGCTTCAGAATCGACTCGGCATGGTGCCGTACGTCCCAGCAAAACCGGTGCACAGCTTGTCGGAAGACATGCGGGAATTCATAAGGTTCACCGATCACGGCAACCTGTACTCCGTCCGTATCGAACGTATGCAGGAAACTATCGGGGGGAACGATCTCTTGAATCATGTTGCCGATAGCGTACAACAGCAAATTCCTGTCTTGCTCCCGATACTGAGTCCCACCCAATGTGTCGATATCGGCGACAATGATGTGCAAACTTTTCCAGCCTCTGGCTAGGCCATGTTGTGAAGTGCGTTCGCGGATATCTTGCTCCTTCAGCTTGCCTTGCAGTAACTCGAGGAAAAATAAATCCTTCAGCTGCTTGGTCTGCGATTCCATCCGCATCGCCAGCTTTTTTTCCCGATCACTTAGGCTGTTGATCTGCTTCGAGATCACTTCGATCTCATCGAAAGATCGCGCCGACACAGGACGCGGCAAATCCTCCGTTGCCGTCTGGTACAGTTGGCGAAGTGGCCTGTAAACTCTTCGGGCAAGCAAAAGCGAGACGATGGTTGTGCACAGTAGCACCCCGATACACGCATATACCGTCAACCAGCTGATACCCGCCATGTCCTTGGCGATTTGCTTGCGGCTAACCTGCGACACGTAGAACCAGCCATTATAATCGGATTTGCGGTAAAACAACCAATCATCCTCCGCTTCTCCGGATAACAACATCCCCTCAGGGCGTGTCTCTGCCTGTATTTGAAGACGAGAGAAGTCAGAAGCTGAAGACAAATCCTCGGCGGTGCGTTTTCCACTCGAATGAGCAAATAGCCGTAACCGGGAGTCTAACACCATCATGTCCCCCAGTTCGGCTCGGCTGGCAATCCATTTATTAAGGTCGGACGCCTGAATTTCGACGACCAGGAGCCCCTCGGGCTCCAAGAAGGAATCCGGTATAGGATAAATGTAAAGAATGGAATCCTCCGTCCGCATTTGCGGAACAGAAGAAGCATCATCACTTATTGCAATTTCGGCGCCGCTTAGAAAACTCCAGGAAGGCAGGCGAGAATAATCTCGATATAGCGCAAGCCTTTCCTGGGTCAACGGATAAAATCCAGAATTGTTAATCATCCAGCGCCCGCTCATGCTAACCAGAATAACATCGCGCACTGGCATGTCGATCGTCTGAGGTCGTCTCAAGTCACGCTGCAATTCCCGCAAAACCTGAAAATCACGAAAATCCATCGCTTCCCGGACAGCCAGCATGACAGGATTAGAATTAGCCAGCTGAAAGACTTGCCGATCAACCGTGCGCAACATTTGTTCCAGCCGAATCTGGTATTGTTGGAGTAACTGAATGTTAGCGGTCTGTACCTTTTCCTCTACCATCGATAACGCTTTCAAATAGGCGAGCAAGCCAAGAAGTAGCACCGGCAGTGTGCTAATACATAGACTCACAAACACGAGCTTTAACCAAAAGGAGGAAACATGCAGCTTCATGGGGAGTCCCCCTGCTATTGTTGTATAGTCGCGGGTAAATCAAGCCAAGTCAAATTTTTGCTAGGTATTGTGCCGGTATTGGGTTGCGGAGTGCCCGGTGTGCTGCGACCTACCTCGATGTACCGTTGTAACAATCGCTTGAGTTGTTCC
>JBILCM010000074.1:0-10729 GCA_044353165.1 Paenibacillus sp.
CCCAACAAGCGATGTCAGAGGTGAAAGCACGCATCGAGACACTCTTGCACGGACTCGAAGTGAGCTTCAACGTGCAGACTGCCCTTAATTATGGTGCGAATTATTACCAAGTGTATAATCATGAAGCATTCACACATCAGTTCATGTCCTTCGTGCGCGAATCGATGCCAGACGTATCGGTTATCACGTGTTCGGAAGCGATGACCGGGGAAGATTTCGGATATTTCCTTCGGGACATCCCTGGATTTCTGTTCTGGTTAGGCGTAAACACCCCATATGGGCTGCACCATGCGAAGATCGAACCGAATGAAGGTGCTATTGAGGTAGCGATCCGTGTGGTGAGTTCATTCATTCGTAACGGCATATCGAGGTGATTGTCATGAGACGAATCCTATGTTGCGTCATCGCTAGTTCTGTTGTTTGGCTTGCACTCGCATTGCCGGGCCATGTTAGCGCAAGCGCGCGTCCCTATGAATCACTAGTACAGTATAGTATGGACACACCATTCAGTTTTGAGAACAACACGCCTTATGCCAAACCGAAGTGGGTCGTCGACATGGGAAAGCCTGACGCTGATTGGCGCAGTGAAGATCGAGTTGCCCTCAATCGAGAGCGCATTTTTTATCTTCATGACCGTGTGTTGGTTGGCGCGAATGTGCATACAGGAAAAATGATTTGGCGTTTCGGGAAATCTATGCACGGTCCAATCCTCTTATCGGGGGATTTTCTCTATGCGGCATCGAATGAGGGTACGCTTTACAAAGTGGTGGCATCAACGGGTAAATTGGTCTGGAAGTTGCAACTTACAGAAAGCCAGAAGCCATCGCGGCCAACAAATCGAGTGATCGCAAGTTTTACTTTGGATAACGATATCTTGCTCGTTGCCACCTGGGGTAGTGTGGTTACGATTGATGCCCAGACGGGCAAACAAAGATGGAAAAATTCTGATGTCCGTGGGGTTGTCCAGCCTATCGTTGCAGGCAAAATCCTATTGTTTCCTACGTCAGAACAAGGTGTTATTTCCGTAGGAACAACGTATGCGATCGATCGTACGACAGGTCGAACCCTTTGGCGTCTGCAGGGGGATCATGATCGTCCGCTTGAGATGGATGGGAAATTTGGGTACTTTCGGGATGTAAGTTTTGGGGTTAAGTCACCCACCCATCAAGTGAAAATAGATGTTGTTGAACTTCTTACGGGGAAAATTGTCTCTGTGAAACAGGTTGTCCCGCTGTCCAAAACTCAGGATGCGATGAACCATCAGGCGAGTAAAGTGGTGGGTTCCGGCGGCAAATTGTACGTTCAGACCAAAGAGGGGCCGATCCATATGTACGCTCTCGCTGCTGATGCACCTTCCAACCCTCTAGCAATTATTCGTCATCGGGGGACATGGATTGCAGGTCCTTCAGATGGGAAGCTGTACTTTAAGGACAATAACGTAGAGGAATTCTTGGTCGCTGCTAAAGTAGCAGATGGCAACAAAGTCTATTATCAAGGTATAGACAACCCTGTCAGTCGAATGGATTTTATCGGGTCTACGTTGTTAGCTGGGCAGACGGACGGGAAAGTGATCGCTGCGGACCTAAGAACTGGGAAAGCACACTTCCGGTTTCAGACAAAAGCGAGACAATTTGGTCCGTTCAAGGCCAATCACAATATGGTGTTCGTTCAAGCGGAGAGCCAGCTGTATGCATTTGAACTACCGACTTCCGCGTTGGAATTACCAACCAAAGAAGCGACGGCCTTCCAGTCGATGCCAATCAAACTGCTGATTGACGGCAAACAAACGCAGCTGAAACCAGACCCGATCGCCGTCAACAATTTTGTCTTTTTTCCGATGCGTCATCTGTTTGAATCCATCGGGGCCAAAGTCGTAGAGGACCCCTTATCGTTGTCAACGACGGTGACGTATCGTGGCAGAAGTTTCACGATACAGGAAGGCACAGCACATGCTGTCGCGGGCAAAGAAAAGAAGTCGTTGTTGTTTGCGCCGATGACGTACCAAGGGGATCTCTATGTGGCATTAAGAGACGTCGCTTCTTTGCTTGGTGTTCAGTTGCAGTGGGATTATGCCAAACGAACCGCCGTTGTCACCACGACATCCCCCTGACCAACGTCCACTTTATGATGAATGGAATCGACCTATGAACGTTTCGATTCGGTCCAGGGCTGTTTGCAACGTATCCATTGAACTAGCATATGAAATGCGAATAAATCCTTCCCCGTACGATGTGAATGCATTGCCAGGCACTACGGCCACCCGTTGTTCATCCAACAGCCGGTAAGCGAATGACGTGCTGTCGAGACCAAATTGGCGAATGGAAGGGAAAATATAGAATGCACCTTCAGGTTTGACAACGTCAAACCCCATTTGAATCAACCGATCATACACATAATCCCGACGCACCTGATATTGTTCTCGCATGGGCACGGCATCATCAATCCCGTTCGTTAAGGCAGCAATGGCAGCATACTGACTTATGGAACTTGCACACGTGATGTTATATTGCAACACTTTCACGAGGTGTTCTGTAATGTAGGCAGGGGCGAATGTAAAACCGATCCGCCAACCGGTCATAGCATGTGACTTCGACAAACCATTCACGATGATGGTGCGTTCTCGCATACGCGGCCAAGCGGCAATTGAGGCGTGTTTGCCATCATACACAAGTTCGCTGTATATTTCATCGGAAATGACGAACAGGTCTCGTGATGAGAGGAGCTGGGCTAATTGTGCGAGCTCGTCTTGAGACAATGCGGCACCTGTCGGATTGGAAGGGGAGGCGATGATCACGCAACGTGTTCGCTCCGTCAGTGCCGGTTCGAGAAGTTCTGCGGTAAGTTTAAAACCATTGTTCGTGACATCGACATATACAGGTTTGGCTCCGCATAGACGCACGATCGGTTCATATCCGGGATAGACAGGACCGGGTAGAATGACTTCACTCCCCGGTGTAAGTATGGTCCGTAATGCCATATCAATGGCTTGACTTGCGCCAGCCGTTACGATCGTCTCGGTTACTCCGTCATAGACCAATCCATATTTAAGCTTTATGAAGGCCGCGGCTGATTCACGGAGTTCGGGAAGTCCTGCGTTGGGTGTATAGACCGTACGTCCGGCATCGGCTGCCGCTTTAGCTGCTTCCACGATGTGGATGGGCGTTGGGAAATCTGGTTGGCCTAGCGTAAGGGAGAGCACGTTGCCGCCCATTCCCGCGACGCGATTGGCCATCTGCCGTATACCTGAAATCGCGATAGAACGGACTTCAGGGTGTATAAGATGATTCAACATGGTTCGACACCTTCCAGCATGAATTGATCCTATCATAGCATAATGTTGGTTGACTTCCATCTTTGTTCATGGGATAATCTCGTTAATTGAACAAGCGCCTTTAAGAACAGTCCCGTGAGGCTGGGAAGGTGAGCGATCAGATGCAACAGAAGCATTGTACTGATGGTTAGCGGTTGATCCATTCATGCGCCGCTTCGCAGAAGTGAATGCACCATTTTCTGTTCTCGCAGACGTGCTCCTTGCCAGCAAAGGCAAGGAGCATTTTTTTATGAATTTCCGAAGCGAGGAGGTTGCTAGAGATGTTGGAATCAAAGACCTTATTGATGGATAACTCAGCGATTCGACGCGCACTCATCCGCATTGCTCACGAGATTTTGGAAAAAAATAAAGGTGTTGATACGTGTACTTTCTTTGGCATCCGAACACGCGGGGTGTATTTGGCTCGGCGTATTGCTGACATGATCGTTGAGATTGAAGGCAAGATCGTCCCTGTCGGTGAGATTGACATCACGGAATACCGTGATGACGTTCTTATTGCCAGTGACAAACCATCGGGCATTCCGCCGGTTGACTCCCAGTTGGTGATCGGCCGTAAAATCATTCTCTTCGATGATGTATTATTTACGGGGAGGACGGTACGCGCAGCCATGGACGCACTGATCGATGGGGGTCGACCACAGTTGATTCAACTCGCAGTCCTCGTCGATCGCGGTCATCGCGAATTGCCGATTCGTCCGGATTATGTCGGCAAGAATGTCCCCACCTCGAAACTGGAAGACATTGAAGTGCGCTTGTCGGAAGTTGACGGCGAAGACAGGGTATCGATTACGGGAAGCAGAGGTGTGACGGAATGAATGTGCTGCACAAACACCAAACAAGACATCTCATTGGGTTGCGAGGTATGCCCAAGAGTGAAATTCAAACGATCCTTCAACGTGCTGCATACTGGGAATCGTACCCGGTTTCAGTCACGAATGTGTTGAGCGGTAAATTTGTTGCAAACATGTTTTTTGAGAATAGCACGCGCACACGTTTTTCTTTTGAAGTGGCGCAGAAGCGATTAGGTGCACAAGTGCTTAATTTCACGGCAGCCGTCTCCAGCGTTGAGAAGGGCGAATCGATTTACGATACGGTGCGGACGCTAGAATCGATGGGAATACATGGGGGCGTCATCCGCATGAAAGCTGTCGGTCTGATGCAGCAACTGGCTGAGAAGATCCAATTGCCTTTAATTAATGCGGGGGACGGCAACAATGAGCATCCTACCCAAGCGTTGCTTGATCTATATACGATACAAAAGCATTTTGGCATGATTCAAGGGTTAACCGTATCGATTATTGGCGATACTCAACATTCCCGTGTCGCGCGATCGAATCTATGGGCGCTGCAGGAAATGGGTGCACACGTGAAGTTTTGCGCTCCTGAGAACATGCGCTCGGCCGAACTTGAACCTTATGCTCCTTATGTGAGCATCGATGAAGCGCTGAAGGCGGATGTGGTCATGATGCTGCGTGTGCAACTCGAACGTCATGAAGGTGGCTTGTTTCAATCGACGGAGTCGTACCGACAAGCGTATGGGTTGACAGCAGAGCGTTACGCCAAAATGTCGCCAAAATCCATCATCATGCATCCGGCGCCTGTGAATCGCAATGTTGAAATCGACGATGCGCTCGTGGAATGTGAACGATCCAAAATTTTTGCGCAGATGGCTAATGGCGTTCCGATTCGTATGGCAGTGTTGGAGCGTTCGCTGATCGGATATTAGAAGGAGGAGTCAAGCAGGATGGGAATTTGGATCACAGGCGGACACAACGTTGAAGGACAACCGCTCTCTGTATACGTGGAGGAAGGAATCATTCAACAATTGGTTACGGACGACTCGGTAAACACAATGGATCTGAGCGGTCATACGATCATTGATGCACGCGGCGGACTCATTACAGCAGGTCTGATCGATATGCACGTTCACCTGCGTGAGCCTGGATTTGAGTATAAGGAAGACATTGCATCTGGATCGAGAGCTGCGGCTGCAGGCGGATTCACAACAATGGCATGTATGCCTAATACGCGCCCTGTGCTGGATCAGGCAGAACGTGTGCAATGGGTTGCAGACAAAGCCGCCAAGATCGGAATGACGCGTGTGCTACCCTATGGTTGTATTACATTGAATGAATTGGGTCGTGAGCTGACTGATTTTGAAGCGTTGAAAGCCGCGGGCGCGATTGCATTCACCGATGATGGCGTCGGTGTTCAGAATGCAGCCGTGATGAAACAAGCGATGGCCCGCGCAGCGGCGATCGGCATGCCGATTGTCGCGCACTGCGAAGAGGACACGCTCGTGCATGGCGCGGCTGTGACCGAGGGTGCCTTCGCTCGCCGGCACGGACTTAAGGGCATTCCCAACGAATCGGAAGCGATTCATGTCGGTCGAGACATTCTACTGGCGGAAGCGACAGGTGTGCATTACCACGTGTGTCACGTATCGACAGCACAATCCGTGCAACTGATCAAGCATGGGAAGTCTTTGGGTGTGCGTGTCACCGCTGAGGTATGTCCGCATCACTTGCTCCTTAGCGATGAGGATATACCGGATTCGATGGATGCCAATTGGAAAATGAATCCGCCGCTTCGCACGCCACGCGATGTGGAAGCGATGATTGCGGCCGTCGAAGACGGCACCATCGACATCATCGTTACGGATCACGCACCTCATAGCGAAGAAGAGAAAGCTCGCGGGCTTGATCGCGCGCCTTTCGGTATTGTCGGCTTAGAAACAGCTTTCCCGCTGATGTATACACACTTTGTAGCAACAGGACGCTGGACACTTGCTTTCTTGATTGAACGCATGACCGCTCGACCCGCAGCGATATTCGGACTTCAGACAGGAACATTGGCCAAGGGTGCCGCAGCAGACATCGCGATCATTGATTTACAGGATGAACGCAACATTGATCCCCATACCTTCGCAAGCAAAGGAAGAAACACCCCATTCGCGGGTTGGAAATGCAAAGGTTGGCCTGTTCTTACCATGGTAGGCGGACACGTAGTTTGGACAGACTTAGATCGCAAAGGGAGTGTACAGGTTGATAGCTAAACTTTATCTAGAGGATGGTACCTTGTTCGAAGGACAGTCATTCGGTGCTGAAGGCAGTCAGATTGGCGAAGTGGTGTTCAATACAGGGATTACAGGATACCAAGAGGTTTTAAGCGATCCCTCTTATTGTGGACAGTTCGTCACCATGACGTATCCTTTGATTGGAAACTACGGCATCACTCGTGATGATTTTGAAGCGGTGCGCCCTTATGTACACGGATTTATCGTGAAACGCAGTGAAGAAGTGCCTAGCAATTGGCGAGCCCAATACAGTCTGGGTACGTTATTGAAAGAATTTGGCGTCATTGGGATTAGCGGGATTGACACACGCATGTTAACACGAAAAATTCGCAGTTTCGGCACGATGAAAGGCGTTCTGGCGACAGGTGACGTACCCCTCCAAGAGTTGAAAGCACAATTGGATGCCGGCTCCTTGCTTCGAGACCAAGTCGCTCGTGTTTCTTCACCTAGTGTTTACAACGCGCCTGGTGCAGGTGAGCGAATTGTACTGGTCGATTTTGGCGCCAAAAGCGGCATTCTGCGCGACTTGACCCAACGTGGTTGTGACGTAGTTGTCGTACCGCATGACACAACAGCAGCAGCAATTATGCAACTTCGCCCAGATGGGATCCTGTTGTCGAATGGACCCGGAGATCCTAAAGATGTGCCTCACGCCATTGAGATGATCCGCCAACTGCTCGGTGTATTGCCCATTTTCGGAATCTGCTTAGGTCATCAATTGTTCGCACTCGCTTGCGGTGCGGACACGTCAAAACTAAAGTTCGGTCATCGTGGCGGAAACCATCCTGTGAAAGATTTGGTTTCGGGACGATGCTACATCACGTCTCAAAATCATGGTTATACCGTGAATGTGGATTCCATTGAACGGACGGACTTGATGACAACCCACATCAACAATAACGATAAGACGATCGAAGGTTTGCGTCATCGCACGCACCCTGCGTTCTCCGTTCAATACCATCCGGAAGCCTCGCCTGGACCTTATGATTCAAGTTATTTATTCGATGATTTCTTAACAATGGTTCGCAACTTCCGTGCAGAACGACCGAAGACGGCTCGACAAACCGAGATGGAACTTATGGTTCGAGGAGTGAAACAATAGATGCCTAAAAATCAACAATTAAAGAAAATCCTTGTCATCGGGTCAGGGCCCATCGTGATTGGCCAAGCCGCCGAATTCGATTATGCAGGCACGCAAGCTTGTCAGGCATTGAAAGAAGAAGGATATGAAGTCATTCTGATCAATAGCAATCCGGCAACGATCATGACCGACACCAATATGGCAGACAAGGTCTATATAGAGCCGATTACACTTGAGTTTGTCTCGAATATTATTCGCAAAGAACGGCCAGACGGGTTGTTGCCGACGTTGGGCGGACAGACCGGATTGAACATGGCTGTAGAGTTAGCAAGACACGGCGTCTTGGAGAAAGAGAACGTCAAGTTGCTAGGCACGCAATTAACTGCGATTGAGAAGGCGGAAGATCGTGATTTGTTCCGTCAGCTTATGTATGAATTGGAACAACCGATTCCAGAGAGTGTCATCGTCACGACCGTGCCTCAAGCGCTCGAATTCGGTAAAGAAATTGGTTATCCGATCATTGTAAGACCCGCATACACATTGGGTGGCACAGGTGGTGGTATTGCGAATACCGAAGAGGAACTCGCGGAAATTGTCACCTCAGGCATTCGATATTCTCCGATCGGTCAATGTTTGGTGGAACGCAGCATTGCGGGAATGAAAGAAATTGAATATGAAGTGATGCGCGATTCTAACGATAACTGTATCGTCGTATGTAACATGGAAAATTTCGACCCGGTCGGTGTTCATACGGGCGACAGCATCGTTGTGGCGCCGAGCCAGACGTTATCCGATCGCGAATATCAGATGCTCCGCGCGGCATCCTTAAAAATTATTCGGGCGCTCAATATTGAAGGCGGCTGTAATGTGCAGTATGCGCTTGACCCGCATTCCTATCAGTACTATGTCATAGAAGTCAACCCGCGCGTTAGCCGCTCATCAGCGCTCGCGTCGAAAGCAACAGGTTATCCAATTGCGAAGATGGCCGCCAAAATTGCGGTAGGATACACATTGGATGAATTGATGAATCCGGTCACGGGACAGACGTATGCTTGTTTCGAACCTTCCCTTGACTACATCGTTTCGAAAATTCCGCGCTGGCCATTCGACAAGTTTGTAGATGCAAACCGTTTGCTAGGCACACAGATGAAAGCTACTGGTGAAGTGATGGCCATTGGCCGCACGTTCGAAGAATCCATCCACAAAGCGGTTCGTTCGCTCGAAATTGGTGTGCATCGCTTGTACTTGAAAGACGCTGAGAAATTGGATGATGAAACGTTGCGTCAACGTTTGATGAAACCCGATGATGAACGACTCTTTCTCATTGCCGAAGCGTTCCGCAGAGGATGGGATATGCTTGAAGTGCAGCAACTCACGTCGATCGACTGGTGGTTTCTGCGTGCCATTGAAGGAATCATCGCCTTCGAACAACGCATTCGCGTTGAACCCTTGACCATTCCTTTTCTTCAAGAGGCCAAGCGCCAAGGATTTACCGATCGGGCGATTGCGGAATTACGCCGCGAAGGTCATCAACAAACATGGATTGCCGAAGCGGATGTTCGTGCATTCAGGATCGAGAACAATCTCAAGCCGGTATACAAAATGGTCGACACTTGCGCCGCTGAATTTGAAGCATCAACCCCTTATTATTATTCAACCTACGAGACGGAGAATGAAGTCATCCCTAGCGACAAGGAGAAAGTGGTTGTCCTAGGCTCGGGTCCGATTCGAATCGGTCAAGGCATTGAGTTTGATTATTCGACGGTGCATGCGGTGTGGGCGATCCAAGCTGCAGGTTATGAAGCCGTCATTATCAATAACAACCCTGAGACGGTATCGACCGACTTTAACACATCCGATCGATTGTACTTTGAACCACTGTTTTTCGAAGACGTCATGAATGTCATCGAGCAAGAAAATCCGATTGGTGTCATCGTGCAATTCGGCGGCCAGACGGCGATCAATTTGGCGGGGCCATTGGCTCGCGCAGGAGTGAAGATTTTAGGCTCTGATTTAGCATCGATTGACGCCGCGGAGGACCGCAAAAAATTCGAAGCGCTGCTGCGTTCCCTCAACATTGCGCAACCGCCCGGGACGACGGTCACCTCTGTCGATGAAGCAGCGGGTGCAGCTGAGAAACTCGGTTATCCGGTGCTTGTCCGCCCCTCCTATGTGTTGGGTGGTCGTGCGATGGAAATCGTCTATTCTGATAAGGATCTCTTGGGTTACATGGAGCGTGCCGTGAAGGTAAATCCTGAACATCCCGTGCTCATCGACCGTTACATGTTGGGCAAAGAAGTCGAAGTAGACGCCATCTGTGATGGGGAGACGGTGCTGGTACCCGGAATTATGGAGCATGTAGAGCGCGCAGGCGTTCATTCTGGCGATTCCATAGCGGTCTATCCTCCACAAACGTTGTCTGCCGAAATGAAGGCGCAAATCGTCGAGATGGCCACAGACATTTCCAAAGCATTGAACGTGATTGGACTTGTCAATATCCAGTTCGTTATTTTCAAAGGGAAAATCTATATTATCGAAGTGAACCCGCGTTCCTCTCGAACGGTTCCTTTCTTAAGCAAAGTGACTGGCGTACCGATGGCGAATGTGGCCACGAAAGTCATTCTGGGCAAAAAATTATCTGAATTGGGTTATTCCAATGGTCTGTGGGCTGAGGATGATCATGTGTCTGTGAAAGTGCCTGTCTTCTCTTTTGCTAAGTTGCGCCAAGTGGACACGATGCTCGGACCGGAGATGAAGTCGACCGGCGAGGTGATGGGAAGAGATTTGAACTTCTCCAAAGCTTTATACAAAGGGTTGATCGGTTCCGGCATGAAAATTCCAATGTCCGGTAATATGATCGTCACCGTCGCGGATAAAGACAAGGAAGAAGCGATTGATATTCTTCGCGGGTTTGTGGAGTTGGGGTATCGCTTATTCGCCACAGGCGGGACAGCGCAGGCGTTGACAGAAGCGAATATTCATGTGAGCCACGTGTTTAAGTTAAGTGAAGGCAGTCCGAATATTCTCGATATGATCCGCACGGGTCAAGCTCAGTTCGTCATTAATACGTTGACGAAAGGCAAGGCGCCAGAGCGCGACGGCTTCCGTATTCGCCGTGAAGCTGTGGAGAATGGTGTCGTTTGTATGACATCATTGGATACTGTAAGGGCGTTGCTGTCGATGCTGCAAGCGATCAACTTTTCTTCCACGCCGATGCCTGGGTTTTATGGTTCCAACACAT
>JBILCM010000151.1:0-2933 GCA_044353165.1 Paenibacillus sp.
CATCCAATTTATCAATTACCATCGTATATAAATCGTTAATGTGAATGTGATGTCTCGCCATAACCCCCAGCGCTGCCTCGTTGTATTTCACAGCATCGGCCGGAATGCGAGACGGTGTCACACCTTCGGGGTAAGGCGTTGTCGTAGCGAAAATAAGGGTTGCACCCGTCTGTTTCAAGCGCACCACGATTTTGTCCAAATTTGCAGTGTATTGTTCCAATGAATTGTATGTTGGTTGTGTTGGGTCATTGGAATGGACACCCATCCCCGGGGTGATCCGCTTCAGATCATGCAAACCAAAATTAAAGTGGATCACATCCCAACGGGTGTCGCCAAGCCATCGATCCATGTGCTCTACGCCCATACCGCTATCACCGCAATTTTCCGGACTTCCATCAGGTTTTAGGGGCCTCACTACATGGGCCTTGCCTGCCAATAGTTTTTGCACGTGCGGTGTGTATCCAATAGAAATCGAATCCCCTAAGATCAATACATGTTTTCGTCCGCCCGAAGATGTTGCAGCCCAGTTGTATTCGTTAGCTTCCTCCTCGAAGGAACCTTGCTCAATCACAGATGTCATATCCTATTCGCTCCTTAGTGTAGAACGATGATGTCGTAATCGTTAGTCGTTATTTGTTATGCAATATGAGTTCCACTGACTGTAAACCTGGCGAAGCCATGGATACCTTGATTTCGCCTTGACGCGGACTGTTCTTGATCACTGCAAGACCCAAGCCATGGAATGCACAAACATGATTCGCTTGGAATGGCTCTGGACTCGCGGGATTCCCATTATCTACACCCGCTAACAACCCTTCACCTTCAACCGTGATCGTGATGCGATGATTGGCCGTAGGAACGATGTTGCCATGGATATCTTCGACTTGAACCGTTATATAGGCAAGATCTTGTGTGTTGGCATCAATCTCATGCCGATCCGCATAAAGTTTGATCTGATAAGGTTCCGAGGTCGTATGCACTTCCTTGTGCTGTCTCACTTGACCATTCTTATAACCGACGGCCTTCAATGTGCCTGATTGATAGGGAACTAACCATTCATAATGGTAGAAACGATTGTCTTTGCGATCTTGATAACCCAGCGAGACGCCATTGAGGAACAATTCCACCCCATCATCGTTGCTGAAGCACCACACGGGGATCAACTCCCCTTCTCGGCCTTGCCAATTCCAATGCGGCAACAGATGCAAGCAAGGGGACTCACTCCAGAGGCTCTGGTACAAATAATATGAATCTTTCGGGAAACCTGCCAAATCGATTATGCCAAAATAGGAGCTGCGGGAAGGCCAACCATACGGTGTCGGTTCACCAATGTAATCATATCCCGTCCATATAAATAAGCCGCTCACGTGATCAAGCGCATCTGTAATCGCCCAAGAATATTGGGCTTGAATGTATCGCTCACAAGCATTGGATGCTGACATATCGCCTACGCCCAAGCCTTGAATTAATTGAGTAGCATCAGCACTTACGGGCAATGTATGCCTATTGTTGCGAGCATCTTGAATAAAACTCTCATACTCGCCTCTGGCCACGAATGGCACACCCGAACGGTTCTCGCTTCCGAGAATCACGCGGTTTGGATAATTGAGATGATCCTCAATATACATTCGCTCATGATAGTTGTACCCCGCCACATCTACGATATCCGGTGTCCCATGTTTATCTGCTTTGGCTAAATTGTTCATGGCAAGTGTCGTCGGACGGGTAGGATCCGCTTGACGAACGAAATCTCTAAGCATTTTGGCAATTTCTGCACCACTTGCTTCATGTACATCCATGATTTCATTGCCAATGCTCCAAAGGATGACACTCGGATGATTGCGATCACGTTCGACCATCGCTGTAATATCCCGTTCAGCCCATTCGTCAAAATATTGATAATACGCAAAGATCGGTTGGCGAGTCACACTCTTCATCCCGTCTTTGGTGAACACGCGTGGGGCTTTACCGATTCGCCATTCATCGAACGCTTCAACCATCACCAGCATGCCCATCTGATCGCATAGATCCAAAAACTCCGGTGACGGTGGGTTATGACTTGTCCGGATCGCATTGCAACCCATCGCCTGCAATGTCTCAATTTGTCTTTCCCATGTGCGTCTGAGGCAAGCGGCACCCAAACTACCGCCATCATGGTGGAGGCAAACCCCTTTGATTTTGATGTTCTTACCGTTGAGGAAAAAGCCGCGGTTCGAATCAAATACCGCTTCCCTAATACCTACCGTTGTCTTAAGCACATCACTGCAGTGATCCCCATCCATAATGACGGACTCCACTGTATATAAATAAGGGGATTCCAATGACCATAATTGCGGATGCGTCACCGTGACCTCTTGATTACAACGTTGTGTCTCGCTAGGCTTCCACTCCATTGGGGTCATGGCCTCCCCAACCATCTCGCCGTTGGCATTGCGAATACGTGTAAGGATCGTGCCCGTCTTGTGCAACTTGCTATCGTTCTTAACATCTGTTCGGATGTGAACGACCGCATGTGTTGCTGAAACCTGCGGCGTCGTCACAAATGTGCCCCATTGCGGAACATACAGAGGTGATGTGATCACCAGACGCACGGGACGATAAATACCCGAACCTGAATACCAGCGTGAACCCGGTTGAATGGAATTATCGACACGCACAGCAAGGATGTTTTCTTCTCCGGCTTTATTGAGGTAAGGCGTTAGATCGTATTCAAAACTCGTGTACCCATAGACGTAGTTGCCCAGGTGATGCCCATTGATCCACACATCGCTGTTCATATAAATACCGTCAAATTGGATAAATACGTTCTGATTTGACGCATCCATCGGCAACACGAACCGTTTGCGATACCAACCAATACCCCCTGGCGCATATCCGCCGCGCGGTCCACTCGGCTGATTTTCTTCGAATGGCCCTTCAATACTCCAATCGTG
>JBILCM010000026.1:0-30113 GCA_044353165.1 Paenibacillus sp.
TCTGATTTGACGCATCCATCGGCAACACGAACCGTTTGCGATACCAACCAATACCCCCTGGCGCATATCCGCCGCGCGGTCCACTCGGCTGATTTTCTTCGAATGGCCCTTCAATACTCCAATCGTGTGGAAGAACAACATCTGTCCAATCGGAATCTGTGAAGGACGGCTTTTCCGCTCCATGATGATCAACTTTAGCAAAAACCCAATCTGTGTTGAAAGACATGATACTGCGCGGACTTGTTGATAGCTGCATGTTCGTATATCTCCCTATGTAAATTTATCGTTATCTGTTTATTTCTTAACACTTCTTAACGCCTTGATCGTCTTCGCATTCCTAGACTGACTATAGTTTTTAGGCGTTACTCCATATTGCTTCTTGAACAATCGACTAAAATAGTTGGCATCCAACCCTGACATGAGCGCAATATCCATCACATTCCAATGCGGCCGCTCTATGAGCATCTTGGAAGCAAACTCAATTTTAATTTTGCGGAAAGCTTGTTTAATGGTCATGCCCTCAGATTTCATAAATAACCGATTTAAGTGCCGCTCAGAGTAACCGAAGGATTGCGCCAGTTCCTCTGTCGATATGGTTTCTGAAACATGCTCTTTAAGGAAAGTCTTCACTTGTTGCACAATCTGTGACGAAGTGAACGCTGGCAATTTCTTCTGCGTCGTTAATTGCTTCTTTATTTCAATAAACAAGGTGCATAGCAGTTTTGAAGCCTCCCAAGGTGCTTCTTCGTGATCCACTTGTAAATTCCACAAAGATTCGAACATTGGATTCAATCGCTCGGGGGATGGAATATGGAATGGCGTCTCGATATCAAAACCGAATACATCCCACAAAGAAGGATGATTAAAGAAGGCAGCGAACGTAACAACCCACGGATCCGATTCAATGGCGTAACACTCGTGCGGTGTGGAGTCCCGAATAATTAAGACCTCACCCGGACGGAGTGTTACTTTCTTGTTTTTGTTAATAATGAAAATGCCGTTTCCTTGTTGTCCAAGAAAAATTTGCGAGAACAACGTGCCCTTCGGTCTGTAACGGTAGCGTTGAACGTGACAACCCACGGATAATAAACCGATGGGAACGTCAACAGCGGTTTGAAAATGAAACATCTTAAATGGTAACTCCATACAATTCACATCCAACAAGTGATCTCAGCGATCCTTACGACAAAATCCATCCCATACGGATAGCCGGTTGCTTTAAACGTAAGCTACTTTTTTGCCAGATCTTGCTGGAATTCCAGTCCCCATATTCTGGCATCGGAATTTTTGTAATAAATTGTGCCCAGTCTCCTTGCCCCAACTGCGAGTACAATCTCAAGTGAATAAACATGCCAAACCCTTTACGTTCAAAGGCTTCCACGCGTTCTGATGATATTGGTAGAGCCATAGCTGCTTCACCTCTATCCTTAATTTTCTCTATAATGTTGTGAGAAATAGTTCGGGATAAAGAATTTGTATCCTCTTTATCCCGAACTCCATTCTATTATTTTATCGCTGCTTTAACACTGGAATTGATTTTTTCATGCCCTTCACGCAATGCGGTAGTCAAGTCTTTCTTACCTGTTACGAACGGTTGATACGTAAGACTCATGAAATTCGCACCTACTAGAGCAAATTCGTTCTCATAATTGCTTACAGGCGGTGAAGGTGCAACGCCTGATTTTTCCAGAACGCGAAGGTTCTTGTTTAACATCAGCGGTTTGTTATTCCCATCCAGCAATTGCGAACCGAATTGTTGAAGAATCTTTAGATTGTTAATCGCCGGGATTCTGCCGCGATCCGAAAATTCTGCTTGGAGATATCGTGTCGTAGACATAAAGCCAATCACATCGGCAGCCGCTTCTTTATTGCTGCTTAGTTTAGAAACATAAGCTGCGTGAAAGTCAATTTGTGTATGTGTATTCGGACGATCAGGGAAAACAGGAGTTAAAGCCATATCCCAATTCACTTTGGAAGTTGGAATGGTTCTTACAAAATTCCCCATGAAATCAATGTACATGGCCAAACTCTTGTCTTGATGGAACGCTGTCCGCGCTTGATTCTGGGACATATAAATCATGCCAGGCGTGCTGAAGATTTCTTGGTGCAACTTCAATACTCTAGGGTAGTTGGGATCTGTAGTAAGTAGCGACTCATTCGTTGTAGCATTCAAGAAATTAGTCGACAGCTGTCTCAGTTGGTTAGCTGGATGGAGCGGGTGGAAACCATAAATCTGAGTGCCGCCAACATTGCGTGTAAGTCGCTTGCCCAACGCGACCGCTTCGTCATACGTTAACCCATCCTTAGGGTATTCTACACCCAACCGATCAAAGATGTCTTTGTTGTAGAACAAGGCTTGAATGTTGCGGTATAAAGGAAGTCCAACAATTTCACCTTTTTTGTAACCTTTCAAGTAATCAAGAATACCTTTATCCAGACCGGTGATGTCAATGTTTCGTTGCTTTATGAGATCCGTCATGTCTTCAATAACACCTAAGCCATCTAACATCTGATACTGGAAAATCGGCGCAAGAATAATGTCTACTCTCTCTTTCGCGACAACGATATTTTGCATATCAAGCAATATATTCGTTGATGTTTGGCGTTCGAGTTTGATGTGTTCATATTTAGCTTTGACGTATGGCGCGATCAACTCATTAAATTCTTTGTCTGTAAACAAGGCATCGAATACTTTGAGTGTAACCGGCTTTACATCTGACTTCGTTGTGCTTGCTGTCGTCCCTTTGTTGGTCTGGGTTGTTGCAGCTTTCTGTGCTACAGCTTTCTGTGCTGCTAGCTTCTCAGCTGCAAATTTCTCCGCAGCAATCTTCTCCGCAGCCGCTTTCTCCGCTTGTGCTTTCGCTAGCGCATCAGCTATAGCCTTGGCTTCGGCTTCCTTCTCTGCTAACAATTTCTCGGCGGCGGCTTTCTCTTCAGCCGTCTTCGCTTCTGCTAACAATTTTTCCGCTTCCGCTTTCTCCGCGGCGGCTTTTTCCGCATCAAGTCTTGCTTGTTCTTCTGCAGCCTGTGCAGCTTCTAACTCTTCAGCGGCTTGTTCCGCAGCAACTTCTTCCGTCGATTGCGTTTGCGTCGGTGTTTCCGCAGGAGCAGTCGCTTCTGTTGTTTCTGTTCCTTCTTGCGTGGTATCCGTAGACTCTGAACTCGATGAACATCCAGCAGCAACGAGAGAGATGACTAAGAACCACACTAACAATAACTTCTTCATTCCAAATCCTCCTGTGATGTATATTTTAAGCGCTTACTTTTACATATCAACTATAAAGTTTTTATTAATTCATTTCTATATGATAACTAGACATTCATTAGTACATTTCTGACAAATGTGTTATTTCTCCTGCTTTCCATCAATATGTAATGCATTCCAATATGTCGACTTTGGACCACCTAGTGAACGCCATGCATGGCGCACTAAAAAAAGCTCCCTTTCGTCAAGGGAACTTCAGGTGATATATGGCTAAGAGTCAAGAGGCTGGGAGGTTATTTGTTGTTTCGCCTTTAACCATCTAGGCGCACCCTTTGATTTCGAATCATGTTTCTGATTGCTTTTTTTCTTGGGCTGAGGTGCAGGCGACTTCGGTCGAGGCAATGGCGCCTTCGATGCCTTCGGTGCCTTCGATGGCGACTGAATGGCTTGGCTACTATTTTGACTCCGAATGATGTTCGTTAGTTTGTCTCCTTGCAGCGTCTTTTCTGTAAATTCGATATGAAGCGCAGATACTAATTTTTTTACAATGAAGGCTTGATCCGGACGAATGAACAGAATCGACGTCCCTAACCGACCCATTCTGCCTGTTCGCCCTACTCTGTGCAAATAACTGGTTGCGTCCAGTGGAGGTTCATAATGAATCACATGCGTGATGTCTGAGGCATCTATTCCACGTGCTGCCAAATCGGTTGCAAGCAACAGCTGCAGCTTTCCTTCCCGAAATTTTCGTATTGCATTGACGCGTTCTTGTTTTGGCTGGTCGCCATAGATCGCCTCAACAGGTACGCCATGGTATTGAAGCTTTGCCAGCAATCCACCAATTACGTCAGTATGATTCACGAATATCATCGCTGAACGTGGACTAATGACACGAATCAATTTGCGCAAAATATCGAGTCGGTCTCTGTCTTCTTGTATAATGAATTCATGATTGATCGTTTGTGGGATAAGGACACCCTCGGTGTTATCCTCGGCAACGATCCTTGTGTACGTCTTCGTGAACTGTTGAATCAACGTTTCAGAATGTTCTGAGATTGTCGCTGAACAAAATATGATCTGTTTTAACTGCGGTGTGTTGCGAATGATATTGAGCGCATCATTGTTCGTTCCAAGATGAAAGATTTGATCGGCCTCATCGACAATCAAATGTCGAATATGAGTCAGTCTTAACTTTCGTAGATGTATACACTCCATGATCCGTCCTGGGGTCCCGATGATCAGTTGCGGATGCTTCTTTAAATGATCAATTTGCCGTTGAAGCGATGCACCGCCAATCAGTCCTTGGACAATTAGCGGGGATCCTTCCGTAAGTGCGGTTGCTACCCTCACAATTTGCATAGCCAATTCAGCCGTAGGAGCCAAAATGATGGCTTGCGCATGTTGCAATTGGGCATCCAACATTTCAACGATAGGGAGCAAATACGCTAATGTTTTTCCTGTACCCGTCTGAGAGCGAATAATCGCGTTAGACTGCTTTAATAATTCGGGAATTGCAATTTCCTGTATTGCCGTTGGCGTCTCGATAGCCATCTTTTGTAAACATTGAATCCAGACGTCTGTAATCCCCAGACTATGGAATGCAGATTTCATGTAAATCCCCCTGTATGATGGATGGTTTTTATTTGATTGAAAGAAATTTGACGGATACTTTATTCATGAGTGAAATTGGAAGAACTTGCGACAACTTGGTGCCCCAACCCATCCATGTGGGAATGAAAATTTCCGGCTTTCGTTGCTCGACGCCATGAACGACGGACTGTGCAACCTGATCGGCGGTCACCATATACTTACTTACTTTGCGTACATAATCGCCTGACGGATCGGCTACATCAAAGAAAGGTGTATCCACTGGACCCGGATGAACCGCCGTTACCAGAACACCGCTGTGGTGAAGTTCTTGTCTCAGAGCATTCGTAAATGCGAGTGTAGCATGTTTCGTAGCTGAATATCCGGCTGATTTAGCAGTCGCCCATTTGCCGGCAACGGAAATAATATTGATAATATGGCCAGATTTCACTTGCATCATCTTAGGCAAAACAGCCATCGTACAGCGAACCGTGCCAAAATAATTCACATTCATCATCTGTTCATACATCGACACATCCATTTCTGTCACATTAGCGAATTTACCAAATCCTGCATTATTGATTAGAACATCAATATTTCCAACCTGTTCAACCATCCTTGTCATCGTCTGATCCACATCCGTCTGATCGGTAACATCCATCGATGCAACCCGCACATTCGAACCGAGCATTGCAGCGATCGCCTCAAGTTTGTCAACCGAGCGGCCGGTGATTAGTAGTTGTGCGCATAAAGGTTGTATTTTTCGTGCTAGCGCCGCACCGATGCCGCTGGATGCTCCAGTGATCAGAACGTTCTTTCCTGTAAATCCATTCTGAGGCATTGTTTTCATCTCCAATTCTGTATACTCCAATCATACCACGAATTCGTGGCTAACCACATTCACTGTTTGTAAATCATGGTTTTGAGAGTATAATAAATATGTTAGGAGGAGTTCGCATGAATATCAATCAGTTGGAAACACTCCTCGTCATCTCCAAAACCATGAGTTTTCGCAAGGCTGGGGAAATTTTAAATTTAACTCAACCTGCAGTCTCAGCTCAAATCAAAAGTCTTGAAGATGAATTTGGGGTCGTCCTTCTCGACAGAAATCAACCCGTGACGTTAACCGACGCTGGGAAACTGTTTGTAGAACACGCAGAATATATTTTGGATACTGTTGATGAATTGAGAATGAAATTAAGTGACCGGAATACAGTTCCTCATGGACAAATTCGGATCGGAACAACAACATCTATCGCAATCCAAATATTACCTCGAGTGCTCTCTTATGTAACGAATCAATATCCGCTCATCCAAACAACAATCCATTCCATGCCTTCCTCACTCATCATGAGATCCGTTGAAGATGGCACCGTTGACATTGGTATCGGGTACTTATTTGAAAAAACGCCAACACTAAATACTTCCGTGCTCTATTATGACACTTTCGAACTCGTCGTTGCTGCAGAACACCCCTTGTCAAAGTTCGATCGACTACCCTTCGCTTCATTACAGAATGTACCCTTCATTATGCTCTCTCCGGATACAGCGGGACGAAGATTTGTTGATCGTGTTTTTCAAGAGTATGGCATTACTCCCCTCATTGTGATGGAATTGTCCAGCAGTGAGGAGGTTAAACGAATGGTAGAATTAAACATTGGCGTAGCCATTATCTCTAAGCTGTCAATCATTGAAGAATTAAATCGTTCATCATTAAAATTAATTCGCGTGAACGAATTGGAGCGAAGTCATCCCATTGGCGTCATGACCAAAACCGGACGTTATTTAAACTCCGCGATGAAACAATTCATCAGCGATTTGCAGGGGATTCCTGAAACGCATACGATGGGAACAGAATAATAATGAAGAGGTGATTCATGATGACGGACTTCCACCACCTACGTCACGAGAAACAACAAATCAAATCTCGAAGAACCCTTTGGTTCACATTAATTGTAACACTCATGTTTGCAATTTTAGAAATTATAGGCGGCATCTTGTCCAATTCTCTCGCCCTCTTGTCAGACTCTGCTCACATGGTTTCAGACGTTATTGCCTTATCATTGAGTTTGACTGCGATTTATTTTGCTAGTCGTCCCCCCAATTCAAAATACACTTTCGGTTTTCTGCGCTTTGAAATTATCGCGTCCTTCTTGAACGGTCTGGCACTCTGTATCATTGCGGTCGGTATTTTCTTAGAAGGGGTCCGCAGAGTGTTTAACCCTGAACCCGTTGATCTGCAAATCATGTTAACGATTGCATCCATTGGTTTATTGGTGAATATTGTACTCACGATCGTGCTCTCGAGGAGCATAAAAGATGAGAATAATTTAAATGTGAGAAGTGCCTTATGGCATTTTATTGGGGATTTGTTAAGTTCACTTGGTGTCATTGTTGCTGGTATTCTCATTTGGTTAACTTCTTATGTGTGGCTCGATCCGATCATCTCTCTCGTGATCGGTGGTATCATCTTCACAGGGGGTGCCAAAATCACTCGTGAATCCTATGTCATTCTTATGGAGACCGTACCGAATGGATTTGATTTGGAACAAATCCGCAAAGATATTTTAGCAGTAGAGGGCGTTGAAGATGTTCATGAGATGCATCTGTGGGCAATCTCTTCTGATCATTATTCTTTGACAGCGCATGTATTCAGTAACAACAATATTCAACCGTTCTGTATTATCCTAGGCATTAATGATACGCTCGAACAGAAGTATGGTATTACGCATTCCACCATCCAAATCGAACATGCAATCGTGCACCCGCATGGGGAATACGGCAAAAATTTCTTAAAGCAACAGACATCCATATCTAACAAATAAAAAGTTGCCTCATCATGAGGCAACTTTTTTACTCTAAATCTATTGTCCAAACCATTTCTTAAACAACAATTTCGTCGTATCCTTGTTCACGGCTGCAATGGATGTTGTGAGAGGTATTCCCTTTGGACAAGATTGTACGCAGTTTTGCGAATTCCCACAACCTTCGATACCGCCACTTTGCATTAAGCCTTCAAGACGCTCTTCCTTGTTCATTTCGCCGGTGGGGTGTGCATTGAACAAACGCACTTGTGATATCGCTGCAGGACCTATGAAATCCGAGCGATCATTCACATTCGGACAAGCTTCTAAACAAACGCCACAAGTCATACATCGTGAAAGCTCGTAAGCCCACTGACGTTTGGATTCGGCCAACCGCGGACCTGGTCCAAGATCATATGTGCCATCAATAGGTATCCAAGCTTTAACGCGTTTCAGTGCATTAAACATACGACTGCGGTCAATGACCAAATCGCGCATGATCGGGAACGTCTTCATGGGTGCTAGTCGAATGGGTTGTTCGAGTTTGTCAACTAGTGCTGTGCACGCCTGGCGAGGCTTACCATTAATGATCATTGAACAAGCGCCGCAAACTTCTTCAAGACAGTTCGATTCCCAGCATACAGGTGTTGTTGGTTCCCCTTCTGCATTAATTGGGTTTCTTTGCACTTCCATCAGAGCACTGATCACATTCATGTTCGGACGATAAGGAATTTCGAATTCTTCCGTATAGGACGTAGAACTCGGAGTGTCTTGACGAGTCACAATAAACTTGACAGTTTTTTTGTCTTGCGCAACTGTGGTGGTCATATCTCGATCCCTCCTTACTTCTTCTTATCGGTAGTGTAGTCGCGTTTGCGCGGTTGAATCAGGGAAATGTCAATTTCTTCATATGAAATTTCCGGCCCATTCGCGGTATGCTTAGCAAGTGTAGTTTTCATAAACTGCTCATCATCACGTTCTGGGAACTCAGGTTTATAATGTGCGCCTCGGCTTTCATTGCGAAGTAACGCACCTATTGTCATCGCCCTTGCAAGCTCTAACATATTCCAAAGTTGTCTTGTGAATGCGACCCCTTGGTTGTTCCAACGCGCCGTATCGTTTATGTTAATGTTTCTGTAACGTTGCATCAACTCAACAATTTTGTTGTCAGTTTCTTGCAATTTCTTGTTGTAACGAACGACCGTCATATTATCGATCATCCATTCACCAAGTTCCTTGTGTAATACGTATGCATTCTCATTCCCGTTTAAACGAAGAATGGATTCATATTTTTCTGTATGCCGTTGTTTCTCACCTGTGTAATATTTCTCGTCAACATCCGATGCAGATTTCTTTAATCCTTTAATGTACTCGATGGCTTTCGGACCTGCGACCATACCTCCAAAGATCGAGGAAACGAGTGAGTTTGCACCCAGTCGATTCGCACCGTGATATTGGAAATCACATTCCCCTGCAGCGAATAATCCAGGTACGTTCGTCATTTGATTGTAATCCACCCACATGCCGCCCATTGAATAATGGACTGCCGGGAATATTTTCATTGGAATTTTCCGGGGGTCATCACCCATGAATTTCTCATAGATTTCAATAATTCCGCCTAGTTTTACATCTAATTCTTTGGGGTCTTTATGAGATAGGTCTAAATAAACCATGTTCTCGCCATTAACGCCCAATTTAAGGTCCACACAAATATGGAAAATTTCTCGAGTCGCAATATCACGTGGAACAAGATTCCCATATGCAGGGTATTTCTCTTCAAGGAAATACCAAGGTTTTCCATCTTTGTAAGTCCACACACGACCGCCTTCACCGCGAGCGGATTCTGACATGAGGCGAAGTTTATCATCACCTGGAATGGCTGTTGGATGAATTTGAATGAATTCACCGTTCGCATAATACACGCCTTGTTGGTATACTGCACCCGCTGCCGTTCCCGTGTTAATGACAGAGTTTGTTGATTTACCAAAAATGATACCGTTGCCGCCTGTCGCAAGGATTACTGCATCGGCTTTGAATGTGTGAATCTCCATGGAACGCAAATCTTGCACTGTAATTCCGCGGCATACACCATCATCATCAAGCACGACACCAAGGAATTCCCAATGCTCAAATTTTTGAACAAGGCCTGCAACTTCCCAACGTCTTACTTGTTCATCCAGCGCATAGAGAAGTTGTTGTCCAGTGGTTGCGCCAGCAAATGCAGTACGGTGATGTTTAGTTCCGCCAAAACGGCGAAAATCCAATAGACCTTCAGGTGTTCGGTTAAACATAACCCCCATACGATCCATCAGGTGAATAATACCTGGTGCAGCTTCACACATGGCTTTGACAGGAGGTTGATGCGCAAGAAAATCGCCACCGTAAATCGTATCATCGAAGTGCTCCCAAGGAGAATCTCCTTCACCTTTGGTATTTACGGCTCCATTAATTCCGCCCTGTGCACAAACCGAGTGGGATCGTTTAACGGGGACCAATGAAAATAAGTCAACATGAACGCCCGCTTCCGCCACCTTCGTGGTTGCCATCAGACCAGCCAGACCGCCGCCAACCACAATTACGCGTTGATTCGACATGTCCTTTCACTCTCCTCGCTTATCGTTATCGATGTAATGCTGATGTTGCTGTTGCCGCGAATGATTCATCAAGGAATGCGTTTAGGGCAAGAATGAACATGGCTGACATCACAATGAAAAGACCCGTCATGACATAAGATGAAAATCGTTGTGCGCGCGGCCCGACGGTAATTCCCCAAGAAACTAAGAATGACCACAAACCATTCGCAAAATGGAAAACAGCTGCCACAATGCCTATAATATATAACCAGTAATAAAGCGGGTTTGTAGCAATTTCGTGCATATGCGCTCCAAGCGCATCCTTGGATACTGTACCTAGCGTGACTTGGACACGCGTGCTCCAGATATGCCATGCGAGAAAAATGAACGTGACAATACCCGTAATCCGTTGCAGTGCGAACATCCAATTCCGACCATACCCATAACGATTCACATTGTTTTTTGATTGATATGCTACATACAATCCATATACGCCGTGGTACAGAAGCGGTAGCCAAATCACGAAGATCTCTAAGAACAAGAGAAGAGGAAGATTGTGGATCCATGTTACTTTCTTCTCGAATTGTTCAGGGCCTCCTTGAAATGCAGCGTAATTGGTAAGCATATGCATTACAATAAACCCACCAAGCGGTAGCACACCCATGAGGGAATGAAACTTCCGATAAAGATAAGAATTCCCATTCATTGCATTGATCCTCCCTAAAATTGATCAATCATTACAAAAATTTAAATGCTATATTTCCCATCATACTCTTATCCCACTTATAATGGAAGTGCAGATTTATTATAATGACTAATAACAATATGTTATAAAAGGGGACTTCAAATCATGTTCGAGCGCATGCAAGCTTTCGCTACGGTCGTAGAACTCGAGAGTCTGAATAAAGCTTCTCAAGTTTTAAATATTAGCCAGCCCGCTTTGTCACGTAAAATTGCCGTATTGGAGCAAGAGTTAAATACATCGCTTTTCTACAGGCGGGGCAAAAAACTTGAACTGACCAGAATAGGTCAAATTTGTTATGAATATGCTCTTGAAATGAGACAATTGCAAGGTCGTTTTATGAAAACGATCGCAGATTACACGACGGAGAACCGTGGACGACTAACTATCGGCGCAAGTTTAACAACGCTCCAATCCACTTTGCCTGATTTAATTTCTGCATTCACCCAGCATGCGCCTGACGTTGATATTCATGCTTTAACCGGAAAAACACATGAAATTGTAACCCTTGTCAAAGAAAAAAAATGCGACATCGGTCTTGTCGCATCTTGGGTTGATGCATCAGAACTTGTCTGCACCCGGCTTTTTGACGATCATCTGATCCTTGTTTTGCCTGAATTCCATCCCCTCGGAGGACGTTCCATGCTCGGGATTAGCGATCTTGAAAAATTGCCCATGATTTTATTCTCGCAAGGTTCGTGGTACCGTGTGTTAATGGATGAGTTGCTTGCTAAACATCAAGTCTCTCCCGATGTAAAAATGGAAATTGATTCATTCGAAGTGATTATGCGTCTTGTAGCGACTTGCAACCTCGCCACGCTGTTGCCTCAATCGTATTTGCGAAGCAGCCTATTACGTGATAATGCTGTGAAAGTTGTGGATATTACAGAACTGAAAGACGTAAAACGGACAACAACGTTATTGTATGCGAAACATGGTACGTTGACTCCTGCGGCGGAGAAATTCATTGATCTTGCTCAACAAATCAAGTTTTTATAAGTGGAGTTACATCGTTAAGCGAATCCAATATGTTCTGAACCATCTTGTCGCCAAACCCAAGCGGTCGAAACTCCTCAACTGTCGCTTCTTTGATTTTTTTTACACTACCAAAATGTTTTAACAACAACTTCTTGCGTTTCTCACCTATGCCTGGAATGTCATCTAATACAGAAGCGAATGAACCTTTGGACCGGCGTTCTCGATGGAAAGTAATGGCATAACGATGCACTTCATCTTGTATTCGTTGCAATAAATAAAATTCCTGACTGTCTCTTGGCATGGGAACAGGCGTTGGCGGATCGCCCATTACGAACTGTGCGGTTCTATGTTTATCGTCTTTCACAAGCCCGCAAACGGGTATGAATAATCCTAATTCGTTCTCAAGCACGTCTAATGCGGCTGAAATTTGTCCCTTGCCACCATCCACAACAATTAAATCTGGTAATTCCGAATGTTCACGCAACACGCGTTCGTAACGCCTGCGGATGACCTCGCGCATCGTAGCATAATCATCCTGACCAATAACAGTACGAATTTTGTATTTGCGATATTGCTTCCGATCGGGTTTGCCATCAATAAAAACAACCATAGCAGAAACAGGATCGGATCCCTGAATATTGGAGTTATCGAAAGCTTCAATACGATGAATCCGCTTCGCCCCAATTCGGGCACCAATGCCTTCGACAGCTTTCACAGTCCGTGCTTCGTCACGTTCGATAAGCCGGAATTTTTCTTCCAATGTCACACGCGCGTTTTCGCAAGCCATCAATACTAGTTTTTTACGGTCTCCGCGTTGGGGAACATGGACGTTTACTTTTAACCAAGATTCGAGCCAAGCTTTCACTTCGTTGTGTTCATCTGGATTTTCCAAAGATCGAATACCCTCCGGTAGGATAATCTCCCTCGGCAGAGCAGGATTGTCGCTATAATATTGCGATACATAAGATAGAAAATCTTCGTGTGCCTCACCATAGAATGGGAATGCTGCTGCTTTGCGCTCGATCAATTTTCCATTGCGCATATATAGAATTTGAACAGACATCCATCCTTTGTCAACGGCGTAACCAAAAATATCACGATTTTGATCTGTTGCGTCTGTAATCGACTGTTTCTCCATTAACGCATCAATGGAAACGATTAAATCCCGAAGTTCACGCGCCCGTTCAAAATTCATGTCTTCCGCAGCAGCGAACATCTTATCCTGAAGCTCTGACCTTATTTCATGATGTCCACCGTTAAGAAAACGCACAATTTCTTTTGTCATTCGTTCGTACTCGAACTTCTCAACAGAAAATTCGCATGGGGCAATACAGTGTCCCATATGATAATATAAGCACACTTTATCTGGTAACACCTTGCATTTACGTAACGGATAAAGTCGATCCAGTAACTTCTTCGTCATTTGTGCAGCGTAAGCGTTGGGATAAGGCCCAAAATATTTTGCCTTATCCTTCACGACCCTGCGTGTTATTTCAAGCCGAGGATGTTCTTCTGCTGTAATTTTAATGTATGGGAATGATTTGTCATCCTTCAACAGAACATTATACTTAGGGCTGTATTGCTTAATTAAATTACACTCCAACAGAAGAGCTTCAATGTGGTTTGCGGTTACAATGTATTCAAAATCGTCAATGTCCATCACCAAACGCTGAGTTTTAGCAGTGTGGCTGCCCGTAAAATACGAGCGAACACGAGTTCTCAATACTTTTGCTTTGCCCACATAAATAACCGAGCCCTCTTCATTTTTCATCAGATAACAACCCGGTTTCTCAGGAAGTATAGCTAATTTTTGGCGCAGCACATCTTCATTGAGATTGCTCATCACCATGCACCTCCTAACAAGCTATGAAGTTTATGAGATGAAAAACCCTCTCCGTCAAAAACGAATGGAGAGGGTTTGCACAACGCATTACAAATACCGGTCAACCACTTTCTTCAACGCATCTTTGGATTGGAAACCGACAACTTTGTCTACTGGTGTGCCGTTCTTAAATACGATCAATGTCGGAATGCTCATTACTCCGTAACGCCCAGCGGATTCTGGGTTATCGTCAACATTCACCTTTGCAATTTTGAGTTTTGTACCTACTTCCTTGTCAAGTTCTTCAAGAACAGGCGCAATCATTTTACAAGGTCCGCACCACGGCGCCCAGAAATCGACAAGCACTGTACCTGTGCTTTCTACCTCGTTCTTAAAAGAATTGTCTGATACTGAAACAATAGCCACACTATATGCCTCCTTCTGCTGATCAGTTGAACGACTAAAGTATACCATATTCCAAGCCGGGTGCATAACGCAGACAGAGGACGCAAATTTGTCACAGTGTTTAACTTTACAATCGTTCCTAATATTCGTTATACTAACAAAGTATATTGTGTAAGGGGGGATCTAACGTGAATGATCCAAGACAACACACAAATGAAGAACCTCGGAATGATCTGATCGATGTCGGTATCGGCTTTGTAGGCATGTTTGTACTCTTACTGCTCATAGCAGGTACAGCTACTGTAATTGAGTTATTGACGCGTTAATTCATCCATCACACACATGGATAGCTTGGATTGTGCAACCGTTGCGCAAGCCAAGCTTTTTTGCTTTATTGCGTCTTCGGACCACGCTGGTTTCTCCCACCGATTTCAATTACATCAACAAAGGGTCGAATTCTATCCATGATACGCTCGCCGCGGTAACGATCTTCCCCATCCTTGGCCGTGAAACTGAAATGACGGTGCAATTGCTCCAAGTCTTGATTCGATGTATAAAACGTAGGTTTTCGATTCATCCGATAGTTTAGAATGGTTCCAAGTACATGATCCCGGGTCCAAGCATTCAGATGTTCCGCACCAATATCGTCAAAAATGAGTAAGTCCGTCTCTTTAAGCATATCTATGGTCTCTTTCATTCGTTGTGGATCACCGAACATCGTTTTTAATTCTTCTACAAAATCAGGCATGTATACAATGACGCCAGTATATCCTGACTTAGCCAACTCATACAGTAGATAGCTAGCCAGGAACGTCTTTCCTGTGCCAAAATCACCAACTAAATATAAACCTCTAAGAGGCAGTTCTCCCGAACGAGCAAGCAAGATGTATTCAAGGATCGCTTCCACAGATTCCGCTCGTTCTAAATCACGAGATACAATCTCATCAATTGCATATTCGTGACGCAAAGCTTTCTCATCAACATAAAAACTCCTTATCCTTGAGCGCAATGCATCTTGTGCAGCTTTGATTTGATAAAGATTACAAGGCGTTTTATAATCAACAAGTTTGGGTTGACCAGGCTCCGGATGAACAGAAATCTTCGTGAAATGACCCGTCAGATCATTCGGACATTGCTCCAAACCAGGACACTGATCGCATTGTCTTTTTTCTTTGGCATACTGATATAAACGAGTTACATTCGTGCGTAATTCTACCTCAGTTAGCTCCGGGTGTTCCTGAATCCAGCGTATCACAAACGGGTCGTTCATTACTTTCATGGTTTGACGTTTCCAGTCGGATTGGTGGATCCCAAGAAATCCATTCATCTGTTTGCCCATCGAATCGATGTCTACCATCTCCACTCCATTATGTATCTTGTAACCGCTTGGCTTTCTCTAGAATACGACGAATATCTTCTTCGCTCGCCGCTTTCTTGCTTTGGCGCTGTGGTGACGCGACTTGCGGTTTCATGAACTTGGATTGCTCTTTCCGCTCTGTTGTTCTATTCATTCCACGCTGTACTTTCGCAGAATCTTGAGTCCCATTGCGAACTTGTTCGGCCTTGCGAAAATGTGCCACAGCTTGTTCGAACGTGCGAATGTGTTTTCCAACAACATTCGCAGCGATAGCATCTAAATATTTAGGAGACCAATCCAACGCATTCTTGCGTACATAATGGATTAATACATTGATGACCTCATCCGGCAAATGATAATCAAGATGCATCTTCAAGAAAGCTTCTCGCACAACGAGGGGCACAGAAGCCGGACGAAAATGAATCTTCAACAATTGATCATATGAAGCATTCACAAGCAGCGAATTATATTGCCTTGCATTGCAATCATTCAAGAAAGTTTCAGGTACCTCAAGCCAGTATTTTTCATCCGATTCGCGTTCATCCAAAGGCATCTTATTGTTGTCGGATGATATGGCTTGAACCTCGCGCTTACGTTCTCTAGGAGACTGATCTTCTTCTCGCCTGGAAATTTGGCGGCGAATTTCAACCGCTCGCGTTTGAAACCGTTCCACATGGAAGTCTCCGTTCGATAAAAACATATCCCCTTCGTCAAGTAAAGAAACTGTTTCTTTCAAAGTAAGTTCATATTTGCCGGCCCAATAGTTCAATTGTGTTACTAGACCATTGTCTGATAGCATGTTCTCAAGAAATTTGCGATTCACAGAAGATTTGGGGAATCTACGCAGTAATTCGTTCGGCATAAATCCACCGTGATTGAATGCATCAGCGGAATTCAAACGGACTGGCGTTGTCGTTGCAGGCATAGGATGGATAAGTCGAAATTGTTCCTGGAATGATACAGAAATAACTTCACGATGAATAATTTTGTATTTTGTTTTTTCAGTAATAAAAGATTGGCGAAGTTGTTCTGCTGCAGCTGATCCCATTCTCTCTTGAAACATCAGCCATAAATAGTGTGATGAAAACAGAATATGCGGCAAAACTGGAGCGAGTAGATCAAATTCATAAATGATTACATCGTGTTCATCCGTAATCCTTGATGTTCGCAACAAACCTACAGCTTCGAGCTGGGAAGTATCATCCATAAGCTGTTTTCGCCCATTCTCATTGGGTTGCATGCCGCATGCCAGAAAAAGCATTGACAATGAACCAGGTTTGCTCGATCCAACCATTTCGGCAGGCAGTTGCGAACACATTGTCATATACAAAGCGATTGACGAGGATCCGATCAGGGGTTGATAAAGTGTCGTGAGTATGCGGCGATCGAGCGAGCTTAAGCCGAACTCGCGAACGACGATAAAACGATGATGGTCCGTCAATTGCAGCAAATTCAATAGCTTCAAGCATCGTTCCCCCTGCACAGTTTTCAACTTTTCTTAGATTGTATCATACTTTCGATATTCATGACCCATTGACTTACGTGAGCGTGCAACAGTTCTGGCGCTTTTGTTGGAATGCTATGGCTAACTCCTGGTATATGGATGTGCGAAGTTTTAGGTAATTTTTGCTGGAGTAAATCGCTATATTTTTGAAATCGAACGTCGTTCATTCCTGAAACAAGTAAGATAGGTGATTGAATGGATTGCAGGCGATCCGTGCACGAGTATGCTGCGCTTGCATCGTAATATTGTCGCCAGTTATTTACGTCGCCTTGCATTGCTTCGTAATAGAGATTATGGAACGTTTCACGCCGATCAGCATTCCCTGCGGCAATGCATAGCGCTAGTGTAGTTTTCATTCCTGCTGTAGCCAAGAAAGACGCGACATGAATTTGGCTGCGCGCGATCCAATCGCCCATCTCAGACATACCGCCAATAAGTATTGCACCTCGAAATCGATTTTCATGCGTTAATAACGCTTCAAGTGCAACGCCGGCGCCCGTGGAGTAACCGCATAAATAGGCGTGCTTGATGTCAAGAAAATCTAAAAGCCCGATGATGTCTTGTACGATTAATGAATAAGTTAAAGTTGCTGGAGAAGCAGGGCTAAATCCATGCCCTCGAATATCAAAAGTAATAACACGAAACATGTCTGAGAGCTGTACTTCTTGATATCGAAAAATTGCTCGATTGAGCAGAGGGGGGTGGATGAATACAATCGGAATTCCGCTCCCTTGCACATGATAATGAAGGGTCGTTCCTTGAATAGATGTTTTTGGCATGATGATGAACCTCCCAACGGCAGCATCGTAAAGAACTCATTTCCTCACAATTACGATGCCCCGTAGAGAAAGGGCCATACAAGACACATATTGTTAAAACATCCTAAAACCCTTATTTCGCAAAACTTTGATCGTCCAACCGCTTACATATGCGCCAAACAATCCACCAAAGACAGCCAAGCCATCCACAATTCCATATTGACTTATATTTCCCCAAAAATTATCGGAATTCCACTCGAAATATATAAATAATCCGATTATTAAGATGAAGTATCCATAAATTGGAAACCAAGTCGTCTTTAACAACATATTTAAGATGAATCCAACTCCAAAAATAAGTACAAATGCCAACACTGTAATTACAAGGACTTGAAATATATTTGTTACCATAAGGCAACCGAACCCTCCTTAACAACCCTAACAACGTCATATGATTTAAGTTTACCCGGACAGCCCCGCTTCGTCAAACTGACCTTGGACGTCTATTTGCCCGATCTTCATCAATCCAGTAAGATAGGAAGAGCACAACCTGTAATGAATTTAATATAGCAAGGAGTGAACATGAATGACTGAAGCAGCCTTAACATTGGACGGTTGGTATGCTTTACATGATTTTCGGCATATCGATTGGACAAAATGGAAGGCGTTATCACCCCCACAACGCCAACGTGCATACGACGAACTTCAAGCATTCGTATTGGAGAGTAGGACCGCAGATGTGGTGAAAACCGGAAGTTTCGCATTATATTCTGTTGTGGGCCAGAAAGCTGATTTCGTATTTATTCATCTTCGAGAAACACTTGAAGAATTGAATGCTTTAGAAACACAATTTCAACACACATCTTTTGCAGATGTAGTGGTGCCTGCTTATTCATATGTTTCCGTAGTAGAATTGAGTAATTATGCTACTAAAACAGGATCAGACCCATTGGAAAATCCAGAAATTGTTGCCCGTTTGAAGCCAGCATTGCCCCAAGCGAAATACGTATGCTTTTATCCGATGAACAAACGGCGAGAAAGTTCTGACAATTGGTATATGTTGTCCATGGAAGATCGTCGGAATATGATGCGCAGTCACGGTATGATCGGTCGGAATTACGCTGGTAAAGTGAAGCAAATCATTACAGGATCGGTCGGTTTCGACGACTGGGAATGGGGAGTTACCTTATTTTCCGATGATGCTCTTCAATTTAAAAAGTTGGTGTATGAAATGCGTTTTGACGAAGTTTCTGCTCGTTTTGGCGAATTTGGACAATTTTATGTGGGCCATCGATTGGAACTTGACGCGTTCGCAAAAATGCTTGGTCTATAGCCTAGAATCATCGAACCAAAGAAACGCCAATATGATATTGGCGTTTCTTTGGTTTTTGCATATAATTAGTTATCTCAATCGTTTTCTTCAATGTCTTCTATTGATTGTCTGTCACGCAAGTAAGCTTCTGTCATGCGATCACGTTCTCTTCCCTTGTCCTTAAGCCGTTCGATCGCAGGTTGAACCAACCGATCAACTTCCTTCTGAACGATGTATGCGAGATCGTATCGTTGATTTTGTTCCAAATATTGGCCCACATCAATAAGTCCGTTGTAACGATCTAACTCGTCTCTTGTTAACAGTCCGCGAACTTGAACACTGCAATGGCGCATAAATTAGCGAAAATATCCTTTCCTTAGAACGAGCGAAATTCCACCAATGATGTATAAATACCGTAAATCAATCAGCTTCTTAATTATTGAAGCCAAACTCCCTTTTACTTTCCGATGGAAAACAATCCCAATTGCTTCACCTTTGCCTAATGAAGCCACGGTGCCTTTATTTTCAAACTTGAACGTTCTCAAATTGGAAGCACGAATAGATGATACTAAGTTGTAAGCTAATAAATCAGCTTGTTGAAGTGCCATCTGTGCAGTGGGCGGGTAGGGTTTGCCTTCATCGTTAAGCACAATGGAGCAATCTCCAATGACAAAAACATCCTCATGATTAGGTACTCGTAAATAGGCATCTACTTTTATTCGACCACGGGTTGTCTCGAATCCAGCCTTCTCCATCAGCTGATTACCTCGAACCCCACCTGTCCATATCACGGTCGTTGTTTTTATAATTTCCCCGTCTGCAAGAATAATTTGTTCTGGGTGACATTCCTTAAGCGCAGTTCCGATTCGAAAAGTAACACCTTTCTTGCGAAGCACTTCCATTCCGTATTGAACAAGCTCAGGATCAAAACCAGGAAGTGCACTTGGTGCAGCTTCAACATTATAAATTTTTACAAGGTTCGGATCGACGTCAAATTCGCGACACAACTTTGGGATACGATCTGCTAACTCACCAATAAATTCGATTCCAGTAAATCCAGCACCGCCAACAACAAAAGTTAAATAATCCATTCGATGCGGTTCTTTCTTAAACTTAGCAAACTGATATTCAATGTGTTCTCGGATCAGTCGCGAACTGTTTATGCTTCGGATAAACATGGCATGTTCCTTCAAACCAGGAATACCGAACGTTTCAGGTTCTCCCCCAAGACCAACAACCAGATAATCATAGGAAAGCGAGCCATCTTCGAGAATAATTTTTTTCTCGTGAGGACGTATTTGCAGTACGGTCGATTTTACAAAATCTATCTTAAACTCGTCAATTAACTTCAGTATATTCACTTTGGCATTCTGTGGATTATCCGTTCCGGCCGCCGGCATGTGCAGGTGTGTCGTGATATAGTGATAATCATGCTTGTTCACTAAGGTAACGTCTGCTTCGTTGTAGTTCAACTCTTTCTGCAGACGAAGCGCAGTGACAATCCCCCCATACCCTGCACCGAGGATGACAATGCGTGGAATTCTACTCATGCTCTCCAATCCTTCCGTTCACTAAGTAGTTTGTGAAAATTTACACAAAGTCTGTCGAATGAAACAAACACAATAAACAGACTTTAAAATATATGCTGTGATTAAATGTGCAATCAAACTCCCAATATAATGCCATGTTTTCACAAAAAATTCAAGTCTAAAAATTTCGAAACAGGGTTTCATTCTATAGAACTATAAGTGTATAATGGTATTAATATTATTTATTACTGTCCGGAGGTGCTTGTGGATTGTCACAAGAAAGTAAGAATGGTGAGATCGTTGATATTGCTGTAATTGGTGGGGGCCCTGCAGGTTTATTTGCAGCGTTCTATGCAGGTATGCGACAAGCAAGTTGTAAGATTATCGAAAGCATGCCCCAACTTGGCGGCCAATTATCTGCATTGTATCCTGAGAAATTCATTTATGATGTTGCAGGTTTTCCGAAAGTGCGTGCGCAGGAGCTGGTTGATAATTTGCTCCAACAGTTGAATCATTTCCCCATCGAAAAATGTCTTTCAGAGAAAGTAACAAAACTGACCAAACAAGCTGAACGTCACTTCATTATCGAAACGACGAAAGCTAGGCATGAAGCTAAATCGATTATAATTACAGCTGGTGTTGGGGCTTTCGAGCCGAGGAAACTTGAACTTCCTGAAGCACCGCTTTACGAGGGAAATAATCTGCATTATTTTGTTCAAAATCTTGAACAATTTAGAGGTCGCAAGGTGTTAATTAGTGGCGGCGGGGATTCTGCAGTTGACTGGGCCCTCATGTTAGAACCTATTGCGGAGAAAGTGACTTTAATTCATCGCCGCGATAAATTTCGAGCACATGAACACAGTGTTGAATTGCTGATGAAATCTAAAGTTGAATTACTTACACCTAAGGAAATCATTGCACTTCAAGGGAAAGATGGAACAATTACATCTGCTACAATCAAAGATTTAAAGACGGAAGCCGAAGTGACCTTGATGGTCGATGATGTCATTGTAAATTATGGTTTTATTTCCTCCCTTGGACCCATCGCGGAGTGGGGTTTTGAAATTCGTGATGGATCCATTATCGTTGATTCACGTATGGAAACATCCATACCAGGCATTTTTGCAGCCGGAGACATTACGACATATGCCGGTAAGCTAAAGCTGATTGCTGTAGGTTTTGGTGAAGCACCTACGGCTATCAATAATGCTAAAGTTTATATTGATCCAACAGCCAAACTTTCGCCGGGACATAGCAGCAACATGAAATTTTAGTTTCAATAAGCAAAGCACCTTCTTGACGGCTTAAGTAAAGCCTCAATGAAGGTGCTTTGTTCAATCCCTGTTAACATTCGCTTGGAACGCCTGCTTCTTCTCTCGTTCGGAATGATGTCCCGCAACCACAAGTTGCTATTGCATTCGGATTATTGAGTGTAAACCCGCCTCCCATGGCAGATTCTTTATAATCAATCTCCAAACCATGCAAATATTTTACGCTATCTGCTTCCATAACGATGTTCAAACCTTTAAGTTGCAACGTATTGTCGTTATCTTGAATTTCATCGTCAATCCCCAAACCGTAAGTGAACCCACTGCAACCTCCAGTTTTCACTGCAAGGCGAAGGTATCCGTTCGTACTTCCGTCTGCACTCATTAACTGTTTGATTTTCTCGGCAGCCATGTCAGAAATGTTGATCATTGTGAGCACCTCCCTCACTAAATATTATACACTTCAATCCGGATCCAATGTCAAATCCGCATACGGATCATTTTCTTCAATAGCCCATTTTTCTAAAATCTTTTCGTAAAGTATTTCTGGATTTGTTGCACTCACCAGATCACCATCAACGAACACGAATGGCTCCATGTAGCACTGTCCGCAGTTTCCAAGACATCCATATTCGACCGTATCTACGTCTTGTTGGGATTCGAACCGCAACATGATGCGGTCCGTCCCATGCGAAGCATTATTTGTGCAAAACTCTAAAATTTTATGCATTCGTGATTCTCCATTTCACTATTAAGTCGGTTTGTAATATAATAAGGGATGAAAGGAGCGGATTATTCATGACAACCAACACAGAGAACAGCATGTACGATAGCGTCCTTGAAGTGCTTGACAAGCTTCGACCATTCCTGCAACGCGATGGGGGCGATGTGGAATTGGTTGACGTAGAGGATGGTATCGTCAAACTAAAACTGATTGGCGCCTGCGGCAGTTGTCCCAGTTCTACCATCACATTGAAAGCTGGAATTGAACGTGCGCTAATGGAAGAAATCGAGGAAGTTAAAGAAGTCGTTCAAGTATTTTAAGCGCATATTGGGTTGTTGAAAGCTTGGCGGTTATTGATCCGTCAAGCTTTTGTTTTTTCAATGTGATGAATCTGATTTCGAATTGGATCAAGTCCACCGGATACATCGATGATATTCCCTGTCACATAATCAGAAGAAGGATGACATAAGAATGCGACGACACGTGCAACATCTTCACCCGTTCCTGGCCTCCCCACTGGGGACTCTGGATCACTGTCCGCTTGGGCCGCTTCGATAGATTTCTCTTTATATGCTCCCTTGATGTCACCAGGACACACCATATTTACTGTAACGCCGTGAGGAGCCTCTTCAATGGCTAACGATTTTGTGAACGACACCAGTCCAACTTTAGCTGCAGCATATACAGCGCGATGCGGCCACCCTCTAGCTTCGGATGATCGGCCGAAACCAAAATGCACAATTCGCCCCCAACCACGTTGCCTCATTGCAGGCAAAACATATCGATCCATCCGAATTACACCGAGAAGATTTCCTTGCATCATAAAGTCTATTTCTTCGTCATCGTAATCAACAAAATGCTTGCGCTCACGAATAAAAGGACCCGCATTATTAATAAGAATATCAATAGAGCCCAGCGTTTGATCGACTTTCCTCGCCATCATCTTGACATCTTCAGCTAAAGCAACATTCCCTTGGATGATAATGGAACGCACGCCAATGGAATCGATTTGCGCTTGAAGAACTGTAGCTTCTGTAAAACTTTGCATATAATTAATCGCGATATTACAACCCATATTAGCCAATGCGATTGCACTCATTTTACCTAGACCGCGAGCGCTCCCTGTAATAAGTGCTGTTTTTCCGGACAACACGTTCGATTCCACGCTACATTATCCCCCCCCATTCGAACTGATATTATCTCCGTTGTTGGAAATAGACAGCAATGCTTAAATAACTTAATACCGCAAAGAGAACTGCAATAATTACAGTATGCAACAACGTTCCAAAGATATATCCATCCGTACCCATGAGGATCATCATGAGTGCACCGCTACAAACTTGACCAATGACAAGAATGAATGACCATTTTGCGCCGCTGTAAATTTCTGAATTATGTTTATAGAATTTCCTTGCAACTAAGGCCACAATCAACACACTAAAAAACAAAAGATAAGCTGCGGTTCGGTGTGTAAATGCGATAGCCGTTGCATCTTGCAAGCTCGAAGGGATCCATTCACCGTTACACAATGGAAAGCCAAGACAACCCCCTCCAGAATCGGTATGACTCACTAATGCGCCTGTATAAACTACGAAATACGCATAAATTGTTGTTAGCCATACCCCCATGCGGAAAGATTTACTTAATGGGGGGGGCAAAATCATCTTCTCATGTGGCACCGTTTCAGTCTTTAACGCCGAACGAACTGCCGTAACGAGCAACAAAGTCAACGTGAATGCCAGAAGAGAAAACCCAAAATGCAACGCCAGAATCGGATCTGATTGGGGATTCATCACTTGTGCAGCACCTAGCGCAGCTTGAAGCAAGGTAAAAAAAAGTGCGCCCAATGCATACACTCTTGCATCTCGTTGTCGCAGACGAAGGAATGTTGCGATTGTTGTGCCTAGTACGAGTAAACCGACAACACCGCTTATAATTCTGTGGCTATATTCAATAATCGATTCTAACGTGTAGGCAGGCACGAATTTCCCGTTGCAAAGCGGCCAATCATCCCCACAACCTCGACCGGATTCAGTTTGGGTTACTAATGCACCTTGCAGGAGAACGAGAAACATCCCTATACACGTGATTAGAGCCAAAAAATATATGGGTATTTTTCTTTTCATTATTGGTTTACCTACTTGTCACTTGAATCACGCGATCAAGAAAACCTTCAATCTCTTCGCGTGTCTTGCGCAACTTACTAATAAAAGAAATTGTTTCTTTCCCATTCGCAAAAGCAATGAAACTTGGAATACCCAGAACGTTATATCGCTCGCCTAACTCTGGAAATTGATCTCTGTCCACAATGACAAACGATATTCGATCTCCATAAGCAGAAGCTACATCAGGCATAAATGGATTAATATAGACGCAGTCTTTGCACCAATCAGCTTTAAATAGTGCCACAGTTGGTTTCTCAGCTGCAATCAAGTCGTCAAATTCTCGCACACTCTCCATTTTTTTCATTATCATCTAATCTCCTTTATGTGTATTTCTTAAATACAGACAAAAACCGTAACCCTTTATTTCGGATGGACTCAGGCATAGCTCTTATATCATCAGATCCGATGATCCTTAACTTAAATAATAACAAAGGATAGATCATAACGGCAAACCCAGATGCTAAGATTGTCTGAATGAATGCATCCCATGTGTTCAAACCAAACGGTTGAAAATAATGATACAGAAGCCATGATACAGATGCGCCTATTCCACTTTGCAGGAGGATGACTCCAACGAAAGGCAGGGCACGCGAGCCCAGTATTTGAAATTGCACAAGCCGTTTTAACGACAATGCGTTAAGTACTGCCGTAGCAGCAAAACAAATCGCAGTCGCTGAGATGATTCCATAGATTCCAATGAAGGGCGCTAAAAGAAAAGTAAAACCCAATTTTAGAACAATGCCGATGGCAATATGTTTCATGGGCAAATCTGCGCGTCCTAACCCAAGCAGGACGGATCCCGTCGTCATCATGACAATCTGAAACAAGACCGAAACCAACAAACTTACAATCACCCAAGAACCATGCGCATCACCAAAAATGAACGTATTTAAGGAAAAGATGGATGTGGATAATATGACTATAACAGGTGCTCCAGTAATGATCGCGATGCGAAGGGCGAGTGAAGTTTGACGAACAACCTCCGGCTGATCGTTCCTCGCGTTAGCAAAAGCAATAATCGGCAGAATGGACTGACTCAACGCTATGGCAAAAATGACCGGGATTCCAGCTAACGATTGGGCGCGTCCTCCCAAAATGCCTAATGTTTCTGTAGCCATCCGAATGCCTTGCTCATCCCGCAACAGAGGGATGGTCAGTAATGAATCAATCAAGTAAATGGTTGGGACAGCGAGCGCCGTGACTGAAACCGGAATAGCCAATTTTACAATAGATCGAAACAGTGGAACAAACTTTATCTTATTTCGGGGTAGAACATCGTCGGCCTTCACTTGGAATACTTTTCGGTCATGGCGACGCAAAGTAAAACCGTAATAAAGAATAACTCCAGCGGCTGCAACGCTTCCCAATACGCCCCCGAACGATGCACCCGCAGCGGCCCAATCTAGGCCATATCCGTACTCAAGCATAAAATAAGCAAGAGCAATCGCAGTTATGACTCTAAAAATTTGTTCCCATATTTGAGATAACCCGTTAACCAACATTTTCTGTCGTCCATGAAAATATCCGCGTTCGACCGCGATCCAAGGAAACAACAACAGCGCTGGCGCTAAAGCTCGAATGGCCAAAGCTGCATCAGGATTGCCGCTAACTTGAGCAAGCAGTGACGAAAAACTGAAGACCAAAATTGCTGCGATGAGACCCGTTACAAGTGAGAACCTTGCGGCTGTCCGACGAATGGCTTCACCTTCATCATGCAATCCCATCGCATATTTTTCGGACACCAATTTGGCTATAGCACTCGGAAATCCGGCTGTCGCCAATACAAGCAACCAAAAATAAATATTATAAGCAATTGCATACGATGCCATACCTAAGTCTTCAAGAAGCCGTTGCAACGGAATTCGTTGAATGACTCCTAGAAACCTAGCAAAGAATGCTGCGCCTGCCAATATTAACGTGCCGCTTATCAACGTGCTTTTCAATCCGCAGCCCTTCTTCTACTCTTCATTATGATCAATTGAAAATGATCCAAATTACAAAAATAGCGATCATGACCAATTGAAGAATCACTTTCACGACCATGCTGGAAAACAAACCGATCAACGAACCAATGCCAACCTTTACTGCATCCTTCGTTGATTGACCCATCAGTAGTTCGCCAATGACCGCGCCTAGGAATGGACCAATCAGCAAACCAAAAGCAGGTATAACAAATGGTCCTATAATTATGCCAATCGTACTTCCAACTACCGATGCACGACTCCCGCCAAACCTCTTGATGCCAAGGGCATTCACAGCATAATCTGCAGCAAATACGACGCATACGATCAACGTCTGGATGATCCAGAACCATACACCAAACGATGTCCAACCGAAGAAAAAACCATAAACAAATAGCGCACTATAAATCGCCAGAACACCCGGTAACACGGGGTATATGGCACCCGCCATACCAACAAGGAATAAACCAATGACCAAAACCCATCCAACAATATCCATACGATTCGCACTCCATTACAAAATAAACTGTTTAATAACTTCAGCCACACCATCTTCATCATTCGAACTTGTGACCATATTTGCTGCCAACTTTAATTCATCTTGCGCATTGCCCATCGCAACACCGCAACCCGCCTCTTGAATCATTGTTAAATCGTTCATACTATCGCCAACAGCAATAACTTCGCTCATATCAATCTTTCGTATGTTGCACACTTCCCGAAGCCCAGTCGCTTTCGATATTCCACGCGGGTTTAACTCGATATTCCAAGGGTGGGAATTGGTAACTTCAAATTGATCAAGCTTTTGGATTGCATTCCGAACTCTTTCTCGCTTAAGGTCATCCTCTGTAAAAAACCCAAATTTTAACCACTCCGTATTGCTCTCATTCTCAATCCATTTCTCTTTGTTATGCACCCCAAAAACACTATACGCCCAGTACCAGACATCGGACTGCAATGCAATCTCCCTGAGTTCTTGAATGGTACTTGCAGGCATCGTTGTGCGGTGATGTAAGATTCCCGGTGCAGACCATATTTCACTGCCATTGGCAACAACGAGTGGCGAAGAGAGTTGAAGTTGCAACGCATAAGGAATCGCACTTTGGTATCCGCGTCCCGTAGCTAAGCAAACAGTTACGCCTGCCGCAATCGCCAATTGTATGAACTGCTCGTTAGCTTGCGAAATGTTGCTTTGGTTGTTCAACAGTGTGCCATCTATGTCCAACGCAAGCAACTTATATTTTTTGTGCAAACTGCATGAACTCCTTCCAAAAACAAGTCTCTATTCATTATTAACAACATCGGCTGCTATGGCGGGTTTTCCATCCATACCCACGTAATCATGATACGCCTTAAAAATTTTTGCAGCAACAGGCGCTGCGCCCCATGCACCATACCCACCCCATGGAACGACGACAGCAATGGCCAATTTGGGTTTGTCTGCAGGTGCGAATGAAATAAAAACAGCATTCTCAATTTTTCCGGCTGCCGTATCTTGTTGCGAGGTGCCCGTTTTGGAAGCAACAGCGAAAGGTAATTTCCCAAACCATTGGGTTAGTACATTATTTTTTGTTGATGCGGCCATACCTTCCGTCACAGTTTCCCAATACACAGTGGGCATAATAATCTGGTTTAGAACCACAGGTTGAACCGTCTCAACAAGATTTCCTTCAAAATTGGTAATCTTCTCGACAAAATTAGGCTTCATTCGTTTCCCTTGATTGGCGAGCATCATGGTGTATTGTGCAAGTTGTAATGTTGTATACCGAGCTTGCTGTCCGAATGAACCCATCACCATCGCATTCTGAACACTCCCGCGTGATGGACTCAAATATTCAATAACGCCTGCACTTTCAATGGGTAGGCCGCTTCCTGTCGTTACGCCAAGTCCAAAGGCTTTCATGTATTTATCCCATACCTCTACAGGCCCACCGGATTCCCCACCATATTTTTCATACAATTTCAATCCGATCATTGCAGCCATGAACGTATTCGATGATAGTCGAATCGCATCCGATGCATTTATGTTTCCGTTGGCACTTCCATGAGAGTTTCGAATAGAAGCTGAGTTTTTTCGACCATACTTGAGTTTTCCTGTATCGTAATAATAAGTTCCCGGTTCAATTAATCCTTCTTTCAAACCGACCAACACAGTTAGTGGTTTAATTGTCGAGCCGAGCGGTAAAAGTGAGGATGGGTATTTCGCACGTTCTTTAGCATCCGAGACGGCAGGATAAACCGTTTTTATGGTTCCATTCTGATAAAAAGGTTGGATCTCATTATAAACTTTGGAAGAAATTCCTCCAGACCATACATTGGGATCATAATCTGGCATTGAAGCCATGGCTACAACGTTACCTGTGTCGACTTCGATCGCCACAGCATATCCCGCAAGCGAATTAGATCCCATAACCGGGTATTTACGTTTTTTAGCTTCATCTGATTTCATATAAGCGAGTTGATCCATAATCGCTTGCTCTGCTGCAAGCTGCACATTTTTCTCAATGGTTAAATGAATATTATTCCCTTTTTGGGGAGGTGTCGTATTTACGGGACCAATAATTTGATCTCTGTTATTGACAGGGTATTTTCGTTCTCCAGCTTTGCCACGCAACACATCCTGATACAAAAACTCCAAACCATCGAATCCCACTTCTTCTGTGAGCAAATAATCATTCATTTTCGTTTTGTAAAATTGAAGATAGTTCGCATTCTGATTCATGGATACAGAGAATGGTTTTAAATAACCTACGAGTTGTGTGGCAATCGTGCTTGCATCATAATGACGAACACTCTCCTCAACCACTTCCACACCAGGGAATTGATCAGGGTGAGACATAAGGATTGCGATTTCGGTCTGCGTTAATCCACTCTTCACTCTCCGAGGATCATACATAAGATTAAACATACTTTTCTTCTGACCTGAGATTTCGTACCCAACATCCATGGCAACCAAAACATCAGCTACTGAAGGAGGACTTGATTCGCCATAATCACCATGCTTTGCGAATAAATCAGCCAGTTTCTGAGCGATTGCAAGGTGGTTCTCCAAGGTTCTACCTGGTTCCATTCGGTAATATAAAGATTGTGTCGATGTCGAATATGCGATGGGATACCCATTACGATCATAAATGTTGCCCCGGATGGGAGGGATTAGCACACTCCGATTGGCCAAAGCTGACTCCATCGCAGATAATGATTTTCCTTCAACAAATTGAATGTAGGCCAGACGCACAATCAAAACAGAGAACAAAATAAATATACAGAAGAAAAAAACATTCAATCTGAATGTGAACTGTCTTCGTGTATGGATTTGATGTGATTGTGAATCATCTTGTTGTCTGTTTTTCCACATGGGTTTTTCCCTCAAGATGGGTGATGCTAGAAGTTAGTTGATCTTTGTAATTGTTACCATACAC